>DATIYW010000054.1:0-5775 GCA_035517415.1 Thermoanaerobaculaceae bacterium
CACCCGGATCGTGCCCCAGTTGCGGCGCTCGCGGAACGGGCTGGCGAAGGCGGGGTCGTGGCCGACGCGGAACAGCCACGTGCCGGCGAGCGAGGCGGGGAGCTGCTTGACGACGATCGGCTGCGGCTCGTCCGCGCGCGCAGCCGCGGCGGCGAGGAGGGCGAGCGCCGCGGCGATCGCGCGCGCCCTCACCAGCCGCCTCCGCACGGCACCGCGACCGCGCCGGGGAAGTCGGCGGCGAGCGAGCGGGCCAGCTCCTCGGCGCTCGCCTTGCCGCGGATGCCGGTTGCGCGTACGCGCGTGAGGCCGCCTCCGGCGGGGGCGAACCGGGTCGTGAGGCGGCGGCCCTCGAGCCTGGCGCGGGCGCGCTCGGCGTTCTCGGTGCGGGCGAACGCCCCGACCTGGACCTCCCAGCACGGCTCGTCCGGCATCCCGTCGCCGAGCTGGAGGAGCTCGAGGCGGACCGGGATCACGCCGGGGTCGACCGCGCCGAGCTGTTCCGCGGCGGCGCGCGAGAGGTCGAGGATGCGGCCGGCCACGAACGGGCCGCGGTCGTTGACCACGACGTCGGCGTCGCGGCCGTTGGCGAGGTTGTGCACGCGCAGCCGGGTGCCGAACGGGAGGGTGCGGTGCGCGGCGGTCATCGCCCACATATCGTAGCGGGGACCGGACGCGGTCGGCCGTCCGTGGTAGGGCTCGCCGTACCACGAGGCGATCCCCTCCTCGATGATCTTCCCCGTCGCCGCCGACGACACGTCGGTCCGCTGCGGCGTGCGGGGGGGCCGCGTCCCGCCCCGGCTGCTGGCGCAGCCCGAGACGACGAGGGCCGCCGCGCCGGCCACGGCCGCGGCGAGCGACCACGCGGCGCGGCCCGGGCGGGGGGGGATCGGCACGCCTGGCCTTCCCTAGATCTCCGGCTCCTCGTCGGCGACCGCGACCGGATGCGCATCGAGCCACGGCTGGACGGTCGCGGCGAGGAACTCGTCGACCTGCTCCGGCGCCCGGCCGACGAACCGGCCGGCGTCGAGCAGAGCCGCGAGCGCAGCCGCGTCGAGGCCGAACCCCGGCTCCGCGGCGATCAGGGCGAGGAGCGGGTTGGGCTCGCCGCCGTCCTTCACCCGGCGGCCCGCCTCGCGGGAGAGCACTCGCAGCTTCTCGTGGAGCGCCTGGCGGTCGCCGCCGCGCGCGGCGCCGGCGAGGAGGATCTCCTCGCTGGCCATGAACGGCAGCTCGTCCTCGAGGTTGCGCCGCACCATCGCCGGGTGCACCACGAGGCCCGCCGCGACCGCGTGCCAGAGGAGGAGGATCGCGTCGGCGGCGAGGAACGCCTCGGGAAGCGCGAGGCGGCGGTTGGCGGAGTCGTCGAGCGTGCGCTCGAGCCACTGCGAGGCGTCGGTCCAGGCGGCGTTCGCCTCGAGCGAGATGAGGTAGCGGGCGAGGCCGCAGACGCGCTCGCAGCGCATCGGGTTGTGCTTGTACGGCATCGCCGACGAGCCCACCTGGCCGGCCGCGATCGGCTCGTCGAGCTCCTTGAGGCGCGAGAGCAGGCGCACGTCGGTGGCGAACTTGGTCGCCGACTGGGCGACGCCGGAGAGGCTTCCCAGCAGGTAGAACTCGGGCTTGCGCGGCGAGGTCTGGCCGGCCACCGGGTAGGCGCCGGGGAATCCGAACGCGGCGGCGACGCGGCGGTCGAGCTCGTCCACCTTCGCGCCGTCGCCGAGGAGCTGGAGGAACGAGGCCTGAGTGCCGGTCGTCCCCTTGGCGCCGCGCAGCAAGAGGCGGCCGCGCTCGAACTCGAGCCGGTCGAGGTCGAGCAGCAGGTCGTAGAGCCACAGGCAGGCGCGCTTGCCGACGGTGGTGGGCTGGGCGGGCTGGAAGTGGGTGTGGCCGAGGCAGGCGAGCGCGCGGTGCCGCCGCGCGAAGTCCGCCAGCGCCGCGACCACGCGCGCGGCGCGCTGCGTCACCATGCCGGCGGCGTCGCGCAGGATCACGAGGTCGGCGTTGTCGGTGACGTACGCCGAGGTCGCGCCGAGGTGGAGGAACGGCCCGGCGGCGGGCGCGACCTCGGCGAGGGCGCGGATGTGCGCCATCACGTCATGCCGCGTCTCGCGCTCGAGCGCGGCGGCGCGCGCGAGCTCGGCCTCGGACGGATCGAGGTGGGTGGCGAGCTGCTCGAGCGCCTGCGCCGGGATCGCGACGCCGAGGTCGCGCTCGGCGCGCATCAGCTCGAGCCAGAGGCGGCGCCAGAGGCCGAACTTGACGCGCGGCGAGAACAGGCGGCGCATCGCGAGCGAGGCGTAGCGGCCGGTGAGCGGATGGACGAATTCGTCCATGCCGCCATTGTGACATGCCTGCGACGAACCCCCGATTCGCGCTGCCCGCGCGGGCGGGCGCGTCCGGCGTCGCGTCGCCCACTTGATGCACGAGTGGGGCTTATACTGAACGCAAATGAAGCGGTCCTGGTCGCTGCGCGCCCGCGTCCAGGCGACGACTCTCGCCGCGCTCCTGATCCTCGGCGCGGCGGTCTGGACGGCGAGCGAGAAGCTGCGCCGGAGCGAGGAGCGGCGCATCGTCGGATCGACCGCGGACGCCCTCGCCACCGTCGTGGCGGAGCGCCTGCGCCCGTCCCTCGAACCCGCGGACGGGGAGGGCGTGCGCCAGGCCGCGAAGCTGGTGGTGGTCGAGACCGGCATGGTCGGCGTGGTCGTCTTCGACGCGGCCCGCAACCTCGTGGCGGCGGAGCCGGAGGCGATCGCGCGTCGGGCCGAGCTCGGCGGGTGGCCGGCCGACGAGCACGCCGAGGTCGTGGTCGAGGCGGAGGAGGCGTCCGCCGCGGCGCAGTTCCGCCGCCTCCGCCACGGCAAGGACGAGATCGGCGGAGCCTGGCTGCTTCTCGACCGGCGGCCGTTCCTGCTCCCTTTCGAACGCTTCCGCCTGTTCCTCCTGGTCGCACTCGGGGTCGCGGCGGCGGGCGGCCTGGCACTGGCTGCGATGGTCGCCAGCGCGTTCTCGCGCCCGCTCGCCGAGCTCGGGGACAGCATGGCGCAGCTCGGCCGCGGCAAGCTCGAGACGCGTCACGGCGAGCGCGGACCGACCTCCGTCCGCCGTCTCTCGCGTGCGTTCAACCGGGCATCGGAGCAGCTGGAGTTGGCACGCGCCGAGCAGCAGCGGGTCGCCGCCGAGCTCGATCACCAGGTGCTCGAGCGGACGCGGCAGCTCGAGCAGGCCAACCGCCTCCTGCGCGACCTGGCCAACCGCGACCCGCTCACCGGGCTGGCGAACCGCCTGGGCCTGGAGGTGGAGCTTGGCCGCTACCTCTCGCTCGCCCGGCGCAGCGGCCAGCCGCTCGCCGTGATCATGATGGACCTCGACGGGTTCAAGGCCTACAACGATGCGTGCGGTCACCCGGCGGGCGACGTTGCGCTCTGCACCGTCGGCGCCGCGCTGCGCGGTCGCGCCCGGGCGGCGGATCTGGTCGCCCGCCTCGGCGGCGACGAGTTCTGCATCGTCATCCCGTTCACCAAGCCGGAGCGCGCGGTCGCCGCCACCGAGGGGTTCGTGGCGGCGGTGCTCGACGCGACGTGCGAGCTGCCGCGCGGCGAGAGCGGCGCCGCGCTGGGCGCGAGCGCCGGCGTCGCCTGCTTCCCCGCGGACGCGAGCGAGTCGTCGGAGCTGCTCGCCCGCGCCGACGCCGCGCTGTACCGCGCGAAGGCGAGCGGGAAGGGGCGCGTGTTCCGCGCCGGCCCGAGCGAGGACCGACCGGGCGAAAGCTGAGCGCGGAGGAGGTCCGCCCCGCGGGGGCGCTGGCTCGCGCTCACCTTGACTTCCTTGTGCCGGGCAAGCACAATCGCCCTCCTCCAAGCGGGCACTCCCCGCGTTGGCCGGAGGCCTTGTGACAGAGCGGAAGGACTCGCGGCGGCCGGTGGCGGTCATCGCCTTCGGGGGCAACGCCCTGCTGCGGCCGCAGGATCACGGCACGCAGGAGGAGCAGTTCACCCTGGCGTGGAAGGCGACGCGCTGGCTCGTCGAGATCATCCATCGCGGGTTCGAGCTGGTGATCGTGCACGGCAACGGGCCGCAGGTCGGCAACATCATGATCCAGGTCGAGGAGGCGATCACCAAGATCCCGCCCCAAGGGCTTGAGGTGTGCGTCGCCCAGACCGAGGGCTCGATGGGCTTCATGCTGCAGAACCAGCTGCGCAACCGTCTCAACGAGGAGCAGATCGCCAAGGAGGTCGTGACCCTCCTCTCCGAGGTCGAGGTGGCGCGCGACGACCCCGCGTTCGAGAACCCGTCGAAGCCGGTCGGGCCCTACTTCACCGCCTACCGCGCCAACCTCCTGATGCAGGAGCAGGGGTGGCAGATGGTCGAGGACGCGGGCCGGGGCTGGCGCAAGGTCGTGCCCTCGCCGCGGCCGACGCGCATCCTCGACGGCGGCGCGGTGAAGCGGCTGGTGCAGAACGGCGCGGTGGTGGTGGCGGCGGGCGGCGGCGGCATCCCGGTCTACCAGGACGTCGGCGGCTACTTCCGCGGCGTCGAGGCGGTGATCGACAAGGACTACACCGCCTCGCTGCTGGCGCAGGAGCTCGAGGCCGACCTCTTCATCATCCTCACCCAGGTGCCGCAGGTGGCGGAGAACTACGGCCGCCCCAACCAGCGCTGGCTCGCCGAGATCGCCGCGGCGAGGGCGAAGGAGATGCTCGACCAGCACCAGTTCCCGCCCGGCTCGATGGGCCCCAAGATCCGCGCCGCGCTCGCGTTCGTGGAGAAGACCGGCAAGGAGGTCCTGATCACCGACGCCGAGCACCTCAAGGACGCGCTGGCGCGCAAGTCCGGCACCTACGTCGTCGCCGACGGCAAGGAGGGATGAAGCCATGTTTCGCAGCCCCTGGCAGCAGCACAAGGACCTGATCTCGATCCACGACTTCACCGCGGAGGAGGTCGAGGCGCTGTTCCAGCTCGCCGCCAACGTGAAGACGCGGCCGGAGCGCTACCGCACCGCGCTGCACAATCAGACGCTGGCGATGATCTTCGAGAAGTCGTCGACCCGCACCCGCGTCTCGTTCGAGGTCGGCATGTACCAGCTCGGCGGCCTCGCCACGTTCCTGTCGAGCCGCGACATCCAGATCGGCCGCGGCGAGACCATCCACGACACCGCCAAGGTGCTCTCGCGCTACGTCAACGGGATCATGGCGCGCACGTTCGCCCACGAGACCGTGACCGAGCTCGCCAAGCACGCCACGGTGCCGGTCATCAACGGCCTCACCGACCTGCTCCATCCCTGCCAGGCGCTCACCGACTACTTCACCGCGCGGGAGCGGTTCGGCAACACCAAGGGGCTGACGCTCGCCTACATCGGCGACGGCAACAACATGTGCCACTCGCTCATGTTCGGCGGCCCGAAGGTGGGCATGCACGTGCGCGTCGCCTGCCCCGAGGCGTACCGGCCGAAGGCGGAGATCGTCGAGCTGGCGAAGAAGGACGCCGCCGCCGCCGGCACCACGATCGAGATCCACACCCGCCCCGAGGACGCGGTGCGCGGCGCCCACGTCGTCTACACCGACGTGTTCGCGTCGATGGGCCAGGAGGCGGAGGCGAAGGTGCGCCTGGCCGCGTTCGCCGGCTACCAGGTGACGCCGGCGCTGATGGAGACCGCCGACAAGGACGCGATATTCATGCACTGCCTGCCGTGCCACCGCGGCGAGGAGGTGCACGCCGACGTCGCCGACAGCCGCGCCTCGGTGATCTTCGACGAGGCCGAGAACCGCCTCCACG
>DATIYW010000055.1:0-2208 GCA_035517415.1 Thermoanaerobaculaceae bacterium
CGGACGGCCCGTCGGCGCAGCGCTCGCGGACGCCCGCCGCCGCGCCGGGAACGCGCGGCGCGAGCGCCGGCGGGCGGGCGCGCTTCAACGCGCCGCGGTCATCAGGTCGGGGTGGACCTCGACGACGTAGCGCTTCTTGAGCTCTTCGACGACGCTCGAGAGATGGCTGCGGTAGCGCTCCGCCAGCTCGCGCTCGCGCAGGTCCTTCTCCACCTCGTCGAACGGCTTGTAGGCGGGCGGGATGCGCTCGACGAGGCGGACCACGTGGACGCCGGCGGAGCTCTCGAACGGCTCGGAGATCTCGCCCGGCTTGAGCGCCGCGACCGCCGCCGCCACCTCGGGCCGGAGGTCGGTGATCGCGACCACGCCGAGGTCGCCGCCGCTCGCGCCGCCGGCGTTCACCTGCTGCCGCACGAGAGCCTTGAAGTCGCCGCCGGCGCGCGCCGCGGCGATGACACGCTTCGCCTCGCTCAGCTTCGCGGCCTCGTCGGAGCGGTCGGCGGCGAGCGGCAGCACGAGATGCTCGAGGTGCACGCGCTCCGGGATGCGGTAGACCTCCTTCTCGCGCTCGTAGCGCTGGCGCAGCTCCTCGTCGGTCACCGGCAGCGAGCCGACCTCCTTCGAGAGGATGCGGTTGACGAGGATCGTGTCGCGCACCCGCGATTTCAGCTGGTCGAGCGTGATCCCCATCTGGCGCAGCGACTTCTCGAACGCCGCGTCGTCCGCGACGTGGTTCTGCTCGCGCAGGTTGGCGACCGCCGCGGCGACCTCGTCGTTGCCGACCTCGAGCTTCAATTCGGCGGCGCGCTCGAGCAGGCAGAGCTCGTCGGCGGCCTCCTGGATCAGCTCGGGGTAGGCGGCGGGCGGCACGGCGATGCCGGTCTCCGCCGCCCGCTCGGCGGCGCGCTGGCGGATGTCGTCGGTGGTGAGGATGCGGTCGTTGACCCGCACCACGATGCCCTCGATCAGGCGCCGGTCGGCGGCGGTGGCGGCGGCCGCGACGGCAAGGGAGAGTGCGGCGACGGTGAACAGGCGGAAGTTCTTCATGGTTTCCCTTCGTACGGATTGTGGCACGGGAAGAACGCGCCGACGCAGTCGACCCGCACGCCGGCGCGCGCGGCGAGGGTGGCCAGGCACTCCCGGTGCGACGCCTCCGCGCGCGCGGCCGCGAGCTCGCCGCGGGCGCGCTGCCGCGCGTCGGGCGACGCGGCGCCGCCCGCCGCCCGGCGCTCCATCACCTGGAACACGTGCCAGCCGGCGTTGCTCGCCACCGGCTCGCTCGCCTCGCCGGCGGCAAGGCCGAACACCGCCGCCTCGAACTCCGGCGGCAGCTGGCCGCGCTCGACCCAGCCGATCAGGCCGCCGTCCGCCGCGTTGGGCGCCCGCGAGGCCTCGCGCGAGATCGCGGCGAAGTCCTCCCCCGCGCGCAAGCGCTCGCGCGCGTGGCGGGCCGATGACGGGTCGGGGAGGATGAGCTGGCGCAGGCGGATGCGGTCGCCGGCCGGGGTCGGCGCGGGGTGCGCGGCGAGGTAGGCGTCGACCTCGGCGTCGGAGGGCGGGCGCGGCGGCGGGCAGAGGGTCGGCAGGAGGTCGCGGGCGCGAGCGCTGCGCGCGGCCGGCGGCAGGTCGCGGTCGGTCCGGTCGGGCGACGCGGCGAGGATGACGGCCTCCTCGATGTAGCGCTCGAACAGGGCGGCCGCCAGCTCCGGCGCGACCTCCGCGGCCGGCTTTCCGGCCTGCGTCGCGACGTAGCTGCGGACCTCGTCGGCGGTCACGACGCGCCCCCCCACGACTGCCAGACCCGACGGTCCTCCTCGGCAGGCAAGCAGCAGCAATGGCACGGCGACCGGCGCGATGCGGCGAACCCCTCCGCGCACGGGCGCGAGTCTAGCATCGCGGGGCGATTCACTCGTTGCGGCCTGGCCGGATCGCCCCGCGCGCCGCGATCCACCGCCCCACCTGCGCGCGCTCGGCCTCGGTCGCGCCGGCGCCGAGCAGCCGCTCGAGCGCCCCCGGCACGCCGCCGGCGTAGACGTCGTGGATCACGGCGGCCTCGAGGCGGCCGCGCCAGGTCGGCGGCGGCGGGGTGCGGAGCGCGAGCAGGAGCGCGGCGCCGCCGAGCGCCACGCCCGCCAGTGCGCGCCGCGTGTCGCGGCCGGCGGCGAGGCAGGCGAGCAGCGCGATCGAGGCAACGGCGAGCCCGGTGAG
>DATIYW010000056.1:0-13958 GCA_035517415.1 Thermoanaerobaculaceae bacterium
CTTGTCGATCTCGTCGAGCATGAACACCGGGTTCGACGTCCCGGCCTGGTTGATCCCCTGGATGACGCGGCCCGGCAGGGCGCCGACGTAGGTGCGGCGGTGGCCGCGGATCTCCGCCTCGTCGTGGACGCCGCCCAACGAGATGCGGATGAACTTGCGCCCGAGCGCGCGGGCGATCGAGCGGCCGAGGGAGGTCTTGCCCACGCCGGGCGGGCCGACGAAGCAGAGGATCGGCCCCTTGCTGTCGGCCTTCAGCTTGCGGACGGCGAGGAACTCGAGGATGCGCTGCTTGATCTTCTCGAGGTCGTAGTGGTCCTCGTCGAGCACGGTGCGGGCGTGGGTGAGGTCGAGGTCGTCGGTCGAGAACGTGCCCCACGGCAGGCCGGTGAGCCAGTCGAGGTAGGTGCGGATCACCGACGCCTCGGCCGACTCCGGGTGGGTCGTGCGCAGGCGCTTGAGCTGCTTCTCGCCCTCGGCCTTCGCCTCGTCCGGCAGCTTCTTGGCGGCGATCAGCTCGCGGTAGCGCTGCGCGTCCTGGTCGACGTCGTCGACCTCGCCGAGCTCCTTCTGGATCGCCTTGAGCTGCTGGCGGAGGAGGTACTCGCGCTGCGACTTGTCCATCTCACCCTGCACCTGCGAGCTGATCTGGCGCTGCACCTCGAGCAGGGCGATCTCGTGCTCGAGCGACTCGTTGACCCGGCGCAGGCGGTCCTTGAGGTCGGTGCTCTCGAGGATCTGCTGCGCGTCCTCGACCTTGAGGTTGAGGTTGGAGGCGACCAGGTCGCCGAGGCGGGCGCCGTCCTCGAGCGAGGAGGCGATCAGCATCACCTCGGGCGAGATCGACTTGCCGAGCTCGACCACCTTCTCGAGGTTGGCCCGCACCGTGCGCACGAACGCCTCGAGCTCGAGGTCGCCTTCGGTGCCTTTCGGCTCCTCGAGCCGGACGATGCGGGCGCGCAGGAACGGGTCCTCCTGGCTGAAGTACTCGACGCGGGCGCGCGCCAGGCCCTGCACGAGGATGCGGATGCGGTTGTCGGGCAGCTTGATCATCCGCATGATCCCGGCGACGGTGCCGACCTGGTAGAGGTCCTTGGCGCCGGGGTTCTCCTCGTTCGGGTCGCGCTGCGAGAGGAGCAGGAGCAGGCGGTTCTCCGCCAGCGCCTGGTCGACCGCGGCGACCGAGCGGTCCCGGCCGATCGACAGCGGCACCATCACGAACGGGAACAGCACCGTGTCCTTGAGCGCCATCGCGGGGATGACGTCCGGAATGGCGATCGCCTCGTCGTGAGGCTCGATGGGTGTCGAGTTGCTCTCGGTCATGGGCCCTCGTCGAGAACCGGAATCGTGTAGACGGAGCTGCGGCGCTCGACCAGGCGCGGCAGCGAGATCTCCAGCACGCCGTCGTGGAGGCGGGCGGTCGAACCGTGCGGCTCGACCGGACCCGGCAGCGCGACCTCGACCGCGAACGTACCGAAGCCGCGCTCCATCTGGTGGCAGCGGCGGTGCTGCGACGTCTCCGCGTCCGGGAGCTTGCGCCCGGCGAGGCGCAGCTCCTGCTCGCGCAGGGTGATCACCAGCTCGGACGGGTCGACCCCGGGGAGGTCGGCGCGGACGACGTAGCGGCTCTCCTGTTGCAGCAGGTCGACGGTCGGAGCCCAGCCCCGGTTGGCGGCCTCGACCGGCGCCGCGAGCATGCCGAGCAGCTCGTCGAGGCGGCGCTGGATCTGCACCAGCTCCCAGCCGCTGGAGACGCGGCGCCTCACGTCGGCACCTCGCGCTCGCGCCGGAGCCGCTCCAGCTCCACCATGAACTGCTCGACGTCCTCGAAGCGGCGGTAGACGCTGGCGAACCGGACGTACGCCACCTGGTCCACCTCGCGCAGCGCGGCCATCAGGATGCGGCCGATCTCCTCGGAGCGGATCTCGCGGTCGTCCTTGCGGTTGACCGCCGCCTCCACCGCGTCCGCCATCGCCTCGAGCTGGCGCGAGGTGACCGGCCGCTTCTCGCACGCCCGCAGCAGGCCGCCCAGCACCTTGCCGCGTTCGTAAGGGACGCGCCGCCCGTCGCGCTTGACCACCAGCGCCGGCACCTCCTCGATGCGCTCGTAGGTCGTGAACCGTCTCGAGCAGGACAGGCACTCGCGGCGGCGGCGCACCTGGCTGCCCTCGGCGAGCTCGCGCGAGTCGACGACCCGGTCCTCGGGCTGGCCGCAGTACGGGCAGCGCATCTAGCCGGCCTCCGCGCCCGGCGCCGCCCGCTCCTCGAGCTCGCGCACCCGGCCGAGCGAGAAGCCGACGCTGCCGAGGTAGCCAAGGCCGACGGCGGTGATGGGGAAGAAGCAGATCGCGTGGTGGATGAGCGCGTAGGCGGTCGCGGTGGCGAGGTCGACGCCCATCAGGTGGGCGAGCCCAAACTGGATCGCGGCGTGGAACCCGCCCACGCCGGCGGGGGTGGGCACGGCGAGGCCGACGACGCTCACCGCCACGACCACGAACGCCTGGCCGAGGCTCATGTGGAAGGCGAACGCCCTGGCGAGGAGGGCGAGCTGGAAGCCGATCAGCAGCCACAGCGCCAGGCTCCACGCGGCGATCTCGGCCAGCCGGAGCGGGCTGCGCAGCACCTCGAGGCCGTCGAGGAGGTGGTTGGCGAAGCTGGCGGCGCGGGCGCGGAAGCGGACCGGCAGCCACCCGCTCACGCGCGCCACGGCCGCCTCGCGCCGCCGCAGCAGGAACCAGACCAGCGCGATCGCGCCGACCAGACCGGTGGTGGTCAGCAATGCGGCGTCGCGCAGCGCGGTGACGTCCGCCGCGTTCATCTGGGCGGATGCGAACGCGACGCCGGTGGCGAACAGGATCAGCACCGAGGCGCCGTCGAGGAGCCGCTCGGTGAGGATCGACGCGAGCGTCGCGGCCGCCGGCAGGCCGGTGCGGGCGGTGAGCAGAAGCGGCCGGACGATCTCGCCGGCGCGCGCCGGCAGGACCGTCGAGGTCGCGAACCCCGCCGAGGTGCAGCCGATCAGCGTCCCCGGGCGGACCCGGCCGACCGGCCGGAGGATCAGGCCCCAGCGCAGGGAGCGCAGCACGTAGGTGCCGAGCGCGGCGAGCAGCGACGCCAGCGCCCAGAGCAGGTTGGCGCGCGCCAGGCTGCGGCCGACCTCGGCGATGTGGGCGCGGGAGAGGAAGTAGGCGAACAGGGCCACCGCGAGCGCGACGCTCACGACGATCTTCCAGAGGTGGCGGGCGTTACCCGGCGGCACGCGGCAAGGTTAGTATTACCCGGCGATGAGAGCAACCGACTCACTTGTCGTCGTGACGCACCCGGACTGCGCGCTGCACCGGTCGCCGCCGGGCCACCCCGAGCGGCCGGCCCGGCTCGAAGCCGCCGTCGCCGGCGCGGCGCTGCCCGGCGCCCGACCCCGCGCGGTCGAGATCGACGAACGGGCCGCACTCGAGGCGGTCCGCCGGGTGCACGCCCCGGGTCTGGCCGCGCGGCTGGAGTCGGCGTGCCTGGCCGCGCCGGCGGTGTTCGACTGCGAGGACAACGTGATCGGCCGCGAGACCTATCGCGCGGCGATCGGCGCGGCGGCGGCGGCGGTCGCGGCCGCGGACGCGGCGGCGGGGGGCGCCCGCCGCGTCTGGGCCCCGGTGCGCCCGCCCGGACACCACGCGCTCCGCGAGCGGGCGATGGGCTACTGCTACTTCAACAACGCGGCGATCGCGGCCGAATCGCTCCTCGCCCGGGGGATCGGACCGATTGCCCTGGTGGATTTCGACGTCCATCACGGAAACGGAACGCAGGCGCATTTCTGGGAGCGGAACGACGTGTTCTTTCTCTCCGTGCACCGCTACCCGTTCTACCCGGGAACCGGCGCCGGCGACGAGGTCGGCGGCGGCCAGGGCTGGGGGTTCACCCGCAACTTCCCGCTCGCCGGCGGGACCGGCGACGACGTCTACGCCGAGGCGGTTGCGGCCGGGGTGGAGGAGGCGACGAGGGCGTGCACGCCGGCGGCGTGGGTGGTGTCGGCGGGTTTCGACGCCCATCGCGACGACCCGCTCGGCGGGATGGAGGTGACCGAGGAAGGGTTCCGCAGGATCGGCCGGACGCTCGGCGAGGCTAGTGGAGAAAGGCCCGTGGTAGCTGTGTTGGAGGGGGGCTACCATCTGGAAGCGCTGCGCCGGTCGGTGCGATCGTTCCTCGAGGGGCTCGTCGGGACTGCTCGCCCTTGACTTTCCCGTCACCCGTCCGTATCTTGAAAGACAAAGGTGTGACCGTGCGACAGCCGACGGGAGGTCATCTGATGCGCAAGAACCTAGGGATCGTGGCGGCCTTGGGGATCAGCACGTTGCTGGCTGGCTCCGCGCTCGCCAGCGGCATCCACAGCCGAGGCGCAGCGGCTCCGCAACAGCAGACGATTTTCAGCATCGACTCGCCCGTGAATGGCGCCACCGTTTTCGGCATCGTCGAGGTGCGGGGCTTCATCCTCGATCCCCGCGGTGTGTCGCGCATCACACTCCTGGTCGATGGCTCGGCGGTGCACGACGCCGACATCAACCAGCCGCGCGACGACGTGCAATTGAAGTACGTCAACTTCTTCGGCGAGGGTTTCCCGTTCCCGTACAACCCCGGGTTCGTCACCTCGTTCCTGGCGAGCAACTACACCAACGGCACACACACCCTCGCGCTCAACGTCACGTTCTCCAACAGCGACGTCGCGGTCCTCGGCTCGCGCACCGTCACGGTCGACAACACCATCACCCAGGCGCCGATCGGCGCGCTCGACAGCCCGCGCGACCCGGCGATCTACGGCTCCTCGGACTACGTCTCGGGCGTCTACCCGATCACCGGCTGGGCGATCGACGCGGCCGGGATCCGGCAGCGCCTGAGCCCGACCGGATGCTCGTACCCGTCCGACCCCAACTGCCACATCCTCGCCGACATCGAGGTGCTGATCGATGGGCTGGTCGGGTACAGCGAGGTCGTCTACCCGCTGCCGCGCCCCGACGTCGCGAACGAGCACCCGGACATCGCCAACGCCTTCAGCTCGGGGTTCCAGATGAACCTCGACACTACCCGGCTCACCGACGGCCAGCACACGATCGCGGTGCGCGCCTGGAACGTGGCGGGGATGAACGCGATCCTCGGCTCGGTGACGATCTGGGTCGCCAACAGCTACGCCACGCTGCGGCCGTTCGGGCACATCGACTGGCCGATGTCGGACGCGCACTTCTTCTCCAGCTCGTGCTTCAACGGCATTCCGCCGTCGGGCGTCGAGTTCTCGCCCGGGCACTTCATCCAGTGGGTGTCGGGCTGGGTGATCGACCAGAACGACCAGCTCCAGTTCCGCGGCGTCAAGTACGTGGAGCTGCTCCTCGACGGCTCGCCGATCGGCGACTCGCGCGACTGCTTCTTCCTCCCGCAGTTCAACATGAACGTGGACTGCTACGGCCTCGACCGCGGCGACATCCTCTACCAGTACCCGCAGTTCCCCGCCGACGCGAAGAACTCCGGCTTCTTCTTCGCGGTCGACGTCGACTTCCTGCTCGCCGAGGGGATCCACCAGGGATTGCACTACCTCTCGGTGCGGGTGGGCACGCTCGACCCGACCCGCCCGGCGGTGATCATCGACCAGATCCCGATCCTGATCGAGTGCAACCTCAACAACATCTTCACGAGCTTCGGCGAGCTCGAGCAGCCGATCAACATGCAGCTGATGCAGGGCACACAGTTGATCAAGGGCTGGGTCTACGACTTCGACGGTGTGGCGCGCCTCAACTTCTACGTCGACGGCGTCCTCGACGGGAGCCTGATCGCGCCGAACTCGAACCTCAACATGCAGCGCTTCGACCTGCGCAAGCGCTACCCCTGGCTCGGAACGCTGCTCGACTTCACCGGGTTCCAGTACAACCTCGACACCACCAAGTACGTCGACGGCGTGCACCAGCTCGTGATCCAGACCGTCGACTACGGAGGCTTCACGAACTACTGGGTGCAGCGGCCGATCGAGTTCGACAACCTGAACCGGCCGTAGCCGACGACGTCCCGACCGACCCCGCCCCGGCGAACCCGCCGGGGCGGTTTTCGTCAATCCGCCAGGCTGGGATACGATCGCGCCGCGAGGGGAGTGCGCGAATGCGCTCGCTGCGTTTCGACAAGCACGGAGATCTCGACCAGCTGCGCTGCACCGCGACGGCTGACCCTCGCCCCGGCCACGGCGAGGTCGCCGTCGCGCTGCGCGCCGCCGCGCTCAACCACCTCGACCTGTTCGTCCTCGCCGGCATGCCCGGGATCTCGATCGACCTGCCCCACATCGGCGGCGCCGACGGCGCAGGGGTGGTGGCCGCGGTGGGCGAGGGCGTGCGCGGCTGGAGCGTCGGCGACGAGGTCGTCCTCAACCCCGGTCTGTGGTGCGGCGCGTGCGAGTTCTGCGCCCGCGGCGAGGAGTCCGAGTGCGTGACCTACCGGCTGCTCGGCGAGCACGTCGACGGGACGTTCGCCGAGGCGGTCGTCGTGCCCGCGGTCAACCTCGCGCGCCGGCCGCCGCACCTCTCCTGGGCGGAGTCCGCCGCGCTGCCGCTCACGTTCCTCACCGCCTGGCGGATGCTGATCTCGCGCGCTCGGCTGGCGGCCGGCGAGACGGTCCTCGTCCACGGGATCGGCGGGGGCGTCGCGCTCGCGGCGCTGGCGATCGCCAAGCGGGCCGGCGCGACGGTGTTCGTCACGTCCTCCGACGGCGCCAAGCTCGCCCGCGCCCGGGAGCTCGGCGCGGACGTCACGATCAACCGCGCGGCCTCGGACGTCGGCAAGGAGGTCCGCGCGCTGACCGGGAAGCGCGGCGTCGACGTGGTGGTCGAGACCACCGGCAAGGACACCTGGATGACCTCGCTGCGCTGCGCCGCCAAGGGCGGCCGGATCGTGACCTGCGGCGCCACCACCGGGGCCAACCCGGGCGAGGAGATCCGGCTGATCTTCTGGAACCACCTCTCGATCCTCGGCTCGACGATGGGGAGCCGCGGCGAATGGCACGCGATGCTGCGGGCGGTCGAGGCCGGGAAGATGCGGCCGGTGGTCGACTCGACCTTCCCGCTGGAGCGCGGCCGCGAGGGGTATGAGCGCCTCGCCGCCGGGCGCCAGTTCGGCAAGATCGTGCTCGAGATCGGCGGTCGCGCCGCCGCGCCGGGGGCGTGAGCGCGAGTGGCCGACCTCGAACCCCGCCATGCCGAGGCACGCGTCCTCGCCCGCTCCGAGCACGGCCTGTCGCGCGCGCAGATCTCGCCGAACGCGCTCAAGGTGCTCTACCGCCTCCACCACGCCGGGTTCCTTGCGTTTCTCGTCGGCGGCGCGGTGCGCGACATCCTCCTCGGCCGCAAGCCGAAGGACTTCGACATCGGCACCAACGCCCGGCCGCAGCAAGTCCGCCAGTTGTTCCGCAACGCGCGGGTGATCGGGCGGCGCTTCCGCCTCGCGATGATCCGCTTTGCCGACGAGACCGTGGAGGTCGCGACGTTCCGCAAGTCGCCGGAGCCTCCCGAGGCGGACCCGGGCGAGAACGCCGACGTGCTGGCGCCCGCGGCCGAGGCGGAGGAATTCGGCACGCCCGAGGAGGACGCGCGCCGGCGCGACTTCACCGTCAACGGCCTGTTCTACAACGTCGCGGACTTCTCGATCGTCGACCACGTCGGCGGCCTCGAGGACCTCGCCCGGGGGGTGATCCGCACCATCGGTCCCGCCCCGGAGCGCTTCACCGAGGACCCGGTGCGGATGATGCGCGCGGTCGAGTACGCGGCGCGCCTCGGCTTCCGCCTCGACGACGCCGCCGCCGACGCGATCGCGGCGCTGCACGCCGAGATCCGCCGCGCGGCGCCGGCGCGCATCGCCTACGAGCTGCTGGAGAGCCTCAAGTCCGGCCACGCGACCGCGATCCTGCAAGGGCTGGAGGGCGCGGGCCTGCTCGACCACGTCCTGCCCGAGATCGCGGAGACGGCGCGGGGACCGGCGGGGCCGCTGCTGTGGAGCCTCCTGGCGCTGACCGACCGCCGGATCGCGGCCGGGGAGGCGGTGACGGAGGAGACGCTGTTCGGCTCCCTGCTGCTCCCGCGGTTCCTCGCCGAGCTCAAGGGACCGGCCGGCGCGATCCGGCCCGCCGGCGAGGTGGAGGCGCTCGCCAAGTCGGTCGTGGAGCCGCCCGCGGTGCGCCTCGCCTTCCCTCACCACCGCGCGCACCTGATCCGCTCCGCGTTCCTGCTGATGGCGCGCTTCCAGCAGCCGCCGCGATCCGCCAAGCACGTCCTGCGCACGCTCAAGCACGAGGCGTTCGAGGTCGCCTGGCGGCTGGCCGCGGACCTCGAGGCGGCGGACGGCGCGCCGCAGCTCGAGCTTGCGCCGTGGCGGCAGGCGGTGGCGCGGGTGCGCGCCGGGCTTGCGCCCGAGCTGGCGGCGAGTCATTCTGCCCCGACCGTGGAAGGCAGACGGCGGCGTCGCCGCGGCGGTGCGCGGCGCCGACGCAAGAAGGGAGCCGCGCCGGCGTGAGCAAGGCCGACAGGGAGCGGATCGCCTGGCTGAGGCGCGAGATCCGGCGGCACGAGCACCTTTACTACGTGCTCGCGGCGCCCGAGATCAGCGACCTCGCCTTCGACGGCCTGATGGCGGAGCTCAAGTCGCTCGAGGAGGCGCACCCGGACCTCGTCACGCCGGACTCGCCGACGCAGCGGGTCGGCGGGGCGCCCGCCGCCGAGCTGCGCCAGGCGCGCCACGAGGTGCCGATGCTGTCGCTCGACAACTCGTACGACGAGAGCGAGCTGGCGGAGTGGTACGAGCGCGCCGCCCGGGCGCTCGGCCGCCCCCCCGCCGGACTGGTGGCGGAGCTGAAGATCGACGGCGTGTCGATGAGCCTGACGTACCAGGACGGCGTCCTGGCCCGCGCGGTGACGCGCGGCAATGGCGAGGTCGGCGACGAGGTGACCGCCAACGCCCGCGCCATCCGCGCGCTGCCGCTCGCGCTGCCCGAGCGCGTCAGCCTGGTCGAGGTCCGCGGCGAGGTGTACCTGCCGCGGGCGGTGTTCTCGGCGCTCAACCGGGCGCGTCGCGAGGAGGGCGAGGAACCGTTCGCCAACCCGCGCAACGCGGCGGCGGGGGCGATCCGCATGCTCGACCCCCGCGAGAGCGGGCGCCGCCGCCTGTCGTTCTTCGCCTACCAGGTGCCGCGGGTCGAGGGGCGCGAGTTCGCCCGCCACTCCGACGCGCTCGACTCGTTGAAGGAGTGGGGGTTCGCCGTCAACCCCGGGTGGGAACGGTGCGCCGGCCTCGACGACGTCCACCGGTTCATCGGCTCCTGGGGGGCCAAGCGCAAGGAGCTGCCGTTCGACATCGACGGCGTGGTGGTCAAGGTCGACGCGCTCGCCGAGCAGCGCGCGCTCGGCGCGACGAGCAAGTTCCCGCGCTGGGCGATCGCCTACAAGTACACGCCGGAGGGGGAGCGGACGAAGCTGCTCGACATCGTCGTGCAGGTGGGGCGAACCGGCACGCTCACGCCGGTCGCGAACCTCGAGCCCGTGCTGCTCGCCGGCAGCACCGTGTCGCGGGCGACGCTGCACAACGCCGACGAGGTGGCGCGCCTCGACGTGCGCGTCGGCGACACGGTGTGGGTGGCCAAGGGCGGCGACGTGATCCCGAAGGTGATCGCGGTCGACCCCGAAGCCCGCCCGGATGGGGCGAAGCCGTTCGAGATGCCGGAGCGCTGCCCGGTGTGCGCCACGCCGGTGGTGCAGGAGTCCGGCGAGGTGGCGATCCGCTGCCCGAACCCCGACTGCCCGGCCGTGCTGCGCCAGCGCCTGCTCCACTTCGTGTCGCGCTCCGGCATGGACATCGAGGGCCTCGGCCGGCGCTTCGTCGACCAGCTGCTGCAGGCGGGGATGGTCAGCGACGCGGCCTCGCTCTGGGACCTCGACGCCGGCAAGCTCGCCGCGCTGCCGCAGTGGGGCGAGAGGTCGGCCGCGAAGCTCATCGAGCAGCTCGCCGCCGCGCGCGGCCGCCCGCTCTGGCGCCTGCTCGTCGCCCTCGGCATCCGGCACGTCGGCGAGCGCGCCGCGAAGGTGCTGGCCGCTCGCTTCGGCTCGCTCGACGCGATCCGGCGCGCCGGCCAGGAGCAGATCGAGGAGGTCGAGGGCGTCGGGCCGATCATCGCCGCGAGCGTCGTCGCGTTCCTCGCCGGCGACCCCGGTGCGGAGCTGGTGCGGCGGCTGCGCGAGCGCGGCGTGGATCCGCGCGAGGAGGTCGCCGAGCGCGAGGCGCCGCCGCCGCTCGCCGGTCTTACGTTCGTGCTCACCGGCACGCTCAGCCGGCCGCGGGAGGAGGTCGCCGCGCTGCTCGAGAGCGCCGGCGCCAAGGTGGCCGCCAGCGTGTCGCGGAAGACCTCGTTCGTGGTCGCCGGCGCCGAGGCCGGCTCCAAGCTGGCGAAGGCGCAGGGCCTGAAGGTCCGCGTGCTCGACGAGGCGGAGCTCGCCGGCCTGCTCGCCGAGAAGGGGGTGGCATGGTGAGCCAGGCGCGGTTGCTCCTGGTCGACGACGACGACGGCTCGCGCACGGCGATGGCGACCGGGTTGCGCCGCGTCGGCTACGAGGTGATCGAGCTCGACGGCGCCGAGGCCGCGCTCGCCCGGATCGAGGCGAACGAGCCGATCGACGCGCTCGTCACCGACGTGCGCATGCCGGGGATGGACGGCTACGAGCTGGTGCGCCGGGCGCGGGCGCTCCAGCCGCAGCTCGCGATCCTCATGGTCACCGCCTTCGGCGACGTCGACGGCGCGGTCCAGGCGCTCCAGGGCGGTGCCGACGACTACCTCACCAAGCCCGTCAACCTGATCGAGCTGAGAAAGCGCGTCGAGCTCCAGCTCGAGCGCTCGAGTCTGTCGCGCGAGAAGCGCGAGCTGCAGCAGCGCCTCGAGCGGTTCGTCGGCTTCGAAGGCATCATCGGCCGCTCGGCCGCGATGCAGCGCGTCCTCGAGCGCGTCCGCGTCGTCGCCCCGGCGCCCAGCACGGTGCTGATCGTGGGCGAGTCGGGCTCGGGCAAAGAGCTGATCGCCAACGCGATCCACGAGCACTCGGCGCGCGCGGCGGGGCGCTTCGTGGCGCTCAACTGCGGCGCGATCCCCGGCGAGATCCTCGAGGCGGAGCTGTTCGGCCACGAGCGCGGCGCGTTCACCGGCGCTCACCAGCGTCGCATCGGCAAGATCGAGACCGCGAACGGCGGCACGCTGTTCCTCGATGAGATCTCGGAGCTGTCGCCCGATCTCCAGGTCAAGCTCCTGCGCGTGCTGGAGCAGCGGCGGATCACCCGCGTCGGCGGCAACGACGAGATCGCGGTCGACTTCCGGCTCGTCGCCGCGACCAACCGCGACCTCGACGCCGAGGTCGCCCAGGGGCGCTTCCGCCAGGACCTCTACTACCGTCTCAAGGTCGTCACGGTCGCGCTGCCGCCGCTGCGCGAGCGCCCCGACGACATCCCGCTGCTGATCGGCCACTTCATCCAGCACTTCAACGAGCAGCTGGGGCGCCGCGTGTCGGGGGTGTCGCCCGCCTTGCTCGACGCACTGCGGGCGCAGCCGTGGCCGGGCAACGTCCGCGAGCTGCGCAACGTGGTCGAGAACATGGTGCTGTTCTGCCGCGGCGAGGAGCTCGCGCTCGCCGACCTGCCCGCGGAGTACTCGCGCGGGGCGCGGCCGGCGCCGGACGCCACGCCCGGCGAGTTCGTGCCGCGGTCGATGGCGGAGATCGAGAAGGAAGCGATCCTCCGCACGCTCGAGGTCACCGGCGGGCACCGGGCGAGGGCGGCGCAGTTGCTCGGGATCGGATTGCGGACGCTGCAGCGGAAGCTCAAGGAGTACGGGGCGCTCGCCGGCGACGAGGTCGACGACGAGTCGCTGCCGGAATAGCCGAGCGCTTGCGCCGGGACAAAGGAGCCGTCATGGAACTGCCGAGCAAGGTGTTGGTCTACAGCCAGATCCTGGGACTCTCCGGCACCGCGGGCACGCTCGTGGACATCCGCGTCGAGGGCTGCTACGAGCTGCGCCTGCCGAGCCAGGGCAAGCTGCACGTGGTGTTGCTGCCGGTCGCGCAGACCGGCCTGGTGTTCGCGGAGGCGGAAGCGGAGGTCCTGACGGATTCGAGCATCGAGCGTTGAGCCCGGCGGCGCAGGCGCCGGCCGCCGGAGACCTCCCTTGACCCCGGGTCATCCCGAGGCCGGGAGTCCGATGTCCTCGAGCACCCGGCGGTGGTCGAACGCCAGCTCGACGCCCGCCGGATCCGCGAACCAGCGCGCCTCCGCCGCGTCGTCGCCGCCGGCTAGCGTCCCGCCCACCGCGCGGCACAGGTAGATCGCCGACACCGTGTGCCCGCGCGGGTCGCGCGCCGGGTCCGAGTAGACGCCGACCAGCGAGACGATCTCGACCGCCAGGCCCGTCTCTTCCTCGGCCTCGCGGCGGCAGGCCGCCTCGCAGCTCTCGCCGACCTCGACGAAGCCACCGGGGAGGGCCCAGTGTCCCTCGAACGGCGGGTTCCTGCGCCGGATCAGGACCACGCCCATCTCCGGATCGAGGATCACGGCGTCGCAGGTGAGCAGCGGTGTGACCGGCTTCGCCACCTAGGCCTCCTTCGAGTGTTCCGCAGCGGGAACGCGGTGCTCGCCCGCGCCTGCCGTCGGCGCGGCGCATGCCGCGCCGAGCTTGGCGAGCAGCGACGAGGTCGGGACGGCAGGCGCGCGCCAGTCCTGCCAGCTCCAGCCGTCCGCGGTTTCCGCCACGCGCGGCGTCGTCAGGCGGCAGGTGAACGGCAGCACCTCGATGCGCCGGTGGGTGATGCTGTGGCGGACGGGCGGCGCCGGCGACAGCCGGACGTCGAGCCCGGCCTCGGCGGCCATTGCGGTCGCGGCGGCCGCGGCGTCGGTGCCGGGCGCGAGCTCGCGGAACGGGGGGAGCCACAGCCCGCTCAGCACCGCGCCGCCGTCGACGCGGCGGAGGAGCACGCGGCCGTCCCCGCGTTCGACCCAGAGCGCCGCCCAGCGGTGCGCCTCCGGTGCGCGCTGCCGGCGGGGGAGCGGGTAGCGTTGCGGCGTCCCCTCCCGGAAACCTGTGCATCCCGCCGAGAGAGGACACGCGTGGCAGCGCGGCGCGGCCGGCGTGCAGACCGTCGCGCCGAGCTCCATCAGCGCCTCCCACACCTCCGGCGTGCCGGCCTCGTCGAACAGCCGCTGTGCGATCTCCCGTGCGGCGGCGAGGAGGGGTGCGCTGCCCATGGCGAGGGGAAGGCCGCCCACCCGCGCCGCGACCCGCGCCACGTTCCCGTCGACCGGCGCCTCGCGCCCCGCGAACGAGAACGCGGCGACCGCGGCGCTCGTGTAGGCGCCAAACCCGGGCAGCGCCCGCAGATCGGCCGGCCCGGTGGGCCACCCGCCGCGCACCGCGACGGCGCGCGCCGCGGCGTGGAGGAGGCGCGCGCGCCGGTAGTAGCCGAGGCCGGAGAAGGCGTGCACGACCTCGTCCTCCCCCGCCGCGGCGAGGGACTCGAGGGTCGGGAAGCGCTGCATGAACCGGGAGTAGGCCGCCGCGACCCGACCGATCTGGGTCTGCTGCGCCATCACCTCGGAGACCAGCACGGCGTAGGGATCGCGGGGGAACGCGGTGCGCCAGGGCAGCTCGCGCCGGGCGGCGCGGAACCAGGCCAGAAGGGCGTCCGCGGTCGTCGCCATCGCCCGCGAGTGTAGCGGTTCGGCGCCGCGCCCGCGGCCTCGTCCGGCGTCGCGGAAGCGGCTCGGGGCTACAATGCGCGCATGGCGGCGAACACGGAGCGCTGCACGGTCTGCGGCGGGACCGGCTGGGCGGTCTCGACCCGGGAGGGCGTGGAGTTCGTGGTGCGCTGCGCCTGTCGCGGCGCGGTCAGCGCCGAGCGCGTCCTCAGGGCGTGCCGCAT
>DATIYW010000057.1:0-14062 GCA_035517415.1 Thermoanaerobaculaceae bacterium
TTCGGCCGCCAGCGCCGGCGAGCGCCGCTCGAATCGCCGCGCGGCGTTGAACGGATCTCGCTGCGCGAGCGCCGCCTCCTGGCCCTGGTCCGCGAGCCGAAGCGTCAGCTCGACCGCCGTTCCCTGCACCAGCCGCATCGCTGCGAGCCGCTCGCCGCGGCGCAACCGGCACAAGCCGGCGTAGAGGCTCGAGAGGATCTCGCCGAGCAGCCACTCCGCGGACGGCGTCTCGACCGGCGGCAGCGGGCGCCGGGGCTCGAGGCGCGCCGCGTCGAACCCGTCGGCCCGCCACACCACCCGGCCGGGCGCGTACGGGATCGCCGCCAGCTCGTCCGGCTCGAACACCGCGAACTCGCAGAAGATCCCATCGTCGAACAGGAGCTTGTGGCCGTCCGGCGTGTTGCGGTAGGAGAACGCGATCGGCCGAACCCGTTCGAGCCAGCCGAGGTCGTCGAGGAACGCCGGCTTGGCGCCTGGCACGACGACCGCGAAGAAGTCGAGGTCGGAGAGCTCGTCGAGCCGGTCGCGCTCGCGCCCGCACGACCCGAGCGCTAGGAGCGCGAGTCCCCTGCCGCTCTCCGCGAGCGCCCGGCCGATCTGATCCAGCCTGCCGAGCAGTCGTTCGCGGCTCGCCGTCATGGTTCGATTCGGTCCGAGCACCGGTGGGTATCCACGCTCGTCCCAATCGGGCCCCTGGCCCCTGGTCCCCGGCCCCGCCTCATCCTCGCGGCATCGGCAGCAGCGCACCGCCCGAAACCGGCAAGTCGACCCCGGTGAGGTGGCGCTGGCGCTCGTCGGCGAGGAAGTACACCGCGGACGCGACGTCCTCGGCGGTAGCGACGCGGCGGAGCGGGATCCCGGCGGCGATGCGGTCGAGCTTGCCCGGGATCGCGAACTCGGCGGCGGACATCGGCGTGTCCACCCACCCCGGCGAGACGAGGTTGACGCGGACGTCCGGCGCGAGCTCCTGCGCCAGCGACTGCACCAGGCCCCACAGCGCCGCCTTCGAGCCGGCGTAGTGGCTGTGCCCGGGCTCGCCCCGCTCCCCCGCGGTCGAGCCGACGAAGACGATGCTGCCGCGCTCCATCCGCTTGAGCGCCTCGCGGACGAGGAAGTAGGCCGAGAATGTGTTGGTGCGGAACATCGCCTCGAGGTTCTCGGCGGTGAGGGTGCGGATCTCGCCGTCGTTCCAGATCCCCGCGGAGTGGACCAGGACGTCGACGGCGCCGGCCTTGGCGACCAGCCGCGCGCAGCCCTCCTCGCTCGCGAGGTCCGCGCCGACGCCGAAGACGCGGTCGCGGCCGAACTCCGCCTCCATCGCCGCCACCGCCGCGCGCGCCCGCCGGTAGTGGGCGACGACGAAGTCGCCGCGGCCGACGAACTCGCGGGCGCAGGCGAGGCCGATCCCGCTCGACGCCCCCGTAACCAGCACGCGCCTCATGCCTGCCCTCCCCGGCCGACCGCGAGCGAGTCGCCGTACGCCGCCACCGCCACCAGCGCCTTGAGCGTGACCCAGCGCGACGGCTCCCCGGCCGGCTCGCCGAACGGCGCCCGCTGCTGCGCGCTCCACCGCCCGCCCCCGTCCTGGCGCGCCAGCACCGCGAGCAGCGCGGTCAGGATCGGCGGGTCCGGCGCCCAGCCGAGGCGCGCGAACGCCCGCAGCGCGTCGAGCAGGTCGGTGCGCGCCAGGCACGGGTGGGCGAAGCTCCGCCATCCCCGCGGCTCGTCGCCGTCGAGCCAGAGCCCGGCGCCCAGCAGCCACTGCCCCGCCCGTCGCGCCAGCGCCGCGAGCGACGCGCGCTCCACGGGCGGCACCGCGGCGACCAGACGCAGCGCCGCCACCGCCGCGACCGGGCAGGCGCCGCCGTGGAGGTGGCGCAGCTCCGGGCACGACCAACCGCCCTCGCCGCCGTCACGCTCGATCAGCCACGCCACCGCCTCGCGCACTCGCGGGTGGTGGGCGAAGCCGAGGATCGCGAGCGCGGCGCACACCTCCGCCGTGAAGCACGCCGCCGGCGGGCGGCCGAGCGCGGCGGAGAACCCTCCCGAGCGCGGGTGGAGCATCTCGAGCAGCGTCGCCGCGCCGCGCGCCGCGCGCGGGTCCTCGGGGTCGGCGCCGAGCGCGGCGAGGGCGATCACGTGCCAGGCGGAGCCGCTCCACCGCGCCCCGTAGCCGTGCGGCGAGCCCCAGTAGCCGAACGGGTTCTGGCTCGCCAGCAGCCCGGCCGCAACGCCCGCGGTGCGGCTCTGGAGGCGCGCCCGCGTCACCGCCGGGCTGTCGGCGGGGCGGCCGAGCACCTCGGCGAGCGTCTTCCACACCACCCCGGGCTCGTCGTCCGCGAGCAGGAACCGAGTGGGGTCACCGTTGAGGTGGCGCCACCACGCGGCCTCGCTCACACGCCCCTTCTCCGCTTCACCCGGGTGGCCTGGAGCTGCTGGATCGCACCCGAGATGCGGGCGATGCGACGGTTCCGGACCTGGATCGCGGGGACGTCGCTGAGGTCGACCGGCTCGCCGCGCAGGTCGCGCAGGATGTGCTCGAGCTCGAACTGCAGCTGGTCGAGCTCGGGGTCGAGGAGCCGCTTGAGCTGGACCGCGGTGATCAGCGTGTAGCCGTCCGCCACCTGACCCGCCATCGCCGGCGCCGAACCGCCCATGAATGGGCACATCGTCGTCCTCCCGCAGCGTCACCTGGCCCAGCGAACCTGTGCCATGTCATCGTAGCACCGGCGGGCGCTGGCCCGCCGCGGCCGGCCGGTGGTACCTTCGCGGCCGTCGGAGCAACGGACGGGAGGGGACATGGCGGGCGCGAGCCTCGACCTTTTCGATCTCGAGGAGCTGTACAGCGAGGACGAGCGGATGGTGCGCGACGCGGTGCGCGCGTGGGTGAGCGAGCGCATCCTCCCGCACATCGAGAAGTGGGCGTGGGAGTGCCACTTCCCGCGCGAGCTGGTGCCGGAGATGGCCGGGCTCTCGCTGTTCGGCGCCACGCTCTCCGAGTACGGCCTGCCGGGACTGTCGAACGTCGCCTACGGCCTGGTGATGCAGGAGCTGGAGCGCGGCGACTCGGGGCTGCGCTCGTTCGTCTCGGTCCAGTCCGCGCTCGTGATGCACCCGATCATGACGTGGGGCTCGCGGGAGCAGAAGGATCGCCTCGTCCCGCGCCTCGCGCGCGGCGAAGCGATCGGCTGCTTCGGCCTCACCGAGCCCGATTTCGGCTCCAACCCCGGGGGGATGCGCACGCGCGCCCGCCGCGACGGCGACCGCTGGGTGCTCTCCGGCGAGAAGGCGTGGATCACCAACGGCTCGATCGCGGACGTGGCGGTGGTGTGGGCGAAGGACGGCGACGGCGTGATCCGCGGCTTCCTCGTCGAGCGCGGCACGCCGGGGTTCTCGACCGTCGAGCACAAGGGCAAGTACTCGCTGCGCGCCTCGGTCACCTCCCAGCTCGTGTTCTCCGACTGCGAGGTGCCCGAGGCGGACCGCCTGCCGGACGCGGCCGGGCTCAGGTGCCCGCTCTCGTGCCTGACCCAGGCCCGCTACGGCATCGCCTGGGGCGCGCTCGGATCGGCGCTCGCGACGTTCCACGCCGCACTCGACTACGCGAAGGCGCGCAAGCAGTTCGGCGACCGCCCGATCGCCAGCCACCAGCTGGTCCAGGAGCGCCTGGCATGGATGGCGAACGAGATCACCAAGGGCCAGCTCATGGTGTGGCGCCTCGGCCGGCTCAAGGACGCAGGCAAGGCGACGTTCGTGCAGGTGTCGCAGGCGAAGCGCAATTCGTGCTGGGTCGCGCGCGAGTGCGCGCGTCTCGCGCGCGAGATCCACGGCGCCAACGGCGTCGTCAACGAGTTCCCGATCATGCGCCACCTGATGAACATCGAGTCGGTCTACACCTACGAGGGCACCCACGACATGCACACGCTCATCCTCGGCGAGCACCTCACCGGAATCCCGGCGTTCATGCCCCCGCGCGAGGACGGGTGACCCGTCGCCCGTGGTCCGTGGCCCGTGGCCCGTGTTCCGTGGTCCGTTGACCGTGGTCCGTGGTCCGTGGCCCGTTGACCGTGGCCCGTTGACCGTGGTCCGTGGTCCGCTGCGACGGGTAGAAGCAGAGCGACCGAAGCACGCGTGGAGCGCGCCGCCGAGAATGGGCCAGATGCAAGGAAGGCGAGGCGGCCGGGCCGGGGCATCGCCGGAGGCCATGTCAGGATCCGAACCGCCGCAGCCTGACGCCGCAGAAGGTCCGTTATCGGCGGCGCCGTGCGCCGCCGGCCGCGCCCCGAATTCAGCGCTTCATGATCGAGTCGAGAATCATCATGAACGCCGCCTGCTGCTCCGGCTCCGCCTTCTCGATCACCGCCAGGCACCCCGAGCGGTCGAACGCCTTGTGGAGCCGGTCGGCTGGGTGCGACGAGGAGATGATCACGCGCTTGAGGTTGACGCCCCGCTTGCGCGCTTCCTCGAGCACCGCCGCGCCGTCCATCCCCGGCATCTCCCAGTCGAGCAGCATCAGGTGGACGTCGGGCCCGAGCTGGGGGATCGCCGCCTCCGGGTCGGTGTAGGTCTCGAGCGTGGCCCGGTCGCCGTAGCGCCGCTCGAGCAGCTGCCGCCAGTAGGCGCACTGGAGCGGCGAATCGTCGACCACGACGACGCGGCGCGGACTACTTCCGGTCACGCCGCCACACCACCTTGCCGCCCACGACGGTGGCGGCCGGCCATCCCTTCAGGCGCTGGCCCGCGAACGGGGTGTTGCGCGACGCCGAGCGGAAGCGGTCCGGGTTCACGGTGGTCCGCGCCTCGAGGTCGAGGAGCGTGACGTCGGCCGGGCTTCCGACCTTGAGCGTTCCGCCCGGCAGGCGGAACAGGCGCGCCGGGTTGGTCGACCAGAGCGCGACGTAGAGGCGCAGCGGCAGCTTGTGCCGGCGCACCAGCAGGTCGTAGGTCACCGGCACCGCCGTCTCGAGCCCGACGACGCCGAACGGCGCGAGGTCGAACTCGAGCGCCTTCTCGTCGGCGTGGTGCGGCGCATGGTCGGTGGCGAGGCAGTCGACGGTGCCGTCGAGCACGCCGTGGAGGAGCGCGTCGACGTGCTCCGCGCTGCGCAGCGGCGGGTTCATCTTGGTGTCGGTGTCGTACTCGCTGTCCGCCACCGCCTGGTCGGTGAGCGCGAGGTGGTGCGGCGTGACCTCGCAACTGACTGCGACGCCGCGGCCCTTGGCCTCGTGCACGCGCTCGAGCGCGCCGCGCGTCGAGACGTGCGCCACGTGCACCCGCCCGCCGGTCAGCTCGGCGAGCACGCAGTCGCGCGCCGCCATCACCTCCTCGGCGGCGGCCGGCATGCCGCGCAGTCCGAGGCGGGTCGAGACGGCGCCCTCGTGCATCACGCCCTTGGCGGCCAGGTCGCGGTCCTCGCAGTGGTCGACGACCGGCACGTCGAAGAGCTGCGCGTACTCGAGCGCGCGCCGCATCAGGTAGGCGTTCTGCACCGGCTTGCCGTCGTCGGAGAACGCCACCGCCCCGGCGCGCACCATCTCGCCCATCTCCGCCAGCTCGGTCCCCTCGAGGTTCTTCGACACCGCGCCGATCGGGTAGACGCGCGCCAGCCCGGCCTCGGCGGCGCGGGCGCGGATGAACTCGGTGACCGCGGCGCCGTCGTTGACCGGCTCGGTGTTCGGCATGCAGCAGACCGCGGTGAAGCCGCCCGCGACCGCGGCCGCGGTGCCGGTCGCGACCGTCTCCTTGTACTCGAAGCCGGGCTCGCGCAGGTGGACGTGGAGGTCGACGAACCCCGGCGCGGCGACCAGCCCGGTGCCGTCGAGCACGGTCGCCTCGCGGTCGTCGATGCGCTCGGCCAGGCGCGCGATCTTGCCGTCGGCGACGAGGATGTCCAGCCCCTCGTCGAGGCGCTGGCTCGGGTCCACGACCCGCGCGTGCTTAATCAGCAGTCGGCTCACCGTGTCCTCCCGCCAGCAGGTAGAGCACCGCCATCCGCACCGCCACGCCGTTGGTGACCTGCTCGAGGATCACCGACTGCGGCCCGTCGGCGACCCGCGAGTCGATCTCCACGCCGCGGTTCATCGGCCCGGGGTGCATGACCAGGCAGTCCTTGCGCGCCAGCTTGAGCCGCTCGGGCGTGAGCGCGAAGAAGTCGTAGTACTCGCGGACGGTGGGGAAGTTCATCCGCCCCTGGCGCTCGAGCTGGATGCGCAGCATCATGACGACGTCGGCGCCGGCGATCGCGTCCTCCATCCGCCCGTAGACCTCGCAGCCCATCTCGCCCATCCCCGGCGGGATCAGGCTCGGCGGACCGGCGACCCGCACCTTCGCCCCCATCCGCGAGAGCAGCAGGATGTTGGAGCGCACCACCCGGGAGTGCTGGAGGTCGCCGACGATGGCGACCACCAGCCCCTCGAGCGAGCCGCGCTTCAGTCGGATCGTGAGCGCGTCGAGGAGCGCCTGGGTCGGGTGCTCGTGCGCGCCGTCGCCGGCGTTGATCACCGACGACTTGAGGATTCGCGCGAGCTGGTGCGGCGCGCCGGCGTACTGGTGGCGGAGGACGATGAAGTCCGGCTGCATCGCCTCGAGGTTGAGCGCGGTGTCGATCAGCGTCTCGCCCTTGCTCACCGAAGAGGCGGCGGCGGCGAAGTTGAGCGAGTCGGCGGAGAGCCGCTTCTCCGCCACCTCGAACGAGAAGCGGGTCCGCGTCGAGGCCTCGAAGAAGAGGTTCACGACGGTCTTGCCGCGCAGCGCTGGGACCTTCTTGATCGGCCGCGCGGCGATGTCGCGCATCTGCTCGGCGGTATCGAGGAGGAGCTGGATCTCGCCGGCGGAGAGCGGGTCGATCCCGACCAGGTCCTTGCCGCGAAGGCGCGCCGCCGCCTGCACGCTCATTTCCCGACCTCCTTGGCGATCCACACGCCCTCCTCGCCGTCGCTCTCCTTGAGGTGGACCTGGACGTCCTCCGCGCGCGAGGTCGGCACCACCCGGCCGACGTAGTCCGCCGCCACCGGCAGCTCGCGGTGGCCGCGGTCGATCAGCACGGCGAGGCGGATCGCCTGCGGGCGGCCGTAGTCCATCAGCGTGTCGAGCGCGGCGCGCACGGTGCGCCCGGTGTAGAGCACGTCGTCGACGAGGCAGATCACCTTCTTGTCGATCGCCACCGGCAGCTCGGTGTCGCGCAGGATCGGCTGCTGGTGGGCGGCGCGCCAGGGACCGACGTCGTCGCGATAGAGCGAGATGTCGAGAGCGCCGACCGGCGGCTCGTGGCCGGTCGCATCCGCGACCAGGTTCGCGAGGCGCCGGGCGAGCGGCACGCCGCGTGTCTGCACCCCGACGAAGTAAAGCAGCTTTTCGTCCCCGACCTGCTCGACCAGCTCCGCCGCCATCCGCTCCAGGGCCCGGCTTATTCCTCTCGCGTCAAGTACTTGCACCCTATGCATGGTCTCTCCTCGGGGAGCGTCGGCACCAGTCCGGAAGCCCTAGTTGGGTTCGTCGCGAGAGGGTGGAGATGCCGATGATGGCGGCCGAACGGAGCGGCGAGGACCGGAGCCGTACCGTGCAGCACGGCGGCACGGTCCGAGCCGCGAGTACGGCCGCCAGCGCGGCACAATCCGCCCTCGCAGCAGAAGCCGACTGGGGTTTCCGGGCTTTGCATCGAAGGCCGATGCTAGCACAGCCGCGCCCTGGCGAGGCGGGGATGCGGGCCCTCGCGCCGCGGTATGATCCTCGGGAGGGAGACCGAGCCCATGCCGACGAGGACGTTGTTGCGATCGCTGCTCCTGCTCGCCGCCGCACCGCTCGTGGTCGGGGCCGGCCCGGCGCCGGCGCCCACCGCCGCGAGCGGCACCGCGGTGATCTGCGCCGCCGTCAAGGACCGCGCGCCGGTCGGCGCCGCCGACAAGTTCCCCGCCACCGTCGGACAGCTCACCTGCTTCTCGGAGCTCCACGGGGTGAAGGACAAGGCGGTCCACGTCTGGTTCCACGGCGACAAGGAGGTGGCGAGGATGGAGCTGGCGGTCAGGGCCGAGCGCTGGCGCACCTGGTCGACCAAGACGATCCCGCCGAAGTGGACCGGAGCGTGGAAGGTCGAGATCCAGGACGCCTCCGGCGCCGTCCTCGCCACCGCCGCGTTCACGGTCGAGTAGCCGCGATCGCCGGCGGCGGACGGCCGCGGCGCACGTGTGCGTTCGGCCCGCGATTGCGCTACGATGACAGCAGGGAGGTTGAAGGTGAGACGAGCAATCCCCTACTTCGCACTCCTCTTGATCGCCTCCGTCCTGCCGCTCCTCGCTGAGGAGCCGCCCGCCGCGACCATCGCCGTGTGCTCCGCGATCAAGGACCGCACCTGCGAGGGCGCGGGCGTGAAGTTCCCCGCCAACGTCGGCAAGCTGTACGCCTTCTCGCAGGCGTCGAACGTCCCGGACAAGCTCGTGCACGTCTGGTTCCGCGGCAGCCAGGAGCTGGGCCGGCAGGCGATCAAGTCGCCGGCCCCGAAGGGGACCTGGCGCGGCTGGTCCAACATCACCGTCTCCCTCAACATGACCGGCGACTACCGCGTCGAGGCCCGCGACGCCAACGGAACAATCCTCGCCAGCGCCAGCTTCACCATCGTCAAGCCCGACTGACGCCCGCCGCGCGCCGGTTCCGCCCTCCACTCGCCCAGAACCCGAGCCGGCCCCGCGCCGGCCACTGTGATCGTCGCGGCTTCGCCCCGCGGGGACGCCGACCTCGGATCGTGGCGTCCGGCGTCAGGGCGCCTCGGCGGGGACGAACTCGAGAGCGAGCGCTCCGAGCACGAGCAGAGCTCCCGGCAGCACGTGCAGCGGCGGCGCCTCGCCGACGAACAGCCAGGCCCAGATCGAGGCGAGGACGGGCTCGAGCAGCACCGCGAGGTTCACCCGGTACGCCTCGAGGTGCGCGAGCGCCCAGTTGAGCAGCGTGTGTCCGGTGAGCGTGGGCACGAGCGCCAAGCCGAGCAGCGGCAGCCACGCCAGCGCGACGCGCGGCGCGGGGGGGACGCGCAGCAGCAGCACGGCGGCGATCAGGGTGACGGCCGCGCCAGCGTAGACCACCGCGAGGTAGCCGGGGAGCGGCACCTCGGAGCGCAGCCGCTTGCCCACCACCATGTAGGCGGCCATCGCCACCGCGCCGGCGAGCGCCATCGCGTCGCCCGCGAGCGCCCGCAGCGAGACGTGAAAGTCGCCCCAGGCGATGATCGCCACCCCCGCCAGCGCGAGCAGGAAGCTCGCCACGTTGCGCCCGCGGATCCTCACGCCGAGGAAGCGCGGCGAAGCGAGCAGGACCCAGAGCGGCTGCGTCGTCACCAGCACGACCGATGCCGACACGCTGGTCAGCCACAGCGACGGGATCCAGAGGCCGAAGTGCGTCCCGAGCAGCAGCCCGGCGAGCAGCGCCGCGCCGCGGTGGCGGGGCGGCACGCGCAGCGCCCCGCGCGCGAGCGCGAACGGCAGGATCAGCACCGCCGCGAGCGTCATCCGCCACATCGCGACCGCGAGCGGCGCCGCGTCCGCCAGGCGCGCCAGCGGCGCCCCCCACGAGATCGCGAGGACGCCCACCGCGAGCCCGGCCGCCGGGCGCGCCCTCACCGCGAGAACCCCTCGGCCAGGCCCGCCGCGATCGCGTGCGCCAGCTTCTCGCGAAACCGCCACGACAGCAGCAGCTCGCGGTCCTGGTCGTTGTTGAGGTTGCAGATCTCGATCAGCACCGAGGTCGGCACGAGGGAGTACTTGAGCACCGCCGGGACCCAGCGCGAGCCGCCCCGCAGCACCGAAGAGCGCACCGGCTCGTAGGGATGGACGGGCAGGCCGAAGCGGTCCGCCGACCTCACGATCGCCTGCCCGAGCTGCGTCGACAGCGCCTCGGCGCGCGAGCGGAACGGCAGCGGGTAGCGGGCCGGCCTGAAGCTCGCCACCTCGCGGCACTGGTAGAGAGTGCGCTGCAGGCTGGAGCGCGCCGGGCGGAGCGAGCGGGACGGGACGTAGACCATCAGGCCGCGCACCGCGGGGTGGAGCGAGTCGGCGTGGATCGAGACGAAGGCGACCCGCTCCGGGTTCACCTTCTGCGCCTCGAGGCGCTCGAGCAGCGAGTTCGCCAGGATCCAGCGCAGGTGCACGCCCACCGACGGCTCCGCGAGGTCGTAGGGCGGCTCGACCAGCAGCTCCTGGCCGCGGGTCTGCGGCAGCACGTCGCGGTCGCCGCCGTTGCCGTCGAGCGCGGGGTCACGCACGGTGGTCCAGACCGTGGCCCTCGTCTCGCGCTCCAGCACCCGCTTGAGCCGGTCCATCACGTCGTAGACGTACGTGCTCTCCCAGATCCCGCTGGCGATCGCGCCGGTGTCGCCGCCGCCGTGGCCGGCGTCGAGGATGATGTGGATGCCGTCGAGGTTGGCGGCGTGGATCACGCGGCGGATGGCGGCGAGCTCGTCGCGCTCCTTCTCCCAGGCCAGGCGGCGCGGGTTGTCCGCCGGGAGGAACTCCGGCAGCAGCATGTCGAACGGGATGCGGATCGCGTAGCCGACCGGGATCGAGGTGACGTCCGCGATCCCCGAGCGCTTCGCGATCTCGCGCGCCGTGGCGTTGACATCCGGAGCGTGGAGCTGGCCAGTGAACCGCACCACCACCGACGAGTAGAGCGCCTCGTGGGAGCGCAGACGGTAGATCGCCTCGCCGTCGCCGTACTCGAGCCCGGCGGTCTCGGGCGCCGGGGCTGGCCGAGGCGTCGCCGCCGCCGGCGCCGCGGTCGGAGCCGCGGTCGCGCTCGCCGGGGGCGTTCCGACGGGGGCAGTGGTGGCGGGCGTCGCCGCCCCCCGCACGGCTGTCGGGCTCGGGCCGGCCGGCGCGCCGGCACCCCGAACCGGGCGAAGGCGGCGGAACTCGGCGGCGAGCGCCGCCGCCGGGATCGTCAGCCGGGTGCCCTTGGCGGGATACAGGCCGAGCGCCGGGTTGGCCTCGCGCAGCGCCGGGTAGCGGCTGCCCTCGCCGCAGAACCACTCGGCGAGCTCCCACCACGACTCGCCGTCGCCCCCCCACGGCGCAACGATCACGTGCTCCCAGCCGGCCGCCACCCGCCGGTCCTGGGGGAACAGCCCGCGCGCCACCTCGACCCGGAGGTCCGCCGCGAGGATCGGCCACGGCACCCGGACGCGGACGTCCCGCAGCGGCTTCGCGACGCCCGGGTTGGCGGCCCGCAGCGCGGCGACGGTGCCGGCGCCGCGGGCGGCGCGCGACGCGAGCTGCGTCCACCCCTCGCCGTTCCTGGGCAGGACCAGGAGCTGCGGCGCATCGCCGCGCCTCCACTCGGCGCGGCCCCCGTCCGGAAGCGCGACCGTCACCACGTCCGGTGGCGAAGCGGCGGCAGCGGCAAGCACGAGCGCCGGGAGGATCACCGAGCGGCCACCGCCGACTGCGCCGGCCGCGCCGGGTGGGTGGGCACGGCCTGCCGATGGTCAAGGGCCGGCGCCCTCCGGCGCCGCCGTGGCTCGAGGGCGCGTTTCGGGCGGTCGGTGCGCATCGGCGATCGGCTCGATGGTAGCACGCGGATCGGCCATAGCGGCTCGGCCGTGCAAGGCGCTCCGCGCGATGTGGAATGCTAGACTCGCTTGGACCCGGAGCGAGCGCGATGCTGGACCGCATTCCCGTCACCACCTGGTTCCCGAGCCAGGACCCCGGCGACTGCCCGCTCTGCCGCGACGCCCGCGCCGCGCTCCATCCGGACGCGCTGCGCGCCGCAGGGGAGATCGCCGTCGGCATCATGACCCGCGGCAGCGCGGTCCAGCTCGCGGAGGCGACGGTGACGCGCCTGGCGTCGGCGCTCGGCTCCGGGCGAGTCACGATTCTCGCGCCGGAGGCGGGCGGGCGCTGGCGGGTCGCGGTCAGCTCCGACCTGCGCGACACCCAGGACCTGATGGTGGACACCGAGCGTTACCCCGAGCTGCTCGAGGTCCGCCGCAGCGGCACGCCCTACCTCGCCCCGGACGTCGAGGAGGCGCCGGAGCTGGAGCGGGCGCGACCGTTCCTCGCCGCGGCCGGCGTGCGCTGCATCGCCGCGTACCCGGTCTTCATGGCGCCCGGCGGGGTCGAGCCGGTGGTGATGAAGGTCTCGCTGTTCCGCCGCCCGGAGCCGTCGCACCTGCTGCTCGCGACGCTGGTGGCGCACCTGCTCGTACACCGCTTCACAAGACAGCCGCCCGCCGGCGCCTCCCCGCTCCTCGGCATCGCCGCTCCGGCCGAGACCGGCTACGACCCGATGACGATCCTGCGGCTCCTGCCGCTCCCGGCCCTGGTGGTCGACGACTCGGGCCGGGTGCTGCACGCGAACAGCCGCGCCCTGTGGCTCTGGCGCGGCCACGAGCCGGACGGCTCGGGGGCGCCGATCGTGCTCCGCATGCAGCCGTCGCGCCCGTGGCTGCCGCCGAGCGCGCGCTGGGAGGCGCAGCTGCTCGCCGGCAAGCGCACCCTCGCGGTGCTCGGCTGGTCCAACCCGGTCGGCACGGCCCGCACCCTGATCCTGCTCGAGCCGCATCCCGACGTGCGGCGGCGCTCCAACGAGCGCGCGATGCGGCGCACGTTGGCGGAGAAGCTCAAGGAGCTCGAGGCGGCCAACGCACGCCTGGAGGAGCACGCCCGCCTGCGCGAGCGCTTCGTCTCCGACGCCGCCCACGAGCTCAAGACGCCGCTCGCCATCCTCCGCTCCTACATCGAGACGCTCGCCGACGACCTCGTCGAAGGGCTGACGACGGATCAGCGCGAGTTCCTCGCCGCGGCCGCGCACGGCGCGCGCCGCCTGCAGCGCCTGGTCGAGCAGCTCCTCGACCTCGCCGCGCTCGAGGCGGGCCACCTGCCGGTCGCCGTCGGCCAGGTGTCGAGCCGCGAGGTGGCGGCGGCGGTGGCCGACGAGCTGCGCCCGCTCGCCGACGCCGGCAGGGTGACGCTGCGCGCCGGGGTCGAGCCCGACCTCGACGTCCGCGCCGACCCCGTGCGGCTGCGCCAGGTGCTCCGCAACCTGGTCGAGAATGGCATCAAGTACACCGCCGCGGGGGGCGAGATCTCGATCGGCAGCAGCCGGATCGGCGACCGCGCCGTGCTCTGCGTCGCCGACACCGGCATCGGCATCCCGCCCGAGTCGCTGCCGCGGGTGTTCGACGAGTTCGTCCGCATCCCGGGCCATCAGCCGGTGGACGGCGCGGGCCTCGGCCTCGCGATCGTGCGCCGGCTGGCGCTGGCGATGGGCGGCCAGGTCTGGGCCGAGAGCACGCCCGGCGTGGGCAGCCGGTTCTTCGTCGAGCTGCCGCTGTGGACGGGCGAGGGGTGACCGGCCCCGAGGCCGCGCGGCGGCTGCTCTCCTCCGCGACGCTGCGCCGCATCGCCGAGCTGTGGCCGGAGGGCCGGCTCTTCCTCACCGGCGGCTCGCTGCGCGACCGCCTCCTCGGCCGGCCGGGCCGCGACCTCGACCTCGCCGTCGCCGGCGACGCGCGGGCGGCGGCGGCGCGGCTCGCGGCGGCGCTCGGCGGGCGCAGCTTCCCGCTCGGCAAGCCGCCGCTCGCGACCTGGCGGGTCGTGGCGGGCGCGGCGCACCTCGACCTGTGGGGCGTCGGCGGGGACGTCCGCGCCGACATCCTGCGCCGCGACTTCACCGTCAACGCGCTGTTCTGGCGCCTGCCGCGCGGCCCGCTGCTCGACCTCGTCGGCGGACTCGATGACCTCGCCGCGGGCCGGATCCGGGTGGTCGACGCGGCGAACCTCGCCGCCGACCCGCTGCGCGTGCTGCGGGGCGTCCGGCTCGCGAGCACCCACCCGCGCTTCCGGCTCACCGCCGAGAGCGAGCGCCTGCTCGCCGCCGCCGCGCCCGGGCTGCGGGCGGTGGCGCGCGAGCGGATCGTCGACGAGCTGCGCCAGCTCCTCGGCGGCGCCGCGGCGCGGCGCGCGCTCGCACTCGCGCGGCGGCTCGGAATCCTCGCCGTCCTCCGCCCGGAATGGGAGCGGTTCGACGGGGCGGAGACCGCGTTCGCACTCGCCGGCGAGCTCGCCGCGTTGCAGCGGGA
>DATIYW010000058.1:0-8059 GCA_035517415.1 Thermoanaerobaculaceae bacterium
TGGGCAACCTCGCCGGCGGCGTGGCGCACGACTTCAACAACCTGCTCCAGGCGATGCTCAGCCACGTCCAGCTCCTGCGCGGCGACTCGGCGTCGCCGCAGCGGGTCCTCGAGGTGGTGCGGGAGCTCGAGCAGCAGATCAGCCGCGGCGCGTCGCTCACGCGCCAGCTGCTCGTCTTCTCCCGCCGCGAGACCGTCAAGCCGGAGCGGGTCCGCGTCAACGACGCGGTGCGCGAGGCGACGCAGATCCTGCAGCGCCTCGTGCGCGCCAACATCGCGCTCGCCATCGAGCTGGCGCCCGAGTCGCTGGTGGTCGAGGCCGACCGCGGCCAGCTCCAGCAGGTCTTGATGAACCTGACGCTCAACGCCTCGGACGCGATGCCCGAGGGCGGCCGCCTCCTGATCCGGACCGGCGCGCTGGACGAGCGGGAGGTCGTCATCTCCGTCACCGACACCGGCCACGGGATTCCCGACGCGATCCGCGAGCGCATCTTCGAGCCGTTCTTCACCACCAAGGAACCGGGCCGGGGGACCGGACTCGGGCTGTCGGTGGTCCACGGCATCGTCGCCCGGCACGGCGGGCGGATCGAGGTCGACAGCGAGGTCGGCAAGGGGACCACGTTCCGGGTGATCCTGCCGCGGGTGGGCTCCGGGGAGCACCAGGCGGTGGCGCAGGCGCAGGCGACGGCGCCGGCGCTCGCACTGGGGCGCGGCGAGCGGGTACTGGTGGTCGAGGACGAGGACGGCGCGCGCGAGGGGATCCGCGATATCCTCGCCAGCCTCGGCTACCGCGTCGACGCGTTCCCCAACGGGGAGGAGGCGGAGGCGACCCCGACCGGCCACGACGCCGACCTGCTCCTCACCGACCTCATGCTGCCCGGCGCGAGCGGTCCGGAGGTCGCGCGCCGGCTGCGCGCGCGCTGGCCGGAGCTGCGGGTCATCCTCATGTCCGGGTACACCGAGGACGAGGCCGTGCGCCGCGGCGTGTCCGCCGGCAACATGCGGTTCCTGCAGAAGCCGTTCGACATGGGCGCGCTCGCGTCGGAGGTGCGCGCCGCGCTCGACGAGCGTCCCGATCCCGTCGGCTAGGAAGTCGTCCTGGCACGCGGATGGGCCGCGCGGCCGACGCCGCCGACCGGAATCGCGCGGCGTGCGGGCCGGTTCCTGCCCAGGGAGGGTACTGCGCATGAAGATCCTCGCCACCCTGTTGGCGCTCTTCGCCTCGGCCGGCCTCGCCGGCGCGGCCGGGATGCTCAAGGCCGGCGACGCCTTCCCGGCCTGGCAGATGGTGGACCAGACCGGGGCCAAGGTGAGCTCCGCCGACCTCGCCGGGAAGACCTACCTGCTCTACTACTACCCGAAGGCGATGACGCCGGGGTGCACGAAGGAGGGCTGCGCGCTGCGCGACAACTTCAGCGGCTTCCAGAAGGCGGGCGTCGAGGTGCTCGGCGTGTCGTTCGACGCGCCCAAGGACAACGCCGAGTTCGTCGCGAAGTACAACTTCCCGTTCCGCCTCCTCTCCGACACCGACCGCTCGCTGGCGGTCGCGGTCGGCGCCGCCGATTCGCCGAGCCGCCTGATGGCGCGCCGCATCTCGTACCTCGTCGGGCCCGACGGCAAGGTGCTCGAGGCCTACGCCGACGTCGACCCGAGCAAGCACGCCGCGCAGGTGCTCGCGGACATCGAGAAGCGCAAGCCGACCAAGTAGGGAGGCCGTCGACGCCGGCGTCCGGCGTCAGTCCGCGGCGGCGCGGACGACGCTGACCGCGGCCTCGTGCTGCAGGTCGCGCGCCCACTGCTCGACGTCGAGCGCCGCCTCGGCCTGCTCGCACTCGGCGTGCGTGGTGCGGGTCGCCGGGTGCGCCGGCTGGAGGAACGAGCAGCAATCCTGCTGCGGCAGGATCGACAGCTCGAACGTCCGCGCGCGCTCGGCGATGGCGATGATCTCCTGCTTGTCGAGACCGACCAGCGGCCGCAGCACCGGCAGGTGGGCGACACGGTCGATCGTCGCGAGGTTCTCCAGCGTCTGCGAGGCGACCTGGTTCAACGACTCGCCGGTCACCAGCGCCTCGCAGCGCCAGCGCCGCGCGACCCGCTCCGCGACGCGCAGCATCATGCGGCGGTAGAGCACCACCCGCAGCCGCTCCGGGCAGTCGGCGACGATGCGGCGCTGGCACTCGCCGAACGGCACCACCGCGACGCGCGCCGCACCCTGGTGGCAGGCGAGCACCCGGACGATCCTCTCGACCTTGCCCACCGAGGCGTCCGACGTGTACGGCGCGGAGTGGAAGTGGACGTAGTGCGCCCGCGTGCCGCGCTTCATCGCCAGGTAAGCCGCCGCGGGCGAGTCGATGCCGCCCGACATCAGCACCAGCACCCGGCCCGAGGTGCCCACCGGCAGCCCGCCCGGGCCGGGGAAGCGGCGGTGGAAGAGGTAGATCCCGTCGCGCTGCACGAGCACGTGGAAGGTCACGTCGGGGTTCGTCAGGTCGACCGCGAGGCCGGTGGCGGCGTTGACGAACGCGCCGAGCCGGCGGTTGACCTCCTCGGAGGTGAGCGGGAAGCGCTTGTCCGACCGCTTGCAGCGCACCGCGAACGTCCGTGCCGGGGCCGGCGGCCGGGGGGTGGTCGCTTCGCCGCCGGCCGCGGCGGCCGCGAGGAAGCGCTCGAGGCGCTCGCCGACGAAGTGCTCGAGCTGCTCGTAGGTCGCCCCGGCGCGCTCGACCGGGATGATGCCGTTGATCCCGAACACGGTCGAGAGCCGCGCGAGCGCCTCGTGCCAGGGCACCGGCTCGGCGAACCGCACCACCACCCGCGCGGGGAGCGAGATCTCCGCGACCGGCAGGCCGGCGAGGGCGCGGCGGACGTTGGCGAGCAGCGTCCGCTCGAACCAGCCGCGGTTGCCGCCCTTGAGCGCCACCTCGTGCACCGTGGCGACGACGTGCTCGACGGTCTCCACCTCGCCTCCGCGCCGGAGCGTACCACGCGACCGGGCGCCGGCTCGCCGCGCCCGGGATCGCACCGTGGCTCTGCGGCGGACGCGCGGTCCGGATCAGGCGCCGAGGGCGGCGCGGACGGCGCCCGCCAGCGTCTGCATGTCGAACGGCTTCTGGAGGAAGCGGACGTGTCCGGCCTCGATGCCGCGCCGCAGCGCCTCGTCCTCGGCGTAGCCCGACATGAGGATCACCGCCATGCCGGGCCAGCGCGCCTGCAGGACGCCGGCGAGCTCGTTCCCGGAGACGTCCGGCAGCATCAGGTCGGAGAGGAGGAGCGCGAATCGGAGCGACGGGTCGAGGCGCCCAGCCTCGGCGCCGGAGCCGACGGCGACCACGTCATAACCCAGGGTGGCGAGGATCTCCCTGATCCCCTCGCGCGCGCCGGCCTCGTCCTCGACCACCAGGATGCGCTCGCCCGCGCCGGGCGGGAGATCGGTCGAGGCGGCCGCCGGTTGCGCGGCCGGCGCGAGGTCGCCCGACCCGGCGCGCGGCAGGATCACCCGGAACCTCGACCCCTGGCCCTCGCGCGTCTGCAGGTCCACCCGCCCGCCGTGCTGGGTGACGATGCCGTGGACGACCGAGAGGCCGAGCCCGGTCCCCTTGCCGGCGCCCTTGGTGGTGAAGAACGGCTCGAAGATGTGCTCGCGGACCGGCTCGGGGATGCCGTGGCCGGTGTCCTCGACCTCCAGCCAGCACCACGCCGACCCGTCGGATCCCGCCCGGATCACCAGCCGCCCGCCCTCCTGCATCGCGTCGGAGGCGTTGACCACGAGGTTCATCAGCACCTGTTCGAGCTGGCCGCGGTCCGCATCCACCATCGCCGGGCGGTCCGCCGCCTCGAGGGCGAATGCGACGTTCTCGCGCACGAGGCGGCGGAGCATCCCGGCGACGGCGCGGGCGACGTCGTTGAGGTCGAGGCGCTCGCGTCGCACCGTGTCCCGCCGGGAGAAGAGCAGCAGTTGGCGCGTCAACGCGCCGCCCCGATTGATCTGCAGCTCGAAGTCGCCGATCTCGCTCCGCACGCGCTCCACGTCCCCGGCATGGGCGCGGAGCAGCTGCGCGTGCGTCAGCATCGCCTGCAGGAGGTTGTTGAAGTCGTGGGCGATCCCGCCGGCGAGCCGGCCGATCGCCTCCATCTTCTGCGCCTGGTTGAGCTGCTCGCGCAGCGCCTCCTCGCGAGTCACGTCGCGCTTGACCGCGACGAAGTTGACGATCCGGCCGCTCGGGTCGCGCAGCGGCGAGATCGTCATTTCCTCCTCGTAGGTGGAGCCGTCCTTGCGGCGGTTGGTCAGGCGCCCCGACCACACTTCGCCGCTGGTGACGGCGTCCCAGATCGCACGGTAGAACGCCGCATCGTGCCGGCCGCTCTTGAGGATCCTCGGCGACCGGCCGAGCGCCTCGTCGCGGCGGTACCCGGTGATGCGCTCGAACGCCGGGTTGACGTACTCGATCGTCCCGGCCGGGTCCGTGATCAGGACGGCCTCGTCGGTCTGCTCCACCGCCGCCGCCAGGCGCCGCTGCGCCTCCTCGCTCGCCATCCTCTCCGTGATGTCGCGCTGGGTTCCGGTGATGCGGACCGGCGCCCCGCGGGAGTCCCGCTCGACGACACGGCCCCGGTCCGCGACCCAGATCCACGCCCCCGACTTCGTCCGCAGCCGGTGCTCGCTCTCGTACACCGCCGTATCGCCCTTGAGGTGCCGCTCGAGCGCGTCGATCGCTGCGGGGAGGTCGTCCGGGTGCACGCGGGTCCGCCACGGCTCCTTCTCGGCCTCCAGGTCGGCGAGGGAATACCCCATCATCGCCGCCCAGCGCTCGCTCAACGTCAGCTGGCCGGTGTCGAGCCGCCAGTCCCAGAGGCCGAGCCCGGTGGCCTCGAGCGCCAGGCTCAGCCGCTCCTCGCTCTCCCGCAGCGCCTGGTCCGCGCGCTTGCGGTCGAGCGCGGTCGCGATCGCGTCGCTCCACAGCCCGAGCTGGCGGATGTCCTGCTCCTCCCAGTCCATCCGCCGCGAGTAGGAGCGCAGCCCGACGCCACCTCTGAGGGCCTCTCCCCTGCCGCCCAGCGGGACCAGCAGCACCGAGCGGACGCTGTCGCGTTGCAACGCGGCTCGGTACGCCTCCGCGTCAGGTGGGAGCTCCTCGAGCGAACGAACCTGCACGGCCTCTCCGCGCAGCAGCGTGGCCTCCGCCCACGCGAACGCGCCTCCCGTGGGCACCTTCTCGTACCGCTGCAGGAGGTCGACCGCGTCTCCGGACCGCCACTGATGGGTCAGGCCCCAGGCGGCCCGATCCGGCTGGAAGATGACCACGTAGGCATGCTCGGCCTCGAGGAACCGCCCGATCTCGCCGAGACTCTCCGTGACCTGCGCGTCGACCTCCCCCGCGGTCGCGCTGATGAAGCGCGCCATCAGCCCGGCGATCACGTCGTCGAACCTGGCCTGCCGGGCGAGCAGGCGCTGCGACCGCTTCGCCTCCGTCACGTCCCGAATGAACGAGACGCTCACGGCCCCGTCGGGCAGCTCCACCTGGGCGACGGCGACGTGCATGGGGAACCGTCCGCCGTCGGCGCGCTGGCCGACCGACTCGAATTCCGCCGGTACCGGCAGGCCGAGCCCGCGGCGGCGGGTGCGCTCGGCGCTCTCGGCTCGACACTCGGGCGCATAGAGATCCGCCGCCGGCTTCCCGACCGCAGCCCCGGGTCCCGCCAGGCCGAAGATCTCGAGCGCCTTCGAGTTGGCGAAGAGCACGGTCCCAGCTCTCGAGATGACGCTCGCAATCGGTGCCTCCTCGATCAGACGCCGGAACCTCGTCTCGCTCTCGCGCAGGGCCGTCTCCGCGGCGCGCCGCTCGGTCACGTCGCGGATCACCATGCTCGAGCGGAGATTGCGCTCCCGGTCGAGGTAGACGGCGGACGAGATCTCGCATGGGATCCGGGCGCCGTCCTTGCGCAGCATGGTCAGCTCGCCGAAGAACCGTCCGGTCCTCGAGCGCTCCTCCAGGGCCGGAGCGAGTCGGGGGTCGGAGACGTCGATGACCGAATCCCGGCCGCCCTTGCGGAGCTCGTCCTCGGTCTGGCCGAGAAGCCGGCAGGCGGCCGGGTTGGCCGAGAAGATGCGGCCGTCGGGCGCGGTCGAGAGGATGCCGTCGAGGCTGGTCTCGAAGAGGAGGCGGAGGCGCTCCTCGCTCTCGCTCAGCTTGAGGTTGAGCTGTCGGAGCTCTTCGGTCCGCTCGCGCACGCGCTGTTCGAGGTCGGCGTGGGAGCGCCGGAGCTCCTGCTCCATGCGCCGCCGGTCGGTGACGTCCTCGACGATCGCGATCGCCCCGGTGACGGTCGCGTCGTCTCCCAGCAGGGGCGCGGTCCGCACCGAGACGGCGATCTCCTCCCGCGACGGGCCCCGCTCCAGCGGGCCGTCGTACTCGCCGTGTCCGCCGCCGAGCGCGATCTCGAGCGCCGGGAGGATGCGGCACTCCTCCATCGCGCGGAGGTCGGCTCCGACCAGGCCGTCTCGGTGGGTGCCGAGGATGCCCGCGAACCGCTCGTTGCAGTCGGTGACGCGAAGTCGGCGGTCGAGGTGCGCGATCGCCACGGGCGCATGGTCGAAGACCTCCCGGTGGCGCGCCTCGCTGTCGTGGAGCTCGCGCGCGCGGCGCTCTGCGATGCCGCGAAAGGCGGCGGCCATGCCGATGAGGACGACGACGAAGGCGATCCTGGCCAAGCCGCGTTCGAGCGACGTCTCGCCCGGAGCGCCGGGCAACTGGACGAAGGGCTCGACGAGGACCGCCGCGGTCGTCACCAGGGGGATCGCCAGGCCCCATGCCCAGGCCTCGCGCCCGCGCCCGAGCAGCACCATCGCGAAGCCGACCAGCCCGAGCCAGCGGATCGTCGAGCTCATGCCGTAGGCGACCGGGATGACGAGGGCGACCGTGGCGACGAGGGCGGTCGAATGGGCTGCAACGCTCGAGCGCACGTCGGGCCGGCGCCGGTACCAGAGGTAGATGGCGGCGGTCGCCGCGGCCCCGGCGAGGTTGGCCCACCACGGCGTGCGGGCCCCGGTGACGAGGGTCGTCGCGAGGCGGGCCGCGCCGAACACGACGCAGGCCGCGAGGACTGCCCCCATGCCCACGGCGAGCAACGCGTGGCGATCGCCGACGATGTCGAGCGTGGCGATGCTGCGCAGGGGCCGAAGCGGGTCGCGTCTCAACCTGTCGCCTCCTCAGCGGTGGCCCCGGTTGGACCCGAGAATCGCGAACGGATGGCCTCATTGTCCCGGCGTGGCATATTGAGTTCCAGATCCGCACCGTCAATCCTGCTGATTTGTCAAAGAAATGTCAATCGCAGGCTCAGTTTCCTCGCCGTTGGCGACAACGCCAAGCTCACGCCTGAAGAGACGCGGTCCGCCGGGACGCCGCGCGATCCGCTCCTGGGCAACGCCGCGCCGACGCCGGCTTGCCTCAGCCGCCGAGGGCGGCGCGGAGGGCGCCGGCGAGTGTCTGCATGTCGAACGGCTTCTGCAGGAAGCGGATCTGCCCGGCCTCAATACCGTGGCGCACAGCGTCGTCCTCGGCGTAGCCGGACATCAGGATGACCGCCAACCCGGGCCAGCGCTCCTGCAGCCCGGCGGCGAGCTCGTTGCCCGCGACGTCGGGGAGGAGGAGGTCGGTCAGGAGCACGGCGAAGCCCGGCTCGGCCGGGAGGCGGCCCGCCTCGGCGCCCGAGCCGACCGCGACCACGTCGTAGCCGAGCGAGACGAGGATCTCCTTCAGCCCATCCCGCGCACCCGGCTCGTCCTCGACCACCAGCACCCGCTCGCCGGTCCCGAGCGGCAGTCCGTCCGCGGCAGCGGCGGTCTTGGAGACGGGCGCGAACCCGCCGGAGCCGGCGCGCGGGAGCACGACGCGGAAGCGCGAGCCGTGGCCCTCCCGCGTCTCTAGCTCGACACTGCCGCCGTGCTGGGTGACGATGCCGTGCACGACCGAGAGACCGAGCCCGGTGCCCTTGCCGGCGCCCTTGGTGGTGAAGAACGGCTCGAAGATGTGCTCGCGCAGCGGCTCCGGGATGCCGTGACC
>DATIYW010000059.1:0-14703 GCA_035517415.1 Thermoanaerobaculaceae bacterium
CGCGACCGCGGCGGGGAGCCTCGAGATCGCCTCGCCCGGCGAGTCGCGGGCGCGCCCCACCGGCGTCGCCTACGCCGAGGTGCGCGCGCTGGCGTGGGACGGGGCGGGGCGTGACCTGCTCGCCGCGGTCGTGGACGGCCCCGGCGGCGCGCTCGTTCGGCTCAAACTGGACCTGCGCGGCAAGCGCCCGCTGCGAGAGCGCTTCCGCACCGCGCTGCCGGCGCCACCGGTCGCGCTCGCGGCGGCCGGCGAGGCGATCGCGGTGCTCGGCGGCGGGCGGCTGACGATCCTCGCCAAGCGCGGGCGCGAGGTCGGGCGGTCGGTCGACGTCGCCGGCGGGTTCGATCTCGTCGCGCTGCCCGGGCGGCCGGCCTCAACGCTGCCGGCGTGGAGCGACGCGCCGCCGCGCTGAGCGCGCGGCTCGCCGCGGTTGGTCGGCCGGCGCGGGGAACGCTATGATGCGCCCGGAGGTGAGGGTGAGGCGGAGTCTTAACGTCATCGGCGTGGTCGTGCTCGCGGCGAGCTGTGCCACGGTCGGGCCGGCGGGCGTGCCGTCGCCGGACGGGGGCGCGCGGGCGGACGCGCTCGCGCTCGTCGGCGAGGCGGAGATGCGCCTGGCATCGGGCGATGTCGCCGAGGGGCTGAAGCTGTTCCGCCGCGCGGTGGCGCTCGACCCCGCCAGCGACGAGCTGAAGGAGGAGTTCGGTCTCGCGCTCGCGGACGCCGGCGTCACCGACGAGGCGGTGCGCGAGCTGCGCGCGGTGCCGCACCTCGGCGCGAGCGGCGAGGCGACGCTCGGCATGCTGCTGGCGCAGGACGCGCAGACGCCGGCCGACCTCGAGGGCGCCCTGCCGCACCTCGAGAAGGGGCTGGCGGCCGTGCCGCAGGGCAGCCAGGCGCGCCTGCTCCTCGTGCAGTCGCTGGTGCGGCTGAGCCGCGGCGCCGAGGCGTGGACGCAGCTCCAGGGCCTGCTCGACGACCACCCGGACGACCCGCGGCTGCTGCTGATCGCCGGGGAGTCGCTGCGCCAGCAGGGCAAGTTCGACGAGGCCGCCGCCTACTTCAAACGCGCGGCGGCGACGCCCGACATGCACCAGCGGGCCACGCTCGAGCTGGTCGAGACGCTCGCCGACGCGGGCAAGTTCAAGGAGGCGGCGCAGCTGTTCGGGGACTTCCTCAACAAGGAGGGCGCCACGCTGGCGGGCCTGACGCGCTGGGCGACGCTGCTGGCGCGGGCCGGCGACCGCACGAAGGCACGCGAGGTGCTCGACAAGGTCCTCGCCGGCGACCCGGACCAGCGCGACGCCCTGCTGCTGAAGGCGCTGATCGAGGCCGGCGACGGCCACGTCGACGCCGCCGAGCAGCTCTACCGCAAGGTGCTCGCCGCGCACCCCGACGACCCCGACGCGGCGCTCGGGCTCGCGCGCCTGCTGATCGACGTGCGCCGCCTCGACGAGGCGAGGGCGCTGCTCGACGGGATCTGGAAGCGCATCGAGGGCGCCAAGGCGGAGAGGGGCGACGCGGGCAACGAGGTGGCCCAGGAGCGGGCCGCGCTCGAGCTGGTCGACCACAAGCCGGAGGCCGCCCTGCCGTGGCTGCAGCGGTGCCAGGCGGACGTGATGCCGCGGCGGACGCTCGCGCTGTGGGGCGAGTACTACCGCCAGCGCGAGGCGTTCAAGGACGGGGCGGCGTTCGTCCGCTCGGCGAAGATCGGAGACGAGGCCGAGTCGGTGCGGCTGCGCAGCGCGCTGCTGGCCGAGTTCCTGTTCTCCTCCGGCGAGTCGGCCCAGGGCGAGCAGATCCTCAAGGAGCTCACGGCCGGAGGCGCCGACGACGTCACCGCCGCGCTGGGCGTGCTGGAGCGCGAGAAGCGCTACGGCGAGGCGGTCGACGACGCCCGGAGGGCGATCGCGCGCCTCGGACCGCAGCCGGCGATCCACTTTGCGCTCGCTGCGGCGCTCGAGCGCTCCGGCGCGTGGGACGAGGCGGTGAAGGAGTTCCGCGCCCTGATCGCGAAGGACCCGGAGGACGCCGCGGCGCTCAACTACCTCGGCTACATGTTCGCGGACCACGGCGTGAACCTGCCCGAGGCGAAGGAGATGTTGACCAAGGCGGTGGGCATCGACCCGACCTCGGGCGCCTACCTCGACTCGCTGGGCTGGGTCTACTTCCGCCTCGGCGAGGTCGACCGGGCGGAGAAGTACCTCACCGAGGCGATTCACCTCGAGCCGTTCGACGCCACCGTGCAGGAGCACGTCGGCGACCTCCTGCGCGCACGCGGCGAGGCGGTGAAGGCGGCCGCGGCGTACCGCCAGGCGCTCGCCAACAAGCCCGATGAGGAAGGCCAGAAGGAGCGGATCGAGAAGAAGCTCGCCGAGGTCGCGGGTGTGGCGGCGCGCTAGCGCGGCGCTCGTCGCGCTCGTCGCGGCGGGCGCCCTCTCCGGCTGCCGCAGCGCGGCGCCGGTTTCTCCGGTGCCGACGAACTGGCCGGAGTTGGCCCTACCGGTTCGGCCCTTCGCGGCGCTCTACCGCCTCTCCTGCTGCGGGCAGCGCAACCTCGTGCTGGCGGTCCGAGGCGACGGAGAGCGCCTGAGCCTGTCGGTGGCGGTGCCGCCGGGGGGCGCGGTGCTCGCCGCCTGGCTCGACCGCGGACAGGGCTGGGTGGAGCGGGCGAAGGAAGGGTGCCGCGAGGCGCTGCCGCAGGGCGTGCTGCCGCTCTCGGCGAAGGCGTCGCTGCCGCTCGATCCCGGGCTGGCCGGGCGCCTGCTGTCCGGGCTGCTCCCGGCCGGGTCGCGGGTGGACGCGGCGGCGACCGGCTGGGTCGAGGCGACCACCGCGGAGCTCTCCTGGCGCGCGCTCGTCGAGGGACCCGATCCGCACTGCGCCCGGGTGGTCGTCGGTCGGCCCGGCGGCGGCAAGCCGTTGCTCGACGCGACGCTCGGCGATCCGCGCGGGCGCGTGCCGGGTTCGATCGCGCTCAAGGCGGGTTCGGTGAAGGCCGAGTTGGCGCTCCAGTCGTGGCGCGAGGCCGACCCGCCGCCCGCGCCGTCGTGGCTCGCATCCCCGATCTGCGGCGGCGGGCGTTGACGATCCGGGTGCGCTGCCCGGCGAAGGTCAACCTCCATCTCGAGGTCGTGGGGCGGCGGCCGGACGGCTACCACGAGCTTCGCACCCTGTTCGCGGCGGTCGGCGTCTGGGACGAACTGGAGCTCGAGCCGGCGCCTGCAGGCGTGCTGGAGCTCGCCGTCGAGCCGACCGGCGCCGCTCCGCCGGGGGAGGACAATCTCGTCGTGCGGGCAGCCCGCGCGCTCGCCGTCCGGTTCGACGTCCGCGCCGGCACGCGCATCCGCCTGGTGAAGTCGATCCCGGCCGGAGGCGGCCTCGGCGGCGGCTCCGCGGACGCGGCGGCGGCGCTGGTCGGTCTGGTGTCGCTGTGGGGGCTCGACTGCGGCTCCGACGTGCTGCAGCCGATCGCGGCGGGTCTCGGCGCGGACGTCCCGTTCTTCCTCGTCGGAGGGATCGCGTTCGGCACCGGCCGCGGCTGCGACCTCCGGCCGTTGCCGGACGCGCCCCCCTGGTGGGTCGTGCTGCTTCCGGGCCCGGAGCCGATCTCGACCGCCGCCGTCTATGCGGCGTTCCGCCGCCGGCCGCTTGCCGCGCCGCGGGTTTCTGCGGTATACGAGTGGGTGGAGCGCGGCGGCGCGCCGCCGCTGGCGGCGTGCCGCAACGATCTCGAGCCGACGGTCGTGAGCCTGTGGCCGGAGGTGGGCCAGCGGCTCGAACGGATCGCCGCGACCTCGCCGCGGCTCGCGCTGCTCGCCGGCAGCGGCGGCACGGTGTTCGGGGTGTTCCCGGACGAGGCGGGTGCCCGCCGCGCCGCGGAGCGGCTCGCCGACGCCGGTCCGCGCGTGGCGCCGGTGCTCGGGCGGGAAGCCTCGCTGCCGCGCCCGCTGGTCGGGGAGGAGAGCAAGCATGGAGATCAGTGAAGTCCGCGTCAACCTCAACAAGGGCGGCAAGGTCCGCGCCTTTGCCCAGGTCGTGTTCGACGGTTGTTTCCTGGTCGGCGACGTGCGGGTGCTGGAGGGCAAGGAAGGCACGCTCTACGTCGCGATGCCGTCGCGGCGCCTGCGCAACGGCTCCTACCGAGACATCGCGCACCCGCTCAACGCCGACACGCGCCGCCGCCTCGACGAGGCGATCCTCAAGGAGTACGAGAAGGTGATCGCCGAACAGGGGGCGCCGACCGACGGCAACCACACCCGCTCGCAACAGATCGCCAGCCGCTTCCTCGGCGAGAAGTACTGGACGGGCGAGGAGTCGGACGAGGAGTGAGCGCCGGCGGCCCGCCGGTCCCGCCGTCCTCCCCGTCGCTCAAGTCCGACCCGCTCCAACCCGCGTCCGCGCGCCGAACTCCGCCCCCCTGAGCGGCTGGACAGCCACCGGCGCCGTCGTTAGACTCGGTTGCCGACTGGGGCGTCGGCAAATGGTAAGCCACGGGACTTTGGATCCCGCATTTGCAGGTTCGAGTCCTGCCGCCCCAGCCAGACCCGGGACGCGAGGAGCGCATGCACGACCAGACACCGGTGGTGATCTTCTCCGGGCGGGCGCACCCGCAGCTCACCGAGCGCATCTGCGACTACCTGCAGGTGCCGTGCGGCCAGGCGCGCCTGTACAACTTCTCCGACGGCGAGAACGGCTGCCAGATCGAGGAGAACGTGCGCGGCGGCGACGTCTTCGTCGTCCAGCCCACCTGCCCGCCGGTCAACGACAACGTGATGGAGCTGCTCATCCTCCTCGACGCCTGCCGGCGCTCCTCGGCGACCCGCATCACCGCGGTGATGCCGTACTTCGGCTACGCCCGGCAGGACCGCAAGGACCGGCCCCGGGTGCCGATCACCGCCAAGCTGGTCTGCGACCTGATCACCTCGGCGGGCGCGAGCCGCATCCTGTCGATGGACCTCCATGCCGCGCAGATCCAGGGGTTCTTCAACATCCCGGTCGACCACCTGTTCGCGGCGCCGGTGCTGATCGACGAGTTGAAGCGCCTCGACCTCGGCGAGATCACGATGGTCTCGCCCGACGCCGGCGGCGTCGAGCGGGCGCGCGCCTTCGCCAAGCGGCTGGAGGCGACACTGGCGATCGTCGACAAGCGCCGCACCAGCCCCAACCACGCGGAGGTGATGAACATCATCGGCGAGGTCGAGGGCCGCACCTGCGTGATCGTCGACGACATCATCGACACCGCCGGCACGGTGGTGAAGACGGCGGAGGTGCTGGCGTCGCGCGGCGCGGCGCGCGTGCTCGTCGCGGGCGTGCACCCGGTGCTGTCGGGCCCGGCGGTGCAGCGGATCGAGGAGTCGGTGGTCGAGCAGGTGATCGTCACCGACACCATCCCGCTCTCGCCGCGCGCCGCGGCGTGCGCGAAGATCCGCCAGCTCTCGGTCGCGGAGCTGCTCGGCGAGGCGATCCGCCGCATCCACGAGGCGAAATCGGTCTCGAGCCTGTTCGTGTAGAGATAGTCGAAGGTCGAAGCTCCAGAGTCGAAGGTCGAAGGTTGCTCCGTCGTGGGCTTCCGACTCTTGACGTTCGACCAGTGCCGGTGGGGGCGAGTGGGCGCCGGCCGCGCGGTCGACTCGCGGCGCCGCTTGTGGTAAGATCCCGCCCCCTTGCGGCTGCGCCGTGAGGTCGGAGGTATGTCCATGGCAGAGCTGGTCATCGAAGTCGAGCGCCGGAGTTCCACGGGCAAGGGCGCGAACCGCAAGCTGCGCCAGCAGGGGTTGATCCCGGCAGTCGTGTACGGCGGCGGCAAGGAGGCCGTCCCGGTGGTGATCGACCGTCACACGGTGACCGAGCTGCTGCGGGGGGAGAAGGGCCGCAACACGGTGTTCCTGCTCAAGATGAAGGGCACCAAGCAGGAGCGCCACGCGATGGTGCGCGACGCGCAGATCAACCCGATCACCCGGCAGTACGTCCACCTCGACTTCCTCCGCGTGATGAAGGGCCAGCGGCTGAAGATCCAGGTCCCGGTCGTGCTCGACGGCGAGGCAGCGGGCGTCAAGGTCGGCGGCTTCCTCGACTGGGTCGGGCGGTCGCTGCACATCGAGTGCCCGGCGGAGTCGATCCCCGACTCGTTCCACATCGAGATCAGCAACCTCGAGCTCGGGCAGCACGTGACGGCGGGCGAGGTCCAGCTCGGCGAGGGCCTCCGGCTGCTCGACGACCCGCACCGGGTGCTCGTCACCGTCGGCATCCCCCACGTCGCCAAGGAGGCTGTCCCCGAGGCGGCGGAGGGCGAGGAGGCCGCGGCCGCCGCGACTCCCGAGGAGGCCGCCGAGCCGGAGGTCATCAAGCGCGGCAAGGCCGCGGAAGAGGGCGAGGAAGCCGAGTAGCACCGGCCTCCTCGGCGCATGGACCTCGAAGCGGTCGTCGGGCTGGGCAACCCCGGCGCGGAGTACGCGGCGACCCGCCACAACATCGGCTTCCGTGTGGTGGACGAGCTGGCGCGCCGCTGGCGCATCGCCGCCTGGCGCAGCCGCTACCACGCCCAGGTTGCGCGCCGCGGAGGCGGCCGGGCCGCCTGGCTGGTCAAGCCGCAGACCTACATGAACGACTCCGGGGAGGCGCTGGCGCTCTTCTGCGCCGGCGAGGAGCTGCACCCGGCGCAGTGCCTGGTGGTGGTCGACGAGGTCGACCTGCCGCTCGGGCAGCTCCGCCTGCGCGACCGCGGCGGGCCGGGGACCCACAACGGGCTCCGCTCTCTGGTTGAGGCGGTGGGCGAGGGTTTTGCCCGCCTGCGCGTCGGGACGCGCGGCGAGCACCCCTGGGACGACCTCGCCGACTACGTGCTCGCGCCGTTCGAGGCGTCGGAGGAGGCGATCGTCGCTGAGTTGGTCGGCCGCGCCGCCGACTGCGTCGAGGCGGCGCTGCGCTTCGGCACCTCCCGCGCCGCGACCCAGTTCAACCAGGCGGCTGCGCCGCCCCCGGCGGAATGAGCCGCCGCCCGGCACGGGTCCGATCGCGCCGCGCGCCGACGGGCTCGGGCCGGTGCCGGCCCGGCGTTTGCAATTCCCGCTTCTTGCGCTAGAATTCGCGCTCCGCCGGGCATGGCGGACATCCTTGCTCCCGTCTCGATGCGGGGGCCGAAGGCCGAAAGGAGAGACCATGCCGCTCTACGAGATCGGTATCATCCTCAACGCCCAACTCGACGAACAGGAGCGCGAGGGGTTCCTCGGCGAGCTCAAGGAGTTACTCGCCAAGGAGGGCGCCACCATCGCCAAGGAGGACGTCTGGGGCAAGCGCACCCTCGCTTACGAGATCAAGCACATGCGCGAGGGCTACTACATCTTCTGGCAGTACGAGGCGCCCGGCACCGCGGTGCGGCCGCTGGAGACCAAGCTCAAGCTCTCCGACCAGGTGCTGCGCTTCCTCCACCTGAACCTCGACCGCGAGACGCAGCGGGCGAAGAAGATGGCGCGGGTGCGTGCGGAGCAGAAGGCCGCGAAAAAGGCGCACAAGGCCAGCAAGGCCGAGGCGGCGGCTGCCGCCGCGGCGGCGGGGGAGTGAGCCATGTCGAAGAAGAAGTACTACGTCAAGCGGAAGAAGACGTGCAAGTTCACGGCCGAGGGGATCGAGTACATCGACTACAAGGACCTCGACCTCATCCGCCAGTACGTCCCGGTCTCGGGCAAGATCCTCCCGCGCCGCGTCTCCGGCACCAACCCGATCTACCAGCGCAAGCTCACCCGGGCGATTAAGCGCGCCCGCTTGATGGCGCTGCTGCCGTTCCTGGGGGACTGAGAGCGCCGCGCCTGATGGCGTCGCAGACTCCCTCGCCGGCGCCGCCGCTCCTGCGATGGTTCGGACCCGGGATGGCGGGCCTGCTGTCGCTGGTGGCGTTCGCCAGCCTGCCGCTCCTGCCGCTCGTCGGCGCGTTCGTCGCGCTGCTCGCGCCGCTGCCGCTCGTGCACCTGGTCGCCACCGGCCGCCCGTCGTTCCCCGCCTGGGGGTGGGTCGCCGCCGGGATGGTGGCGGCGACGCTGCTGTTCGAGCTGCCCTGGCTGGTGGCGGTGTGCGTCGGCTACCTGCTGATCGCGGTGTGGCCGGCGGTGTCGATCGAGATCTGGCTGCGGCGCCCGTGGAGCAGCGGGCGGTGGTCGGCGATCGTGACGCTGGTCGCGCTCGCGGTCGTCCTCGGCGTCTCGCTCGCCGCGTTCTGGCCCGCCGCGCCGGCCGACCGTCTCGCGCAGATCCTCGACGGGGCCACCGCGCAGGCGCGCGAGATGGTCCGCGGCCTCGGCGTGGCGGACGGCGGTGGGGAGGAGGTGCTGGCGGCGGTGATGCACTGGACCGCCTACCTGGCGCCGGCGCTGGGGGCGCTCTACGTGCTCTCCGGCGCACTCTGGCTGCGCCCCCGCCTGCCCCTGCTCGGCCTGCCGCGGGGCGCGGAGCCGTTCGCGCTCTACGCCTCCGAGGAGTGGCTGCCGGTCGGCTTCGCCGCCGGGGGGCTCGGCTGGGTGTTCCTGCCGGAGCCGGGCAAGTGGCTGGCCGCCAATCTGTTGGTCACCGTGCTCGGATTGTATTTCGTGCACGGTCTCGCTATTATCCTGTTCTATCTCGGGCGCCGGCTCGGCGGCAACCGGTGGGTGCGGTTCGGGGTTGCGCTGTTCGCCCTGCAATTGCCGATCGCCCTGGTCTTCTCCGCACTCGGGCTGGCCGACTCGTTCTTTCGCCTGCGCCGGGGTGGAACGTTGGACGGAGGACAACGAGCATGAAGGTGATTCTCAACGAGCACGTGGAGCATCTCGGGGAGCGCGGCGCGACCGTCGAGGTGAAGGCGGGGTTCGCCCGTAACTTCTTGATTCCGAAGGGACTCGCGTACCAGGCCACGACTGCCAACTTCGCCCGCTTCAAGCAGGAGACGAAGCAATGGGAGGCGAAGGAGGCGGACGCCAAGTCGACGGCCCAGGCGGCGGCGAGCCAGCTCGCCGGCATGGAGCTGACGTTCCGCCGGCGTGCCGGCGAAGGCGACGCGCTCTACGGCTCGGTGACGGCCTCCGACATCGCCGAGGCGCTGGCCGAGCGCGGCGTCGAGATCGACCGGCGCAAGATCGTCCTCACCGCGCATATCAAGCGGCTGGGGACGTTCGACGCGGAGATCCACCTCCATCGCGAGGTGCGGGTCCCGCTCACCCTCCACGTGGAGCGCGAGGGCGAGCCGGAAGCTCCGGTGGCGGCGCCCGAGGCCTAGGTCGGCGTGAGCACCCCACCCCCGGCCGCGACGTGGCGAGGCCGGCCCCGGGCGCTGGACGCGCGCGGCCTCCGGGGATGGGTGGCGAGGCTGTGGCGCCGGCTCACGCTGGCGGCGCTACGCCCCGAGCTCGACGGCTTCGCCGAGCACTACGAGCGGCAGACGCGCGCGCACACCGAGATCGAGGAGCACCGCGGCCACCTCGCGCTCGAGCTCGCGGCGATCCACGCCGCGCGGACCGAGGCGGCGGCGAGGCTCTCCGAGCTGACGGCTGCCCTCACCGGCGAGGGCGAGGCGCGTGCGGATCTCCGTCGCCACCTCGAGACCCGCCTGGACCAGGCGATCGCCGAGGTCGCCGACCTGCGCGCCGCGTTCCTCGAGGTGCGCAGCGAGTTCGAGCGCATCCGCGACGAGCGCCTCGACGCGCTGCAGGCCGCACTCGAGCGGATCGACGCGACGCGGGCGGCCGCGGAGGCCGGCCTCCAGGCCGGGATCGAGACGCTCCAGGCCGAGCTCGCCTCGCTGCGCGACGGCCGCGTGCCGGCCGCGGAGCGATCGCTCGCCTCCGTGTCGGCGGCGGTGGAGCGCGTGCAGGCGGAGCTCGAGGACCTGCGCACGTCCCGTCTGGCCCATGCGGAGGCGGATGTCGAACGGATCCAGGACGCCGTGACCGTGCTGCAGCGGGAGGTCGAATCGCTGCGCGACGAACGCGTCCCCGGCACTGAGGCCGGTGTCGACGGCTTGCAGCGCGGCGTGACCGTCCTGCAGGGTGAGATCGAGGCGTTGCGCGACCGGCGCCTCCCGGGCGCGGAAGCCGGTCTGGAGCGACTGCAGGACGGCGTGGACGCCCTGCAGCGCGAGGTCGAAGGCGTGCGCGACTCCCGCATCCCCGCGATCGAGGCCGGCCTCGGGCGGCTGGAGCGTGCGACCGAGGGCGTGCAGGCGTTCGGCGAGGAGCTCCGCGACCACCGCCTGCCGGTGCTCTCCGCCCGCGTTGACGCGCTGGTCGCGAGACTCCACGAGGATCTCGCCGCGACCGCCGGGCTGGTGGAGCGGCTGGCGCAGCGCGAGCCGCTTCGCATCGGCCTGGACCCGGCAACCGAGGAGCGGCTGCCGGCGGCGATCGCCGCCGCGTCGCGCCGCTTCATGGACTCGTTCCGCGGCACTCGCGAGGAGATCCTCGCGCGCGTCGGCGAGTATCTGCCATTGCTCGGGGGCGCCGGCCCGGTGCTCGACGTCGGCTGCGGCCGCGGGGAGCTGCTCCAGCGGCTGCGCGAGGCGGGCGTTGACGCGCGCGGCGTCGACAGCGACCCGGCGATGGTGGCGGCGTGCCGGCGCCTCGGCCTCGACGTCGCGGAAGGGGAGGCTCTCGACACGCTGCGCGGTGCGGCGAAGGGCGAGCTCGGCGCGGTGGCTGCGGTCCACGTGCTCGAGCACCTGCCCGCGGCGCACTGGACGGCGCTCGTTGTCGCCGCCGCCGAGGCGCTGCGACCGGGCGGCGTGCTACTGGTGGAGTGCCCCAACCCGGAGTCGCTGCGCGTCGGCGCCGACCTGTTCTGGATCGACCCGACGCACCGCGCGCCGGTCCACCCGGAGGCGCTCGAGTTCGTCGCCCGGGCGGCCGGGCTGGAGATCGCCGAACGGCGCCGCCTCCACCCGTTCCCGCCCGAGCAGGCGCTCGCCGACCCCGTGCTCCCGGCGCCGGTCGGCGCGCTCGCGCGGCGGCTCGACGACTGGCTCTCTGCGCCGCGCGACTTCCTCCTCGTCGCGCGCAAGCCCGCGACCGACAAGGCCTGAGGCGGCACCCGCCGCCGGCGCCCCGTCGCGGCCGTCGCGCCGCCTCAGGGACGAAGGTGCTGCCGGAAGAGTTCCTTGAGGGCGAGGAGCACCTGCACGAAGTTGTGCTCCTTGAGGTACTCCTGGAGGTCGCCGTGCGAGCTCCCGCCGCGCAGCTTGTCCTGCGCCGTCTCGTACAGGCCGAAGAAGTCGGAGACCGGCTTGAGTCCGAGGCGGACGAAGTTCTCGTGGTACCAGTTCGACTCCCGGACCCGCTCCCACGAGCTGAGCGGGGACGACGAGGGCGAGCCGTTCCACAGGCCGTCCGCCAGCGCGGTGACCTCGTGGTAGAGGGCGGTCAGCACCAGCTTCGGCTCCCCGCGGCGGAGCGCCTCTGCGAGCTCGTGCGCGTCGACGGACGGAAGCGCCACCGGCGTCGTCGTCGCGCTGCGGGCGGGCTTCGCCGCCACCGCGGACGGCGTGTCGTTGGCGGCGGGCTCGGCGGCTGGCGGTGCGGCGGGCTCCGGCGCCGGGTTGGCGACCTCGGAGACCGGGGCCGGCGTGGGCGGGGCCGCTGGCGCCGGCGTGGGGGGGGCGGCTGCCGGCGCCGTCGTCGCGGGCGGAGCCGTCTTCGCGGGAGAAGGGTTCCCGCCCCGCGGCGCGGAGGCGCTCTCGGGCTTGGCGGGCGGTGCAGAGCGGGGCGGCCGCACCGAGGCGGCTTCGCCGCCGGGCGCCGCCGACGCACCTTTCTTGAACCGCTCGTCGAAGCTCGCCAGGAACCCGAGGTCGGCGTCCGACACCGCCCGCGCGTAGGCGATGCGGTTGAGGATGGTGTCGAGCTCGAGGAAGCGGATGCGCAGCACGTTGGCGTCGGGCGCGAGCGGGAGGAAGCGCTGCAGCAGGCTCGGCGACCCGTTGATGATCTCGTAGAGGTTGGCGAACCCGGCGTAGTCGAGCAGGTCGCTCGAGTCGGAGAGGTTCCAGTTGATGCTCATCTCCCGGGCCTGGCGCTGCGACAGGTGACCGTGCAGCTCGGCGGGGATCCCGTCCCGCTCCCACGCCTCGGCGAACTCGGCCCGCAGCACCTCGCGGATGACCTTGCGCAGGCGCTGGAGGATCTCGCTCGAGAGCCGGCATGCGTCGAGGTGCGTGTCGATTCTGCCCATGTTCCTCCGTCAGTTCCACGGCTTGCTGCTGCGCAGGTGGGCCCAGGGGCGCAGGAACCGCTCGCGGCCCTCCAGTTCGCGCACTGCGACGAGCAGGAGCTTGCCGCGCGTGCGCGGGTCGGGCACGTTGAGGAACCCTTGCTGCTGCTCCGCCGACAGGCCGAGGTCGGCGGTGATGCTCCAGGTGATCGCGCTGAGGTCGGAGCGCGAGGCCGGGGCCCGCAACGCCTTGCCCATGCGCTGGCAGAACCGCTCGTAGCGGCCGAGCAGCAGGCGCGCGAGCGAGGAGTCGCGCCTCCCGCCGCCGGCGATCTCGGGGAAACGCTCCGCGCGCACCAGCGCGACGTCCTCGCTGACCAGCGAGAGGAGGCGGCAGCGGCTGACGCCGTGCAGGCTGACTCTGGCGGGGCCCTCGCCGGAGACGAGCGCGGTGACGCCGACCTCGTGGACCGACGAGCCGTCGATCAGCGATGCGACGACGGTGCCGCCGAAGCCGCGGGCGCGCTCCAAGATCGCGCGCGACGCCTTGTCCGCCGCGGTAATCCCGAGCATCTCCCCGGGCAGGAGGACGGCCTCCTCGAGCGGATACAGCGGGAGGACGAACGTGCCGCGCATTGTGCGGATTGTATACCCTCCCGACGACGCGCCCCGTCGCGGCGTCCGCATCGGAGTGCCGCGCTCGCGCGGGGTCAGGCGGTCGGCGCGCCCTGCCCCGCGACCGCGGTCGAGAACTCTTCGCCGCGCCTCACCACCGAGAGGATGCCGCCGGCGAGCAGGACGACGAGGCCGCTCCAGAGCAGGCCGATCATCGGCTTGATCGTGACGTCGACCGAGAAGTGCATCGGCTCGCCCGGGTCGCCCGGGGCCTGCGGGTCGAGGACCTGCACCTCGACCGTCTTCTCGTTGGGGTCCATCCGGCCGACGCGCAGCTTCACGCCCGGCAGTCCCGGGAACGCCGCGTCGTCGTAGGTCGGGCCGCGCCCGCCGCCGTGGAAGAACGGCGTCGCCTCGCCGCCCTTGCCGGGGCCGTCGGTGACCTTGAAGACCGCGCCGATGTTGATCTTCCCGGACTCGGGGTCGAAGTCCGAGAGGTCGAAGTCGTCGAACGTGACGGTCGCGCCGCGGTAGGCGAGCGTCTCGCCCTTGTGCAGCACGGCGCGCTTCGCGACGCCGCCCCCCACGCCGGCGATCGAGAGCCGGACCTTGTGGCTGCCGGCGTCGATCGCGGCGATCTGGACGGCCGCGCCCGGCAGGCCGGCGAGCGGCAGCGGATCGGCGACGAACCCGTTCGGCGTCGAGCTGATGACCGGCGTCACGTTCTCCGTCGCGCCGCCGTGCTTGACGACCAGGCGGGCGCCGACTGAGACCTGCTGCCCCTCGCTGTGCGCGCCCGACATGTCGAACCCCTGAAACGTGATCGCGAAGGGACCGGCGTTCCCGGTCTCGCCCTCGCCGAGGTCGAGCGTGGTGCCGCTCTCGGCGGGACGGCCGGGGTCGAACTCGATCGGCGAGACGTAGACGTCGTGCGTCAGGTGGACCTTGACGTCGGGGTTCGCCACCAGTTGGTTCGACTTCTCATTGCGGAACATTCGCGGACGCGCGACGTAGGTCGAGCCGCCGTCCTCCTGGACCTCGACGAGCATCGCCTCGCGCGCCGTCGGCGTCGGCTTGTCCACCCCCTTGAAGGTCAGGGTGTAGCCCATCACGCGCTTGGCCTCGTTGAGATTGAGCACGACCTTCTCGGAGCGGTCGTAGGCCGAGGAGACGACGATCCCCGCCAGCATCAGGCCGAGCCCGACGTGCGCGAGGTAGCCGCCGGCGGCACGGAAGCGGCGCCGCCGCGTCTCGTCCCAGGTCTTGAACGCGTTGGAGAAGAACGCGAACAGCGCGACGAGCAGGAACGCGACGTAGAGCACGCCGCGCGCCCCGACCGCGACGCCAACCGCGGCCGCGACCGCGGCGAGGCCGATCGCGACGCCGAGGCGGCGGCGGAACTCCTGGGTGCTGCCCTTCCAGTGCAGGTAGGGGACGATGCCGAGCAGGGTCGCGAGCAGGATGCCGATCGGCAGCGTGACGCGGTTGTAGAAGCCGGCGTTGACCTGCGACGGCTTGGTGAAGATGCGCGTGATCAGCGGCGCCGAGGTGCCGAGCAGCACCATCGCGGCGGTGCCGAGCAGCGCGGCGATGGCGAGCACGAAGAACACGGTGCGCGAGAGGAACGGCTCGTCGCCCGGCTGCGTCGGGATCTCGCGCCAGCGCCAGAGCAGCACGCCGAACCCGATCAGCATCGCGCAGGCGAGGTTGGCGACCAGCCAGCCGGTGATGCCGAGGTCGACGAACGAGTGCACGGAGAAGTCGGCGAGCACGCCGGAACGGGTGAGGAAGGTCGCGTAGACGACGAGGACGTAGGCGAGGATGGCGAGCGAGAAGTTCAATTTGCGGAAGCGGCCGCGGGCGCGCTGTAGCACCATCCCGTGGACGAGGGCGGCGGATGCGATCCAGGGCACGAGCGAG
>DATIYW010000060.1:0-11429 GCA_035517415.1 Thermoanaerobaculaceae bacterium
GGGAGGCGTAGCGTCCCGTCAGGGGGTGGACGAAATCGTGCACCTCGTCATTGTGCCACGACGACGCGTCGGATGGCGCGCCGCAGCACCGCGTGGTGAGACGAATGGCCGCCGGGCGATGTGGACGTGAGGAAGTTGCCCTACACTACGCCGCGGTGCGAACCCTGCGGTCGCTGCGAAGTCACATCCAGGCGATGGCCATCGGCATGGCGCTCGTTCTCGCGGTCATCGTCCTCGCCGCCACCGACTGGCTGCGCGTGGAGGAAGCGCGGCGCAGCTTCGCGCGCTCGATCTCCTCGTTGGCGGGCCTGGTCTCCGATCGGCTTCGTCTGCCTCTGGCGGCTGGCGACCTCGACGCCGTCTGCGCCGCCGCAGGTGGTGCCCAGCGGGCCGGGGAGTTCGACGGGATCGTCGTTTTGGGCGCCGACCACAAGCTGATCGTGGCGCAGCCTGGCGGCGTCGAGGCTCACGAGGAGCTGCGCGCGTGGCCCGCCTTGCCGGACGCCGAGACCGCGCTCGACCTCGGAGGTGTCCCGGTCCGGGCGTGGTTTCGACAGATCACCGATGGCGGCCGCACGCTGGGCGGGGTATGGCTTGCGGTGGATCAGCGGCCGTTGCTCCAAGCGGTCCATCGCCTGCGCGTGATGGCATTGCTCATCGCGCTCGGTGTCGTGGGCGCGTGCCTCGTGCTCGCGACCTTCGCCGCGGAGAGCGTCGTTCGCCCACTCGACGACCTGGGTCAGACGGTCGCGCTGCTCGGGCGCGGCGAGCTGCACACCCGCCACCCCGAGCGAGGCCCCGACGAGATTCGCCGCCTGGCCAGGCGAGTCAATCGTATGGCGGAGCAGCTCCAGGCCTCGCGCGAGGGCCTGTCCCGTCTCGCCGCGGACCTCGACGCTCAGGTGCGGAAGCGCACCGCCGAGCTGGCTGACGCGAACCGCAACCTCACCGAACTGGCCCACACCGACCCGCTCACGGGCCTGACGAACCGGCGTGGACTGGAGATCGAGCTCGAGCGCTACCTCGCCCTGTGCGTTCGCAGCGCCCATCCCCTTGCGGTGATCATGCTCGACCTCGACCGGTTCAAGAGCTACAACGATGCGTGCGGCCACCTCGCCGGCGATGCGGTGCTCCGCGCGGTGGGCACGGCGCTGCGGCGCCAGGCCCGCGCGTCGGACGTCGTGGCGCGGTGGGGTGGCGACGAGTTCTGCATCCTCGTTCCCCCCGCCGATGTCTCGGGCGCCATCGCCGCTGCGCAGCGCTACGTGATCGCGGTGCTCGACGCGATGCAGGAGCTCCCACATCCCGCGGTGGCGATCGAGCTTGGCGCGAGCGCCGGCGTGGCCTGCTACCCCAACGATGGCGCGGATCCCGTCGCGCTCATCGCTCGCGCGGATGCGGCGCTGTACCACGTGAAATCCACTGGCGGCTCACGGGTGATGCGGCTCGACACCGGCGTCGTGGTGACCCGCGCGGGTACGGCTGAGGTTGGGTAAGGGCGGCCTCCCGCCCGGCTCCCGGAAACGTCGCAGCAAGTTTCAGCAACGACACCGTTTGTGATGTGGGTAAAAAGATGGCCGAATGTTGGAGATTTGCGAAGGCGCTTGACGCGAGGCGCCGCGACCCGTAAGCTGTCGAAGCACTTCGTTCTCAGTGTTGGAGGCGAGTGGAGCAGGGGAGTCCAACGTCAACCAGGTTCACTTGACCACGGCTCTTGAGGAGGAGGATCCATGCGACGTTCTCTCATCGTTTTGGCACTGACACTGGCGGTTGCGGCGCTGATCGCTGCGCCTGCGTTCGCCGTCGAGACCAACGGATTCGGTCGGGGTCACGTCCGGGCGCTCACTGCGTTGCCACCGGCCGGGTGGCAGGCCTTCCACTGGGACGGCACGGCGCCGACACCCTGTCTCGAGAACCCGTTCACGTTCAACGTGGGTGATGCCGGCGCGGTCCTGAAGGTGACCGACGCATTTGTCGACGGCGACCAGTTCGCGGTGTACGACAACCTGGTGTTGCTGGGCAACACCTCCGCCGCGACTGACGATGGCACGCAGGACGGTTCCAACCCTGACGCTGCCTTCGTCGATCCCAAGTTCAGCCATGGCACGTTCGCCCTGGGCCCTGGCTCGCACTCGATCACGATCACCACGATTGCGGAAGCCACCTGTCCCGACTGCTCCGACGGGTCTGGCTTCCTGCGTCTCGACCCCACCGCCATCCCCACAACGAACTGGATCGGTATTGCGGTGCTGATCGCCCTGCTTGCCGCGGTGGGCGGGTATTTCCTGTTCCGCCGGTTGCACGCGTAGCCGTACCGTTGGATTCGGTCCGACATTCCAAAGCGCCGACGCCGCCGGGCGTCGGCGCTGGCTTTTCGTCGCCACCGCGCAAGGGTATTGCGGCCTCCCCCTATTTGACTTCCCTGGGCCGGATCATGACAATCACACCCCTCCAAGCGGGCATTCCCCGCGTTGGCCGGAGGCCGGGTGACAGAGCAGATCCATGGGCGGCGGCCGGTGGCGGTCATCGCCTTCGGCGGCAACGCGCTGTTGCGTCCGCAGGACCACGGCACGCAGGAGGAGCAGTTCACGCTCGCGTGGAAGGCGACGCGCTGGCTGGTCGAGATCATCCACCGTGGCTACGAGCTGGTCATCGTGCACGGTAATGGTCCGCAGGTCGGTAACATCATGATCCAGGTCGAGGAGGCGATCACCAAGATCCCGCCACAGAGCCTCGAGGTGTGCGTCGCGCAGACCGAGGGCTCGATGGGGTTCATGCTCGAGAACCAGTTGCGCAACCGCCTCAACGAGGAGCAGCTCTCCAAGGAAGTCCTCACCGTGCTCTCGGAGGTCGAGGTGGCGCGTGACGACCCCGCCTTCGAGAACCCCACCAAGCCGGTGGGTCCCTACTTCACGGCGTACCGCGCCAACCTGCTCATGCAGGAGCAGGGCTGGCAGATGGTCGAGGACGCGGGACGCGGCTGGCGCAAGGTGGTGCCCTCGCCGCGCCCCACTCGTGTGCTCGACGTGGGCGCCATCAGGCGGCTCGTGCAGGGCGGCGCGGTGGTGGTGGCCGCGGGCGGTGGCGGGATCCCCGTCTACCAGGACGTGGGCGGCTACTTCCGCGGCGTCGAGGCCGTCATCGACAAGGACTACACCGCCTCGCTGCTCGCGCAGGAGCTCGAGGCCGACCTATTCATCGTCCTCACCCAGGTCCCGCAGGTGGCGGAGAACTTCGGCCGCCCCAACCAGCGCTGGCTCCCCGAGATCACCGCGTCCCGCGCCAAGGAGATGCTCGACCAGCACCAGTTCCCGCCCGGCTCGATGGGCCCCAAGATCCGCGCCGCGATCGCGTTCGTGGAGTCAAGCGGCAAGGAAGTTCTGATCACCGACGCCGAGCACCTCAAGGACGCTCTGGCGCGCAAGTCCGGCACGTACATCCTGGCCGACCGGAAGGAGGCATGACGGCATGTTTCGCAGCCCCTGGCAAGCTCACAAGGACCTGATCTCGATCCACGACCTCTCGGCCGACGAGGTCGAGGCGCTGTTCCAGCTCGCCGCCAACGTCAAGGCGCGCCCCGACCGCTATCGTGCGGCGCTGCACGGCCAGACGCTCGCGATGATCTTCGAGAAGTCCTCCACCCGCACCCGTGTCTCCTTCGAGGCCGGGATGTACCAGTTGGGCGGGCTCGCGACGTTCCTGTCGAGCCGCGACATCCAGATCGGCCGCGGCGAGACGATCTCCGACACCGCCAAGGTGCTGTCGCGCTACGTGAACGGGATCATGGCGCGCACGTTCGCGCATGAGACGGTGACGGAGCTGGCGAAGCACGCGACGATCCCGGTCATCAACGGTCTCACCGACCTGCTCCATCCCTGCCAGGCGCTCACCGACTACTTCACCGCGCGGGAGCGGTTCGGCAACACCAAGGGCCTGACGCTCGCCTACATCGGCGACGGCAACAACATGTGTCACTCGCTCATGTTCGGCGGCCCGAAGGTCGGCATGCACGTGCGCGTCGCCTGCCCGGAGGCGTACCGGCCGAAACCGGAGATCGTCGAGCTGGCGAAGAGGGACGCCGCCGCCGCCGGCACCACGATCGAGATCGTCAGCCGTCCCGAGGACGCCGTGCGCGGGGCCCACGTCGTCTACACCGACGTCTTCGCGTCGATGGGCCAGGAGGCGGAGGCCAAGGTGCGCCTGGCGGCGTTTGCCGGCTACCAGGTGACGCCGGCGCTGATGGAGACCGCCGACAAGGACGCGATCTTCATGCACTGCCTGCCGTGCCACCGCGGCGAGGAGGTCCATGCCGACGTCGCCGACGGCCGCGCCTCGGTGATCTTCGACGAGGCGGAGAACCGCCTTCACGTGCAGAAGGCGATCATGCTGATGCTGATGATGCACAGGTGAGCGACCCGCGCGCGTCGCGGCTCCCTCGCTTGGTGCCGCCGCAGCGCTCACCTATACTGCGGCCGCGACGACGATGAACCGAGAGTCCATCGCGGTCCTGGTCCCGTGCCACAACGAGGAGGCGTCGGTCGCCGACGTCGTCCGCGGCTTCCGGCGCAGCCTGCCCGGCGCCACGGTCTACGTCTACGACAACAACTCCTCCGACCGCACCGCGGAGCGGGCGCGCGAGGCGGGCGCGGTCGTGCGCCGCGAGCCGCTGCAGGGCAAAGGCAACGTCGTGCGCCGCATGTTCGCGGACGTCGAGGCGGACGTCTACGTGATGGTCGACGGCGACGGCACCTACGACGCGGGCGCCGCCCCGGAGATGGTGGCGCGGCTGCTCGACGAGCAGCTCGACATGGTGGTCGGCACCCGCCTCGAGTCGCGCGGCGGCGAGCTGTTCCGCCCGCTGCACCGCTTCGGCAACCAGGCGATCACGACGCTGGTCGGCAAGCTGTTCGGCAAGCGGTTCACCGACATCCTCTCCGGCTACCGCGTGTTCACCCGGCGGTTCGTCAAGTCGTTCCCCGGCCTGACCGCCGGCTTCGAGATCGAGACGGAGCTGACGATCCACGCCCTGCTGCTCAGGATGCCGGTCGCCGAGGTCGCCTCGCCGTACGGCGCCCGCGCCGGCTCGGAGAGCAAGCTCTCGACGTTCCGCGACGGGTTCCGCATCCTGCGGATGATCGTGTACTTCTTCAAGGAGATCCGCCCTTTGGCGTTCTTCTCGATCATCGGCGCGCTGCTCGCGCTCGCCTCGGTCGGGCTCTCCTACCCGGTGTTCGTGACCTACCTCGAGACCGGCCTGGTGCCGCGCTTCCCGACCGCGATCCTGTCGACCGGGATGATGCTGCTGGCGTTCCTGAGCTTCGTCTGCGGGCTGATCCTCAACAGCCTCGCGGCCGCGCGCTGGGAGGCCAAGCGCGCGCTCTACCTCTCGATTCCGCTCGACGCCGGGACGGCGCCGGTCGCGCCGGAGCCGGCAGCCGCGGCGGGGGCCGCCGGGCGTTGAGCCGGACGCGCCTCCTCCACGCGCTGCTGCTCGCCGCGGTCTGCTTCGGGATCTACGCGAACTCGTTCGACCACGCCTACCAGCTCGACGACAGCTACACCATCGTCAGCAACCCCAACCTGCGCAGCCTGCGCAACGTGCCGCGCTTCTTCGTCGACCCCTCGACCTACACCAGCCTGCGCTCCCAGGTCGACTACCGTCCGGTGCTGCAGGCGAGCTACGCGCTCGACTACCGGCTGGGCGGCTACGCGATGTGGTGGTGGCACTTCACCTCGATCCTCCTCCATCTCGCCTGTGCGCTCGGCCTCTACGCGCTCTGCCTGCACGTCCTGCGCGAGGCGTTTCCCGAGGAGGACCGGCCGCGCCGCACCACGGTCGCGCTCGTCGCCGCGCTCGTCTTCGCCGTTCATCCGACCGCGTCGGGCGTGGTCAACTACCTCAACGCGCGCTCCTCGCTGCTGACCGACGCCTTCCTCTTCCCCTGCCTGGTGCTCTACATGACGCCGATCGAGAGCGAGCGCCACCGCCGCACGCCGTGGCTGTCGGCGGCGTGCTACACGCTCGCGCTCTTCACCAAGGTCGAGGCGGTCGCCGCGCTCGGCGCCCTGCTCGCCTACGAGATGTGGCAGCGCGCGCGGGAGGCCGCCGGCGGCGCCTCGCTCGCGGCCTGCGTCGCGCGCGCGTTCGACCGCCGCAGCCTGCGCCGGCTGTGGCCGTTCCTCGCCGTCACCGCCGTCTACTTCGTCATCCGCGAGACGCTCATGGCGCCCTACCAGTTCGAGCTCGCGCGCCACGCCGCCGACGTCGGGCCGCGCGTCTACCTCGCGACCCAGACCGTGGCGTGGTGGCACTACGTCGCGAACTGGCTCGCCCCGACCAAGCTGGTCGCCGACGACCTCGCGTTCCCGGTGTACCGCTCCTTCCTCGCCGCGCCGGTGCTGTTCGCGATCAGCGCCTGGGCGGCGGTCGCCGCGGTCCTCGCCGCGCTGTGGCGGAGCAGGCCGCACCTGACCTTCCTGGCGCTGTCGGCGTTCGCGATCATCACGCCGACCTCGAGCGTCGCGCCGCTCGCCGAGATGGTCAACGAGCACCGCCCCTACATGCCGGTCGCGGTGCTCTCGCTGCTCGCCGTGATCCCCGCCGTCCGCCTCGTCGGGCGTCTGACCGCCGGGAGCCGCCGCGCCGTGGCGGTCGCGTGCGGCGTGTTCCTGCTCCTGCTGGCGAGCCTCGCGAACCTGACCGTGGAGCGCAACCGCGTGTTCGCGACCGACCGCAGCTACTGGGCGGACGTCGTCGCCAAGGCCCCGTCGTCGCGCGCCTACGTCAACTACGGCCTCAGCTTCATGCGCGCCGGCGACCTCAAGACCGCGCTCGACTACTTCAACAAGGGGCTCGAGCTGGCGCCGTACTGGAGCATCGCCCACATCAACGCGGCGATCGCCGACCGCGCCCTCGGCAACGACGCGGAGGCGAGGAAGCACTTCGACCTCGCCGTGCAGTACGACGAGTTCACCGGGTCGGCGCTCAGCTACCGCGGCGAGTACCTCCTCGGCAAGCAGCAGTACCGCGAGGCGCTGGACGACTTCGAGAAGAGCCTGCCGAAGAGCCTCGAGTACTTCCGCAACTACTGCGGGCTCGCCACCGCCTGGGCGGGCCTCGGCGACGCCGCGAAGAGCTACGAGTACACCGCCAAGTGCTTCGACCTCGACCCGGTCCAGGCCGAGCTGCAGATCACCTCGATCGCGGCGCCGTACTTCAACGCCCAGCAGCGGGCGAAGGCGGGCATCGAGTACTTCCAGAGGCTGAACCAGCGGCTGCCGAACACCTGGTGGGTGTACGCCAACCTCGCGACACTCGCCTCGCGCACCGGCGACCAGGCGCTCGCCCGATCGGCCCGCCAGCGCTCCGACGAGCTGCGCAAGCCGCCGCCGCCGGTGCGGCCGTCCGGATAGCCGCGTCGGGGCCGGCGCCCCGGCGGTCCTACGGCGCGCGCGGCGGGCCGGCGAGCGCCGCGATCCGGGCGCTGGCGGTGGCGGCCGACGCCGCGTCGCCCGCCCGCTCCGCGCTCGGCAGGAACGCCCGCCACGCCGCCAGCGCCGCGCTCGCGTCGCCCGCCGCATCGAGCGCCGCCGCGAGCTGGTAGCTCGCGCCGTAATGCCCGGGATCGGCGGCGAGCAACTGGCGGAAGAGGCGGATCGCGGCGTCGAGGTCGTGGCGCCGGAAGCGGGCGTCGAGCGCGGTCGCCATCAACTGCTCGGCGCTCGCCGTGCGCAGCGCGGCCTCGGCGTCGGCCGGGGTCGCGCGGACGAGCGCGATCGAGCCGCCGACCAGCTCCACCGGTGGGAGCGCCGCGAGCCAGCCGTACCGATGCTCGGGCGGCGCCAGGCCGGCGAGCAGCGTGCGCGAGATCGCGTACCAGCCCGGTGCGATCACGTCGGCGGAGAGGGAGCGGATCCCCCAGTGGCGCGGCATGCCGGCGCCGAAGTACGCCAGCCGGACCTCGCCGATCCCGCGCCGCGCGAGGGTGCGGGCAAGCTCCGGGAGGTCCTGGCCCCAGTCGAGGTTGGAGTCGGCGAGCCAGCGGCCGGCGGCGCGCGTCCCGCCGAAGAGCGGGTTGAAGTAGGCGAGGAAGTCGGGCCACGCCGCGACGCCGGAGGCGATCGACAGCGCCGCGAGCGAGGCCGCGAGGACGCGCGGGAACCGCGTGCGCGCCGCGGCGACCGCCGCGCCGGACCACAGCGCGAGGAAGGGGGCGACGAACAGCACGCTGCGCACGCCGATGTCGACCGACTGCGCCATGGCGAGGGCGAACATCCAGAGCGGCGTCGCGACCAGCGCCACGCGCCGCCCGGCGCTCTGCGCGCGGTCGCGCACCAGCACGACCAGGCCGGCGACGGCGAGCAGCAGCAGCGGCGTCGGGTACTTCAGCGCCACCGCGGCGGGGAAGTAGTACCACCAGCTGCGGGCGCCGGCGAGGCCGTGGAAGAACGCCATCTTGCCGTGACGTCCGAGCAGCGCCATGAACACGACGCCCTTGAGGAACGAGTCCGGCAGCGGCAGTCGGTCCAGCACCGCGACCGCGGCGCGCGCGACGGACGAGTCGGGCGGTGCGTGGAGGAGCGGCGCGACGTCGGCGGCGAGGAAGTCGTGGCCGGCGAAGGCGCGCGGGTGCGGCGCATAGCCGGCGACGAGGACGGCGTACGCCACGCCGGCGGCGATCGCGACGCGGAGACAGGCGTGGGCCGCGCGGACCCGTCCCGGCGGCGCCGGCGCGAGCGCGACGACCAGGCCCGCGACGAGCGGGAGGAGGAGCACGGCGGTGAGCTTGAGCAGTAGCGCCAGCCCGAGGGCGGCGCCGAGGAGGACGTCGCGTCGCGGCTGGGCGCGCTCGAGCACGCGCGCGAGGGCGAGCGCGACGGCGAGGATCGAAAACGCAGAGGGCAGGTCGGAGTGCGCCCACTCGGCGTGCGCCAGCACCTCCGGCGTGAGGCAGAACATGGCGAGCGCGACGAGCCCCGGCACGTCGCCGTACCGCCGCCGCACCTCGACGAAGACCTGCCAGCCGGTGAGTGCTCCGACGAGGGCGAACAGCGACCGGCCCCAGAACAGGACGCGGTCGTGGTCGTTGGCGGGCAGGTAGAACGTCGTCCGCGCCCACTCGAACTGCCGCTCCAGGCGCTCGGCGCGGAGCGCGACCGCGCCCGGCGGCACGAACGGCGGATCGGGAGCGGGCTGCGCGCTCGCGAGGAGCGTCGCGGGCAGGCCCGCGAGCCAGCGCAGCAAGGGTGGATGGGACAGGTCGATGTTGGGGTCGAGCCGGTGCACCTGTGCGACGCCGCCGGCGATGAAGAACCCCTCGTCGTAGGTCTCGCACTTGCGCGCGGCGGCGCTCCACACCAGCCCGACGAACAGGGCGAGGAGGCCCGCTGCCGCGAATTCGGTCCGGCGCACCGGGCGGCATTGTAGGCGCAGGCTCAGCCGCACCTCGCGGGCGGGAGCGGCGAGGGGCTGCGCATTCGGCACGGCGAGGCGGCGGATCGTCTAGGGTGGCGGAGGCGCGGCGCCGGCTCGCGACAGCGCCGCGATGCGCGCGCGGGCGGTCTGCGCCGAGACGAGGTCGTGGGCGCGCTCGGCGCTGGGCAGGAACGCCCGCCACGCCGCCAGCGCCGCGCCCGCCTCGCCCGCCGCGTCGAGCGCCGCCGCGAGCTGGAACTGCGCGCCGTAGTGCTCCGGATCGGCCGCGAGCACCCGTCGGAGCAGGCCGATCGCGGTACCGAGGTCGTGGCGCTGGAAGCGGGCGTCGAGCGCGGTGGCCATGAGCTGCTCCGCGCTGGCGGTGCGGAGCGCGGCCGCGGCGGGGTCCGGGTCGGCGTGGATGAGCGCGATCGAGCCGCCGACCAGCTCCGCCGGCGGGATCGCGGCGAGCCAGGCATAGGGCTTCCCGGGCGGCCAGAGGCCGGCGAGGTAGGTGCGGGAGATCGCGTACCAGCCGGGGCCGATCGCGGCGGCGGGAAGGCTCCTGATGCCCCAGTGGTCGGGTTGGCCCGCACCGAAATAGGCGAGACGGACCTCGCGGACGGCCCTGCGTTCGAGCGTGCGCGCGAGCTCCGGCAGGTCCTGGCCCCAGTCGAGGTTGGAGTCGACGAGCCAGCGATCGGCCGCGCGCGTGCCGCCGAAGAGCGGGTTGAAGTACGCCAGCAGGTCGGGCCATGCCGCCAGCCCGGAGGCGAGCGAGAGCGCGACCAGCGCGGACCCCAGGACCAGCATTCCCCGGCCCCGCATCGCGGCCAGCGCGGACGCCGCCCACAGCGCCAGGAAGGGGGCGATGAAGAGCACGCTCCGCACGCCGATGTTGATCGACTGCGCCATCGCGCACGCAAACAGCCAGAGCGGGACGAGCGTGAACGCGAGGCGCCGGCCGCGGCCGAGCTCGCGGTCGCGGGCGAAGCGCCAGAGGCCGGCGAGCGCGAGGACGAGCAGCGGCGTCGGGTACTTGAGCGCCACTGCGAGCGGGAAGTAGTACCACCAGCCGGTGGTGCTGGTTTGTCCGTGGAAGTAGGCGATCTGCCCGCGCTTGCCGAGCAGCGAGGTGTACACGACGCCCTTGAGGAAGGTGTCGGGCAGGGGCAGGTGGCGGAGCGCCGCGGCCGCAGCCCGCGTGGCGGCCGAGTCCGGCGCGGTGTGCAGCACCAGCGCGAGGTCGGTGGCGAGGAATTCGTGCGGCACGAGGATGCGCGGGCGCGGGACGTAGCCGACGAGGAGGAGCACGTACGCCACCGCCGTCGCGATGCCCAGGCGCAGGCAGGCGTGCCGGGCGCGCGGGCGGTCCGGCGGTGCGGGCGCGAGCGCGAGGACGAGGATCGCGGCGAGCGGGAGGAGAAGGACCGCGGTCAGCTTGACCAGCACCGCCACGCCGAGCGCGCCGCCGAGGAGCACGTCCCGGCGCCAACCCACCGCTTCGAGAACGCGGGCGAGGGCGAGCGCGACGAGGAGCACTGTCAGCGCCGAGGCGAGGTCGGAGTGGGCCCACTCGGCGTGCGCGAGCACCTCGGGGGTGAAGCAGAAGAGGCCAAGCGCGGCGAGCGCAAGGCGGTCGCCCCAGTGCCGCCGTGCGATCGAGAACACCAGCCACCCGGCCGCCGCGCCGAGCAGCGCGAACGGCAGCCGGCCGCAGAGCAAGAGGCGATCGTGGCTGTTCCCCGGCAGGTAGAGGAGGTCGCGCGCCCAGTCGAACGTCGCCTGCAGCTTGTCCGAGTTGAGGTCGACGGCCCGCGCCGGAACGAAGGGCGCATGCGGCGGGAGGTGGACGCCGCCGAAGAGCGTGACCGGAATGCCCGCGAGCCAGCGCAGGAGCGGTGGATGGGAGAGGTCGATGTTGACGTTCGCGAAGCCGACCTGCGCGGCACCGCCGCCGATGAACAAACCCTCGTCGATGATCTCGCACTTGCGCGCTCCGGCGGAGAGCACC
>DATIYW010000061.1:0-11977 GCA_035517415.1 Thermoanaerobaculaceae bacterium
CCGGCTGTCCGACACACGTCGTGCACGTCTCGACCGCTGACGGCGCTGAGGCGGTCGCGGCGGCACGCGCACGCGGCGTCGCGATTACCTGCGAAACGGCGCCGCACTACCTCTTCCTCGACGGGGACAAGCTCCGCGAGCCGAGCGGCCACCGCTGGCTATGCACGCCGCCGCTGCGCCCGGCCGCGACGCGGGCGCGCCTGGAGGCGCTCGCAGCGGCGGGCGCGCCGGACCTGGTCGCGACGGACCATTGCGCCTTTCGCAAGGCCGACAAGGACGAATGGCACGGCGATCTCCGCCAGGCTGCGTTCGGCATCGCCGGACTCGGGGCGCTCGTGCCGCTCCTGTTCGAGCTGCTCGTGCGGCGTCACGGTCTCACGCTCGCCGCACTCGTCAATTCGCTCGCCGCGAATCCAGCCCGCGTGCTCGGCGCGTGGCCGCGCAAGGGCGCGATCGCGGTCGGCGCCGACGCGGACCTCGTGGTGCTCGATCCCGATGGGCCGCCTCGCCCGGTGCGCTCCTCACTCGCCGAGTGCTACGAGACGTACCCGAACGTCACGACCACCCTCGACGTCCGCCACGTGCTCGTGCGCGGCCGGGTCGTGCTGCGCGACGCCGCGCTGGCCGAGCCGCGCGAGTTCCCCGGCGGGCCCCTCGCAGCGCAACTGGTGTAGGGGAGGGCTCGCCCCTCCCTTGACTCGAGCTGTGGGCGGAGCAAGCAGCCCGCAGCTAGCTGTCATCCCCGCGAAAGTTGGAGTCGAGGGCGTGCGTTTGTGGGCTCGTGGACTCCCGCTTGCGCGGGAGTGACGACGGAGGGCACGGGCGGAAACAAGCTCCACGCCCCCGTCAACAACGGAACTTCCTGCCGCGAACCCCGGAGCCCATTCTTCTCAGTGCTGTGCGGCGGCGAACGGCTCGATGTTATCGGCGTCGGCAAAGGTGAGCCGGCCCTCGCGGAGCGAAGCGCCGCGCAGCGCGGTGGCGAGCACCTCGTCGAGATGCTCGACGGTGAGCACGCCGAGGCGCTTGCGGACCTCGGCCGGGAGGTCCTCGAGGTCGGCCTCGTTGGCCTTGGGCAACAGGATTGTGGTGATCCCCGCGCGCACCGCGCCGAGCACCTTTTCCTTGACGCCGCCGATCGGCAGCACCCTCCCCGAGAGGGTGATCTCGCCGGTCATGGCGAGGTCGTGGCGCGCCGGCCGGCTTGCGAGTGCCGACACGAGCGCCACCGACATCGTGACGCCTGCCGACGGGCCGTCCTTGGGGATCGCCCCCGCCGGCACGTGGATGTGCACGTCCTGCTCGAAGTCGGCCGGCTCGATGCCGAGCTCGTCGGCGTGCGCCTTGGCGTAGCTCCACGCCGCGCGCGCCGATTCCTTCATCACGTCGCCCAACTGCCCGGTGAGGACCAGCTCGCCCTTGCCGCGCATGGTCGTCGCCTCGACGAACATGATGTCGCCGCCCACCGGCGTGTAGAACATCCCGGTGGCGACGCCGATCTGGTCGGCGGCGGCGGCGTGCTCGGGGTGGACCTTGGGCCGCCCGAGCAGGCGTTCCACCTCGCCTGCGTCGATCGTCGCGCCGGCGATCTCGCCGGCGGCGATGCGGCGGGCAACCTTGCGGGCGAGCCGCCCGATCTCCCGCTCGAGCTGGCGCACGCCCGCCTCGCGCGTGTAGCCGGTGATCGTCGCGGCGAGCGCCGCGTCGCCGATCGCGAGCTGGCCGGCCGCCAGGCCCGCCTCGCGGAGCTGGCGCGGCACGAGAAAGCGCTTGGCGATCTCCAGCTTCTCGCCCTCGGTGTAGCCGGAGAACTCGACCACCTCCATGCGGTCGAGCAGGGGCCCGGGGATCGACTGGATGAAGTTCGCGGTGGCGATGAAGAGCACCTCGCCGAGGTCGAACGGCACGCCGAGGTAGTGGTCGGTGAACGAGTCGTTCTGCGCCGGGTCGAGCACCTCGAGCAGCGCCGCCGAGGGGTCGCCCTGGTAGGAGACGCCGAGCTTGTCGACCTCGTCGAGGAGGAATACCGGGTTCTTCGTCCCGGCCTGCTTCATCCCCTGGATGATGCGGCCGGGCATCGCGCCGACGTAGGTGCGGCGGTGGCCGCGGATGTCGGCCTCGTCGCGCGCGCCGCCCAGGGAGATGCGCACGTACTCGCGCCCCATCGCGCGGGCGATCGACTGCGCCACCGAGGTCTTGCCGACCCCCGGCGGCCCGACGAAGAGCAGGATCGGCGCGCGCCCGGTGCCCGCGTCCTTCGCCGGCGCGTCCTTCGTGGCGTCGTCCGCGCTCCCCTCGGCGGCCTCGCCGGGCACGGCGGCGGCCGTCGCGATCGCCCTCTGGCGCAGCGACCGCACGGCGAGGAACTCGAGGATGCGGTCCTTGACCTCTCCGAGGCCGAAGTGGTCGCGCTCGAGGATCTCGGCGGCGCGCGCGAGGTCGAGATGCTCCTCGCTGCGCTTGCCCCACGGCAGCTCGGCGATCGTCTCGAGGTAGGTGCGGATGACCTGCGCCTCCATCGACTCGCCGGCCATCCGCTCGAGGCGGCCGAGCTCGCGGTCGACCTCCTTGCGCGCGGCCTCCGGCAGCGGCAGCGCGGCGAGCTTCTCGCGCAGCGCGTCGGCGTCGTTGGCGCGGCCGTCCCCGCCGAGCTCCTTCTGGATCGCCTTGAGCTGCTCGCGCAGGTAGATCTCGCGCTGGCGCCCGCCGATCTCCTCCTGGACCTTCGACTTGATCTCCTCCTGCGCGTCGAGCACCGCGATCTGCCTTTGCAGGAACACGAGCACGCGGCGCAGCCGCTCCTCGACCGAGAGCGTCTCGAGGAGCGCCTGGCGCTCCGCGACCGCGAGCTCGAGGTGCGCGGCGACGGCGTCGGCGAACTGGCCCGGGTCGTCCACGTCGGCGAGGAAGCGCTGCACCGCCTCGCGCGGCAGGCCCGCCTTGCCGCCGAGCTCGGCGGCGCGCTCGCGCGCCTCGCGCAGCAGCGCCTGGTAGGTGGGCGCGTGCGGGTCGAGCGGCGGCAGCTCCTCGGCCTCGCGCACCGTGGCGAGGAGGTAGTCGCGCTCCGGCGCGATGCGCAGCGCGATGCCGCGCCGCTCGCCCTGGAGCACCAGCTGCATCCCCGAGGCGCCGCGCTGCACCTGCATGATCCGCGCGATCGTGCCGATCGTGTAGAGGATGTCGGGGCTCGCCTCCTCCGCGTTCTCGCGCTGCGCCGAGACGAAGACGAGTCGCTGCGGCTCGGCGAGGGCGACCTCGATCGCGGCGAGGGTCGCCGGCCGGCCCGCGCCGATCGGCACCGTGACGCCGGGGAAGAGCACCGCCTCGCGCAGCGGGATGACGGGGAGGGAAATCGTTCGCGGCACGCTGTCGCTCCTTTGCTGTCGTGCAGATCGACACATCGCGCCGGTCACGGCAGCCCCGGCACACGATCGATAACCTGAGTGCGGCGCACTAAAATTCCGGCACCCCGCGGATCGGTGCATGGCGCGCTGCGCGAAGAGGTTCGGCGCGCACTTCGGCGTGACCGCGCGGCCGTGAGCGCGGGTGAGCCTGCGCACAGCAGGCGCGCGCCGGCGGTGGTGGAGTCGAGATGGAATGGAGCCGACGATGCGCGCGCGAATCTGGAGAACGGGCGGAGGAACGGCGGCGAGGATCGGCGCAGTGGTCGTTCTCGCGGTCGCATTCGCGCCCGACGGCACGGGCGCTCCACCGGCGAGGCCGCGCCGTCACGTTCCGGTCGCCTCCCTCGATGCGGTCGGCCCGCAGATCGGACCGTGCCCGCTCTTCCCCGCGAACAACGTGTGGAACGCGCGCGTCGACTCTCTGCCACTCGACGCGCGCTCCGCCGACTACGTCGCGAGCATCGGGGCGTCGACCGGCCTGCACCCGGACTTCGGCTCGGGTCTGTGGGACGGCGGACCGATCGGCATCCCGTTCGTGATCGTGCCGGGGAGCCAGCCGCTCGTGCCGGTGAGCTTCGAGTACGGGGACGAGAGCGACCCCGGACCGTACCCGATTCCGCCCGACCCGCCGGTCGAGGGCGGCGCGGCGAGCGCCGGCGACCGCCACGTGCTGATCGTCGACGCCGGCGACTGCACGCTCTACGAGCTGTACGCCGCCTACCCGCAGCGCGACGGGAGCTGGCAGGCGGGCTCGGGCGCGGTGTTCGACCTCCGCGCGAACGCGCTGCGCCCGGCGACGTGGACCTCCGCCGACGCCGCTGGCCTGCCGATCCTCCCCGGCCTCGTGCGCTACGACGAGGTCGCCGCGGGCGAGATCCGCCACGCGCTCCGCTTCACCGTCGGCACGACGCGCGATGCGTTCATCTGGCCGGCACGCCACCGCGCGTCCGACGACTCCGACCCGCGCGTGCCGCCGATGGGGCAGCGCTTCCGCCTCAAGGCGTCGTTCGACGTCTCGCCGTTCCCGCGCAACGTGCAGGTGATCCTCGCGGCACTCAAGCGCTACGGGATGTTCGTCGCCGACAACGGCAGCGACTGGTACATCTCCGGCGTTCCCGACGAGCGCTGGGACAACGACGAGCTGCACGTGCTCGGCGAGGTGCGCGGCGCCGAGTTCGAGGCGGTCGACGAGTCGTCGCTCATGCTCGACCCCGACTCGGCGCAGGTCCGCTAGCGAAGGAGACGCGCATCGATCGCGCCTCGCGCTCGCGTCGAGCGGGCGCCATCGTCACTCACGCGTCCGTCGCGAGGCGCGGCCCGCTGATCGCCGCGATTGCACGAGCTCTCACCTATTGACATCACATCTTGCTATGCTGTGCACAACAAGAGGGAGGGCAGATGCCCAAAGCCAAAGTCACCGGGAAGAAGGCGAGCAGTGCAACCAAGGCGACCGCGAAGAAGAAGCCGGCGGCCAAGAAGGCAGCGGTGAAGGCCAAGCCGAAGGCCAAGCCCAAGGCGAAGGCCAAGCCGAAGGCCAAGCCCAAGGCTGCAGCCAAGACCCGGAAGAAGTAGGCCGCCTCCGCGACCGGCGCGGCAGCTCTGCCTCTCGAAAGAGCTGCCCGCGCCGCCGCCGGCCTGACCCGATCGCGCCGGCCCGGCGCGTCAGCGGGAGCCCTCTCCTCCGGAGCTACCACCGGAGGCTCTCTCCGTCCCATCACCAAATCGACGACCTCGGCCATTCGCTCCGCATGCGCCCGCGCGGGAGGCCGCCGAGTTTTCCTCGGTGAAGGCGAGTCGCTCGAGCCCGCGCATCGAAGACGCCGCACACGTGCAGCGCGCCCCCCGAACGACCGTTGTCCGGGGTCCGTGGACCGCGGTCCGCAGAAGCGAGATCCAAGCAGAGCAACGGGAGCACGCGTGGAGCGCGCGGCCCGGATTGGGCCGGATGCAAGGAAGGCGAGGCGGTCGGACCGGAGCATAGCCGGAGGTCATGTGCGGACCCGAACCGCCGCAGCCTGACGCCGCAGACGGTCCGAGACTGGCCGCGCCCGGAGCAGATGGTCCGATATCGGCGGCGCGGTCTAGAGCGAGAGCTTGCGCAGGCGCAGCGCGTTCGTGATCACCGAGACGGAAGAGAAGCTCATCGCCGCCGCGGCGATCATCGGCGAGAGGAGAATCCCGAACAGCGGATACAGGACGCCGGCCGCGAGCGGCACGCCGACCGTGTTGTAGCCGAACGCCCAGATCAGGTTCTGGCGGATGTTGCGCATCGTCGCGCGGGAGAGCGCGCGGGCGCGGGCGATGCCCGCGAGGTCGCCGCGCAGCAGCGTGACGCCCGCCGCCTCGATCGCCACGTCGGTGCCGGTACCCATCGCGATGCCGACGTCGGCCTTGGCGAGCGCGGGCGCATCGTTGATCCCGTCGCCCGCCATCGCGACGCGGCGGCGCTCGCGCTGCAGCCGCGCGACCACCTCCTCCTTGCGCTCCGGCGTGACCTCGGCGTCCACCTCGTCGATGCCGAGCCGCGCCGCGACCGCCTGCGCCGCGGCCGCGGTGTCGCCGGTGAGCATGACGATGCGGATGCCGTCGCGGTGGAGCGCGGCGACCGCGTCGGCGGCGCTCTCCTTCACCGCGTCGGCGACCGCGACGAGGCCGATCGCCTTGCCGTCGCGCGCCGCGAACACGACGGTGTGCCCGCGCGCGCGGAGCGCGGCGGCCTCGCCGGCCAGCTCGGCGGGCGGCGCGATCGTCAGCTCGGCGAGGAGACGCTCGCTGCCGAGCGCCGCGCTCCGGCCGCCGACGGCGCCGACCACGCCGCGGCCCGCGAGCGCGCGGAACCCGGTCGCGGCCGGCGCCTCGAGCCCGCGCTCCGCCGCGGCGGCGAGGATCGCGCCGGCGAGCGGGTGCTCGCTCGGCTTCTCGAGGCTCGCCGCGAGCCGCAGCAGCTCGGCCTCGTCGACGCCGGCGACGGGGACCAGCGCGCTCACGGTCGGCTTGCCGGCGGTGAGCGTGCCGGTCTTGTCGACCACGACGGTGTCCACCTTCTCGAGGCGCTCGAGCGCCTCGGCGCTGCGCACCAGCACGCCGGCGCGCGCGCCGCGGCCGATGCCGACCATGATCGACATCGGCGTGGCGAGGCCGAGCGCGCATGGACAGGCGATGATCAGCACCGCGACGGCGTTGACGAGCGCGTGCGCGAGGCGCGGCTCGGGCCCGAGCCACGTCCACGCGACGAACGTCGCGGCCGCGGCGGCGACCACGGCCGGGACGAACACGGCGGAGACGCGGTCCGCCACGCCCTGGATCGGGGCGCGGCTGCGTTGCGCCTCGGAGACCATCCGCACGATGCGGGCGAGCAGCGTCTCGCTGCCGACCCGCTCCGCGCGCACGACGAAGCTGCCGCCGCCGTTGACGGTCGCGCCGACGACGCGGTCGCCGGCGCCCTTCTCCACCGCCACCGGCTCGCCGGTCACCATCGACTCGTCGACGCTGCTCGCGCCCTCGACCACGACGCCATCGACCGGCACCTTCTCGCCCGGGCGCACGCGCAGGCGGTCGCCGACCCTGACCTGGTCGAGCGGCACGTCGCGCTCGTGGCCGTCGGCGGCGACCAGGCGCGCGGTCGACGGCGCGAGGCGGAGCAGCGCGCGGATCGCGCTGCCGGTGCGGGCGCGGGCGCGCAGCTCGAGCACCTGCCCGAGCAGGACGAGCGCGGTGATCACCGCCGCCGACTCGAAGTAGACGCCGACGTGGCCGTGGACGCGGAACGAGGCGGGGAACAGCTCCGGAGCGACCGTGGCGACGACGCTGTAGCCGTACGCGGTGAGCGTGCCGATGGCGATCAGGGTGAACATGTTCGGCGAGCGGTTGACGACCGAACGCCAGCCGCGGGCGAGCAGCGGCCAGCCCGCCCACGCCACGGCCGGCGTGGCGAGCGCGAGCTGGAGCCAGGCGAGCCAGCTCGCGCCGAGGAGGCCGTGCAGGCCGGGCAGCATCCCGGCCATCGCGATCGCGAGCAGCGGCAGCGCGAGCGCGGAGGCGAGCCAGAAGCGCCGCGTCATGTCGACGAGCTCGGGGTTCGGCGTCTCCTCGATCGCGACCGTGCGCGGCTCGAGCGCCATGCCGCAGATCGGGCAGTCGCCGGGTTCGCTCCGCACGACCTCGGGGTGCATCGGGCAGACGTACTCGGTGCGCGCCGCCGCGGCCGGCATTTCCGGCTCGAGCGCCATGCCGCACACCGGGCAATCGCCGGGTCCGTCCTCGCGCACCTCGGGGTCCATCGGGCACACCCACGCCGTCCCGCGATCCGCCGTGGCGACCGCACGCGGAGACGGCGCCGGTGCTGGCCGTGGCGGGGCCGCCGTTGTCGGCAGCATCGCCTTGCCGGCCGTCGGCATCGCGGGCATCGCCGGCATCGCGGGGCGCTGCATGCCGTGCGTGCCGGGCGCGGCGAGGATCCGCGCGGGGTCGGCGTCGAAGCGTTCGGCGCAGCGCGGCCCGCAAAAGTAATAGGTCGCGCCGCCATGCTCGCGGGAGATCGCGTTTGGCTTCTCGAACACCTTCATGCCGCAGACCGGGTCGATCCCGAGCAGCCTGCGCTCGCCGCCACCCGGCATCCCGACCATCGCGCCTCCGCCGTGCCGATGCTCGTCCACGTCAACCTCCGCCAACGATGTTACGACCAGGTGACCTGCGGATCATTGGGTTGGCTTCATGGAGCCTCGCGGCGGGTCGCTTCGTAGCTGCGTCCTTTGCTACCGCCAGTCAACCTGCGCGACGGCATGTTCCGGGCGGGGGCAAGCCCCGCCCCTACGAGGAGCCGCGGAGCCATTTCCAGCCTTTCTGCCTCTGACCCCTGACCCCGGGCCCCTGTCTTCTGTCAGTAATCGCTGGTCATGATGAACAACGGCTTCGCCTCGAAGCGCTCGTAGATCGGCCGCAGCCGGTCGGTATTGTAGAACTTGCGCACGTCGACGACCTTCTTCCGGCTGGCGACGACCTCGATCGGGACGTTGTCGTAGCGCCCGTTGCGGACGTTGACGAGGCGGCCGGAGACGCCGTCGAGGACGAGGTCCATCGCCAGGTTGCCGAACGCCATCGGCACGATCGAGTCGACCGCGTCGGGGTCGCCGCAGCGCACCAGGTAGCCGAGGCGCTGGTTGATCACGTTGATCCGCTTGCCGTGGTTGTAGCGGACCGAGAGCTCCTTGAGCGCCTTCGAGATGATGTCGCCGATCCCGCCCAGCTTCTTGTGCCCGAACGCGTCGGTCTCCTGGTCCTCGAACACCATCTCGTCCATGCCCTTGAAGCGCGACCCCTCGGAGACCAGCACGACGCTGTACTTCGACGGGTTGGAGTAGCGGTCGGCGGCGAGCAGTTCGCACAGCCGCTCGATGTCGAAGACGTGCTCCGGGATCACGCAGCGGTTGGCGGCGCCGGCCATGGTCGGGAGCAGCGCGGTGAAGCCGGCGTAGCGGCCGAACACCTCGATGACGAGGAAGCGCTCGTGGCTGCCGGCCGACGTGCGCAGCGCGTGCGTCATCTCGATCGTGCGGGTGACGCAGGTCGAGAAGCCGATGCAGTAGTCGGTGCCGGGCACGTCGTTGTCCATCGTCTTCGGGATCGCGATGACCTTGACTCCCTCCTTGTGCAGGCGCACGCCGTAGGAGAGCGTGTCGTCGCCGCCGATCGGGATCAGCGTGTCGATCTTCAGCCACTCGATGTTGGCGAGGACCTCCGGGGTGAGGTCGTTCATCTCGTCGGTGTACTTCTCGCGCAGGTGGAGCGGCACCACGCTCTTCGGCACGTGCGAAGGGCGGGTGCGCGAGGTGTGGAGGAAGGTGCCGCCGGTGCGGCCGACCTTGTTGACGGTCTCCTCCGACAGCTCGATGATCTGTTCGCTCATCGGCTTCGCGTCGTCGCGCTCGAGGTCGACCAGGCCCGCCCAGCCGCGGCGGATGCCGAGCACGCGGTAGCCCTCGCGCAGCGCGCGCACGGTCAGCGCGCGGATCGCCGGATTGAGCCCCGGCACGTCGCCGCCTCCGGTCAGGATCGCGATCGTCCCCTTGGTCGGCCTGCCCTCGCTCATCGTTCGCCCCCCGGCGGCCCGGGCGGATCTCCGATCCTGCACCGGTCCGGGCCGAAGGGTGATTCTAGTCCGCATCTCAACCGCCCGCCAAACGCCCGGCGCACCGGCTTGACGCGGCCGCGCCCGGCCGCCTAGGGTGCGGCGCACGGAGGTGGAGGTCGGATGGACGCGGTGTTCCTCGCCCGGCTGCAGTTCGGTCTGACGATCATGTTCCACTACCTGTTCCCACCGGTGACGATCGGGCTGGGCGTGCTGCTCGTCGTGATGGAGGCGCGCTACCTCGCCACCGGCGACCGGCAGTACGAGGCGATGGCGCAGTTCTGGACCAAGATCTTCGCCCTCAACTTCGCCATGGGCGTCGCGACCGGGATCGTGATGGAGTTCGAGTTCGGCACCAACTGGGCGCCCTACGCCCGCTTCGTCGGCGACGTGTTCGGCTCGGCGCTCGCGGCCGAGGGGATCTTCGCCTTCTTCCTCGAGTCCGGGTTCCTCGCCGTGCTGGTGTTCGGCTGGGACCGCGTCTCGCCGCGCATGCACTTCGCCGCCACCGTGCTGGTCGCGCTGGGATCGATGTTCTCCGCGGTGTGGATCGTGGTGGCGAACTCCTGGCAACAGACGCCCGCCGGGTTCCGGCTCGCCGGCGAGGGGGCCGCGCGGCGCGCCGAGGTGGCCGACTTCTGGGCCGTCGTCTTCAACCCGTCGAGCCTGGAGCGGCTCGTCCACGTGCTGCTCGGCGCCTTCGTCGTCGGCGCGTTCTTCGTCCTCAGCGTGTCGGCGTACTACCTCCTCAAGGGGCGACACGGCGAGTTCGCCCGGCGCAGCTTCACCATCGCCCTCGTCGTCGCCGCCGCGGCCTCGCTCGCGATGCTCGTCTCCGGCGACTCGCAAGCGCGCAGGGTGGCGGCGACCCAGCCGGCCAAGCTCGCCGCGTTCGAGGGGCTCTACCGGACCGAGTCCGGCGGGACCCGCCTCGCCATCGTCGGCTTCCCCGACCCCGCGGCCGAGCGCCTGCGCGGCGCCATCGCGGTGCCGGGGCTGCTCTCGTTCCTCGTCCACGGCGACTTCCACACCCCGGTGCCGGGGCTCGACCGGTTCGCGCGCGAGGACCGGCCTCCGGTCGCGATCCCGTTCCTCGCGTTCCACGCCATGGTCGGCCTCGGCTTCCTCTTCGTCGCGCTCACGCTCTACGCGCTCTGGCTGCGCTGGCGCGGCCGCCTGTTCGAGCGCCGCTGGCTGCTGTGGACGTTCGTGTTCGCGGTGGCGGGGCCGTACGCGGCGAACCAACTCGGCTGGGTGGCGGCGGAGGTCGGCCGCCAGCCGTGGACGGTGTACGGCCTGCTGCGCACCTCGGAGTCGGCGTCGAGGTCGGTGCCGGCGGGCGAGGTGCTCGCCTCGATCGTGATGTTCGCGCTCATCTACGCGGCGCTGTTCGCGGTGTTCGTCTTCGTCCTCGACGCCAAGATCAAGCACGGGCCGGACGAGCCGACCCCGGCTCCCCCGGCGCCGCCCGCCGGCGGGCGCGGCCTGCTCGAGGCGGCCTCCAGCCTGCTGCGCCATGCCAGCGCGTCGCTCACGCACGCGCGCCGCGGCGGCAATGGCCGGCTGCGACGGAAGGAGTAGCGCGATGGACCTGCACACGCTCTGGTTCGCGCTGCTCGGCGTCCTCCTCACCGGCTACGCCGTGCTCGACGGCTTCGACCTCGGCGTCGGCATCCTCCACCTCGCCGCCCGCGGCGACGAGGAGCGGCGCATCTTCATGAACTCGATCGGCCCGCTGTGGGACGGCAACGAGGTGTGGTTGGTGACATTCGGCGGCGCGCTGTTCGCCGCCTTCCCGCGCGCCTACGCGGCGGTGTTCTCCGCCTTCTACCTGCCGTTCATGCTGCTGCTCGCGGCGCTGATCTTCCGCGCCGTTTCGATGGAGTTCCGCAGCAAGCGCGAGGGGGCGGCGTGGCGAGCCGCGTGGGACCGCGCGTTCTTCGCCGCCAGCACCCTCGCGACGTTCCTGATGGGCGTGGCGGTCGGCGACTCGATCCTCGGCATCCCGATCGCCGCCGACGGCGAGTTCACCGGCAGGGTCCTCGACCTGCTGCACCCGTACGCCCTCGCGGTCGGCGTCCTCGCCGTCGCGCTCTTCGCGATGCACGGCGCGATCTACCTCCAGCTCAAGACCGAGGGCGAGCTGCAGGCGCGGGTCCGCCAGCTGGCGTGGCGGGGGTTCGGCTGCTTCCTCGTGCTCTACATGCTCGTGACGATCTTCACGATCATGCGGGTGCCGGGCGCGACCCGCAACTTCGAGCGCATCCCCTGGGCGTGGCTGGTGGTGGTGGCGAACGTGCTCGCAATCGCCAACATCCCGCGCGCGATCCATCTCGGCAGGCCGCTCGGCGCGTTCGTCTCCTCGGCGTGCACGATCGCCGCGCTCCTGTTCCTCTTCGGCGTCGCGCTCTATCCGAACCTGATCGTCTCCAGCCTCGTCCCGGGC
>DATIYW010000062.1:0-4328 GCA_035517415.1 Thermoanaerobaculaceae bacterium
GCGGTGCTCGGGATCGCGGTGGCGGCGCGCCGGCAGTTCGCCCTCGTGCGCCCGCGCGAGCTCGCCTTCTTCGCCCTGCTCGGGCTGATCGGCATCGCCTTCCACCAGTGGCTGCAGTCGAACGCGCTGGTCACCTCGCGCGCGAGCACGAGCGGGTGGATCGTCGCCTCCACGCCGGTGTTCATGGCGATTCTCGGGCGCGCCGTGCTCCGCGAGCGGCTCGGCGCGGTGCGGGTGGGCGGCATCGCGCTCGCCGCCTTCGGCGTGCTCCTCGTCGTCTCGCGCGGTCACCTCGGGGCGCTCGCCGAAGGGCGGATCGGCGCGCCGGGCGACCTGCTGATGGTGCTCTCGGCGCCGAACTGGGCGGTGTTCTCGGTGCTCTCGCGGCGCGCCCTGCGCTCGCACCCGGCGACGCGGATGATGTTCTACGTCATGACCCTCGGCTGGCTGTGCAGCACCGCGCTCTACCTCGCGCACCCGGGCCGCGCCGAGTTCGCGCGTCTCTCGCCGCGCGGCTGGGCGGCGGTGGCGTTCCTCGGCGTCGCCTGCTCCGGCCTCGCTTACATCGCCTGGTACGACGCGCTGCAGCGGATGCCGGCGGCGCAGGCCGGGGCGCTGCTCTACCTCGAGCCGCTGATCGCCATGGTCGTCGCCGCCGGCGTGCTCGGCGAGCCGATCGGCGCCGCCACGCTGGTCGGCGGGGCGGTGATCCTGGCCGGCGTCTGGCTCGTCAACCGCGGGCCCGCCGCCCAGGCCGACGTGGCCGTCGGCCCCGGCGAAGAGTAGGCCTCCTTCATCGCGATCGTCGTCCGCTCTTCGCTGTGTACCGGGCACTGGCCCCGGCTTCGTCAGTACTGCCAGAAGATCTGCTGGATGACGCGCGTGTCGCTCGTGCGGGTGAGCGCGAGCATGAGCAGGATGCGCGCCTTCTGCGGGTTGAGGCTGTCGGCGGCGACGAGGTCGAACTCGTCGTCGCTGATCTCGCCGTTGCGCACGACGGCGCCGCTGCCGACCCGCGAGCTGCGCACGACCACCACGCCCTTCTTGCGCGCCTCGGCGAATGCGGGGCGGACGTCGAGCGGGACGCTGCCGTCGCCGACCGCGGCGTAGACGATCCCCCGGGCCCCGGAGGAGACGGCGAAGTCGACCGCGCCGCGTCCCGCGCCGGCGTAGGCGGGGACGATGTCGACGCGCGGCAGCTCGGCGAGCGCGGTGACGTCGAACTCGCTGCCGGTGTTGTGCCGCCGGGCGGGCGAGCGGTAGAACACCGGCCGGCCGCCGGATATCACCCCGAGGCTCCCCACCACCGGTGTGCGGAAGGTGTCGAGCGCGGTGGTGTTGGTCTTGGTCACCTCGCGCGCGGCGTCGATCTCGTCGTCCATGCACACCAGCGTGCCCCTGCCGACCGCCTCGCGGCTGGCGGCGACCAGCACCGCCTCGTACAGGTTCATCGGTCCGTCGGCCGAGATCGAGGTGGCCGGCCGCATCGCGCCGACCAGCACGATCGGCTTGTCGCTGTGCACCGTGAGGTCGAGGAAGTAGGCGGTCTCCTCGAGCGTGTCGGTACCGTGGGTGATCACGACGCCGGCGACGTCGGGCTCGGCGAGCACCTCGGCGACCCGCTTGCCGAGCTTGAGCCAGAGCTGCGGCGTCATGTTCTCGCTCGCGATCTGCAGCACCTGCTCGCCGCGCACGACCGCGATGCGGCCGAGCTCGGGTACCGCGGCGATCAGCGCCTGGACGCCGACGGTGGCGACGGCGTAGCCGACCGTCGCCGTGCTCGAGCTGGCGGTGCCGGCAATCGTGCCGCCGGTGGCGAGGATCACGACGTGCGGCAAATCCGTGCCGGGGGTCGCGGCGGCGGGCTGCGCCGCGACCGGCGGCGAGGCGGCCACCCCCGCCAGTACCAACGTCGCGATGAGAGCGACGATTGCTCGCATGATCCCGACCTCCTCCCGGCGGCGTGCCTGCGGTCCCGACGGCGTTTTGACGCTGGCGCGATTCTAGTTCCAACTGCCGTCGCGCGCGGCGCCGCGTGACTGGCCCGCTCGCGGCCCGCGGTGCGAAGATGGTGGCATGACGCCCAGGCAGGCCGCGCGCGGCGGATCGCCCCGGCCGCGGGTGCGCCCGGAGTCCGGCGCAGCGCCGCCGCCGGCCGAGGTGCGGCCGGCCGGCGACCAGGCGTTCCTGATCCGCTTCGGGCAGGAGATCTCGAGCGCGAGCCACGCCCGCGTGTACGGCGCGCTCGCCGCGCTCGACGCGGCGCGGCCGCCGTTCGTCGTCGACTGCGTCCCCGCCTACGCTTCGATCCTGGTGGTCTACGACCCGCTCGCGGCGCCTCCCGAGGCGGTCCGGGAGTGGATCGACGCGGCGCTGGCGGGGGCGAGCCGGGCGACGCCGGCGCGGCGCGTCGTCACGGTGCCGGTGTGGTACGACCCGGAGGTCGGCCTCGACCTCGAGGACACCGCACGGCTGCTGGACCTCACCCCGGATGCGGTGGTCGAGCTCCACACCGGGACGAGCTACCTCGCCCACATGCTCGGCTTCAAGCCCGGGTTCCCCTACCTCGGCACCCTCGACGCGCGGCTCGCGGCGCCGCGCCTGCCCGCCCCGCGCCTGGCGGTGCCGGCCGGCTCGGTGGCGATCGCCGGGCGCCAGACCGGCATCTACCCGGTGCGCTGCCCGGGCGGGTGGCGGGTCCTCGGCCGCACGCCGCTGCGCGTCTTCGCGCCCGAGCGCCGGGAGCCGTTCGCCATCCTCCCGGGCGACGAGGTGCGCTTCGAGGCGATCGACCGCGAGCGCTTCGCCGCGCTGTCGGCGCGCGAGGCCGCCCGCGACGGAGGCACGGCATGACCCTGCGCGTGGACCTCAACTGCGATCTCGGCGAGAGCTTCGGGCGCTGGCGGCTGGGCGCCGACGAGGAGGTGATGCGCTCGATCACGTCGGCCAACGTCGCCTGCGGCTTCCACGCCGGTGACCCCGGCACGATGCGGCACACCGTCGAGCTGGCGGCGCGCGCCGGCGTCGCGGTCGGCGCCCACCCGGGGCTGCCCGACCTCGCCGGCTTCGGCCGGCGCGCGATGGCGGTGTCGGCGCGCGAGGCGCGCGACCTCGTCCTCTACCAGATCGGCGCCCTCGACGCGTTCGTCCGCGGCACCGGGCTCCGCCTCGCCCACGTCAAGCCGCACGGCGCGCTCTACAACCAGGCGGCGCACGACGAGGCGCTGGCGACCGCGCTGGTCGAGGCGACCGCCGCCTACGACGCCGGCCTCGCCTTCGTCGGCCTGCCGGGCTCCGCGATGGAGCGCGCCGCCGGACACGCCGGCGTCCGTTTCGCCGCCGAGGTGTTCGCCGACCGCGCCTACCGCGCGGACGGTTCGCTGGTGCCGCGCGGCCAGCCGGACGCGTTCGTCGCCGATCCGGTCGAGGCGGCGGCGCGGGTGGTGGCGATGGTGCGGGAGGGCCGCGTGCGCGCCGCCGGGGGCGAGTGGGTGGCGATCCGCGCCGACACCGTCTGCGTCCACGGCGACAACCCGCACGCGGTGGCGATGGCGGCGGCGATCCGCGCCGCGCTCGACGCCGCCGGCGTCGCGGTCGCGCCGCTGGCGGCCGGGGCGTGATGGCGGCGCTGCTGGTGCGCCGGCCGGGCCTGCTGACCACGGGGCAGGACCTCGGACGCGCCGGCCTCGGCCGCTTCGGGGTCTCTGCGTCGGGCGCGATGGACCCACTCGCGTTGCGCGTCGCCAACCGCCTGGTCGGCAACCCGGACGGCGCGGCCGCGCTCGAGATCACGGCGGTCGGCCCGGAGATCGAGTTCACCGGCCACGCCCGGTTCGCGCTGGCCGGCGCCAACCTCTCGCCGCAGCTCGACTGCCGCGCCCTCGACGTGTGGCGATCGAACGCCGCGACCGCGGGCCAGGTGCTGAGCTTCGGCCCACGCCGGCAGGGGGCGCGCTGCTACCTCGCGGCGGCGGGTGGGCTGGCGCTGCCGCGGGTGTTCGGCAGCGCCGCGACCGACCTCGAGTCGGGGCTGGGCGGCGGCGCACTGCGCGCCGGCCAGGAGATCGCGATCGGCGAGGCGACGGACCGACCGCCGCGGTCAGTGCGCCCGGCGCTGCTCCGACTCTACGCGGACCCGTTCGAGCTGCGATTCGTCCCCGAGACGGCGAGCGGTCCGGGCCACGACACGGCGCAGCGGCTCGCCGCGGCGCCGTACCGGGTGAGCAGCCGCTCCAACCGCATGGGCTACCGCCTCGAGGGGCCGCCGCTGGCGGCCGGTGGCGACGGCGAGCAGCTCTCCGAGCCGATCGCCCCGGGCACGATCCAGC
>DATIYW010000063.1:0-24396 GCA_035517415.1 Thermoanaerobaculaceae bacterium
CGATGTCGCCGGCGCCGCACCCGCCGAGGATCGCGTCGGTGACCGCGTGGAGCGCGGCGTCGGCGTCCGAGTGACCCGCCAGACCCTCCTCGCCGGGCAGCTCGAGGCCGCACAGCCACAGCGTGCGGCCGGGCGCGAACGGGTGCACGTCGACGCCCTGGCCGACGCGCGTGCCGCGGCCGACGACGCCGGCGAGCGCGTCCAGGTCCTCGGGGTGCGTCACCTTCACGTTGCGGGGATCGCCGGGCACCGCCATGACCTGCCCTCCGTGGCGCTCGACCAGCGAGGCCTCGTCGCTCCAGTCGCCCCCGGCCGCCGCCTCCCACGCCCGCCGCAGCAGACCAGCGCGGAACACCTGCGGCGTGAGCGCGCGGGCGAGCTGCTCGCGCGGCAGCGTCGCGTCGACGCTCCCGTCGTGGCGGATGCGCTTGACCGTGTCGACCATCGGCGCCGCGAGCAGCGCCGCGCCCGAGCGCGCCGCCTCCTCGACCACCCGGTGCACGTCGTCCGGCGGCACGAACGGCCGCGCGCCGTCGTGGATCGCCACCAGCGCCTCGTCGGCCAGCCCGAGCGCCGCGACGCCGTTGCGGACCGAGTCCTGGCGCCGCCTGCCTCCGGCGACGACGACGACGCCGGTGCCGGCGTGCGCGGCGGCGACCTCTGCCACGCGCTCAGGCCGGACGACGAGAGCAACCCGCGCGGCCGGCAACGGGGCGCGCACCGCGGCGATCGCCCGCTCCAGCACGGTCGCCCCGCCGACGCGGGCGGCGAGCTTGTCGCTACCGAAGCGGGAGCTCGAGCCGGCGGCGACGACGACGATTGCGACCTCGGGTTGCGTCATTTCGCTTCCGCTCGCCCGCCCGCGGGCGAAGATCACACCTCCAGGATCTCCTTCTCCTTGGCGGTGAGGATCTCGTGGATGCGCTGGGTGTGCTCGTCGGTGAGCTTCTGCACCTCCTCGAGCGCGTGGCGGAGGTCGTCCTCGGAGATCTCGCCGTCCTTCTCGAGCTTCTTCAGCTCGTCGTTGCCGTCGCGCCGCACGTTGCGCACCGCGGTGCGGGCGCGCTCGGCGAACTCGTGGGCGACCTTCACCAGCTCCTTGCGCCGCTCCTGCGTCGGCGGCGGCACCGGCAGCTTGATCGCCTTGCCGTCGTTCATCGGGTTGAGGCCCAGGTTGGCCTTCTGGATCGCATGCTCGATCGCGGCAATCAGCGACGCGTCCCACGGCTGGATCACGATCAGCGTCGGGTCCGGCACGCTCAGGTTAGCGACCTGGTTCAGCGGCGTCGGCGTGCCGTAGTAGTCGACCCGCACCGCGTCGAGGATGCCGAGCGACGCCCGTCCGGTCCGCAGCGTCTTCAGCTCGTCGCGCAGGACCTCCACCGCCTTGTCCATGTGCTGTTTGCCTCGCTTGACCGTCTCCCGCATCGCCGACCCTCCTCCCGCACCCGTGGGGGCGGACTGACACCCAAATCTCGGGGCGTCCCATTGTATCCGCGTCGACGACAGTTGAAAGTCGAAAGTCAGAGGTCGAAAGGAAGAAGTCAGAGACCGGAAGCTCGGACGGGCCCCGCGGCGACGGCCGTCGGGCGGGGTCCTAGCTTTCGACTTTCGACTCGCCTCGCGTGGCGAGCGGCGCTACGAGACGGTGGAGCCGACGTCCTCGCCGAGGACCACGCGGCGGATGTTGCCGGGCACGCGGATGTTGAAGATCCGGATCGGGATCTTCGCGTTCTGGCAGAGCGAGACGGCGGCCGCGTCCATGATCTTGATGCTGTGCTCTAGCAGGTACTGGTAGCTCGCGGTCTTCAGCAGCGTCGCGCCGACCTCGCGCACCGGGTCGGCGGTGTAGAGGCCGTCGACCTTGGTCGCCTTGAACAGCGCGTCGGCGTGGATCTCCGAGGCGCGCAGCGCGGCCGCCGAGTCGGTGGTGAAGAACGGGTTGCCGGTGCCGGCGGCGAAGATCACGACCCGTCCCTTCTCGAGGTGGCGGATGGCGCGGCGGCGGATGAACGGCTCCGCCACCTCGCGCATCTCCACCGCGGTCAGCACGCGGGTGTAACTGCCGCGCTTCTCGAGCGCGTCCTGCAGCGCGAGCGCGTTGATCACCGTCGCGAGCATCCCCATGTAGTCGCCGGTGACGCGCTCGAGCCCCTGCTCCTTGGCGGCGATGCCGCGGATGATGTTGCCGCCGCCGATCACGATCGCCGTCTCGACGCCGAGCCCGTGCACCTCGGCGATCTCGGCGGCGAGCGTGGGCAGCACCTCGGGCGCGATCCCGAACGGCTGGTGGCCCATCAGGACCTCGCCCGAGAGCTTGAGGACGATGCGCTTGAAGGCGGGGCTGCCGCTCACTTCTCGGCGGCTCCCGCGCCCTCGCCGAGCTTGAAGCGGAGGAAGCCCTTGACCGCCACCCCGCCGCGCTCGGCGAGCACGGCGGAGACCTTCTTCGCCGGGTCCTTGACGAACGGCTGCTCGACCAGGCAGACCTGCTCGTAGAACTTGCCGACCTTGCCCTCGGCGATCTTCTCGATCACCTGCGCCGGCTTGCCGGAAGTGGCCGCCTGCGCCTTGGCGATCTCGCGCTCCTCGGCGACCGCCGCGGCCGGGACCGCCTCGCGCGACACCCAGCGCGGCTCGGCCGCCGCCACCTGCATCGCGACGTCCTTGACGGTCTCATCGTCGGCGCCCTCGGAGACCTCGACCAGCACGCCGATCTTGCCGCCCATGTGGAGGTACGAGCCGATCTTCGTGCCCGGCTCCGCGGCCATGAAGCCGACGCGCGAGAGCAGGATGTTCTCGCCGATGGTGGCGACCTGCGAGGCCACCGCCTCGCCCACGGTGTGGAGCGGGTCGGCGACGTAGCGCGCCGCCTTGACCTTGTCGATGTCGCCGTTGCCGTCAGCTGCGACCTGGTCGGCGAGCGCCTGGGCGAACGCCTTGTACTGCTCGGTGCGGGCGACGAAGTCGGTCTCGCAGTTGAGCTCGACCATGCCGCCGCGCCGGCCGTCCTCGATCACGGCGATCGTGATCAGGCCTTCCTTCGCGGTCCGTCCCGCCTTCTTCGCCGCGGCCGACAGACCCTTCTTGCGCAGGATCTTGACCGCCTCCTCCATGTCGCCGTTCGACTCCTGCAGGGCGCGCTGGCAGTCCATCATGCCGGCGCCCGTCTTCTCGCGAAGCTCCTTCACCTGTGCCGCGGTGATCGCCATCATCTCCTCCATGACAACGGCCAGGAAGCGCGCCCCCTGGCCGTTCGAAACCGGGTTCCGGGGTCACGGGTCAGGAGTCCGGATCCCGGACCCCGGGGCCCGGCCCCCGGTCCGTGCTAGCGCTTCTCGTACTGCTCGGTCTCCTCGTCGTACTCCTCGAACGTCTCCTCGAGCGACGGGAGCACCGGCTCGCCGCCCTCGGCCGGCTTCTCCTCGGCCGGCGGCGCGGGCTCCGCCACGACCGGCGCCGGCGGGGGCGTCGGCGCCTTGACCAGCGCCGCCTCGCCCTCGCTGCGCCCCTCGACCATCGCCAGCCCCTCGAGCACCGAGTCGGCGACGCGCGAGGTGAACAGCTTGATCGCGCGGATCGCGTCGTCGTTGCCCGGGATCGGGTAGTCGACCACGTCGGGGTCGCAGTTGGTGTCGACCACCGCCACCACCGGGATGCCGAGGCGGTTGGCCTCGTGCACCGCGTTGTGCTCGTGATTGGTGTCGATCACGTAGATGGCGTCGGGGAGCGACTCCATGTCGCGGATGCCGCCGAGGTTGCGCTCCATCTTGGCGCGCTCGCGCTCGAGGTGGACGCGCTCCTTCTTGGTGATCTGCGACTCGGCGTTGGCGAGCTGGCGCTCGACGTCCTTGTAGCGCTCGACCGAGCGGCGCAGCGTGACGAAGTTGGTCAGCGTCCCACCGAGCCAGCGGTTGGCGACGAAGAACATGCCGCAGCGCGCGGCCTCTTCCTTGACCACGTCCTGCGCCTGCCGCTTGGTCCCGACGAACAGCACGGTGCCGCCGGAGGCGACCAGCTCGCGCACGAAGTTGGAGGCTTCTTCGAAGAGCTGCAGCGTCTTTTGCAGGTCAACGATGTAGATCCCGTTGCGCTTGCCGAAGATGTAGGGACGCATCTTCGGGTTCCAGCGCCGGGTCTGGTGACCGAAGTGGACGCCAGCCTCGAGCAGCTCTTTCATTGAAATTGAAGCCAAGAGCGTATCTCCTTTCGAGCTCTCTAACGCTTGGAGAACTGGAACCGCCGCCGCGCCTTGGGCTGGCCGTACTTCTTCCGCTCCACCTCGCGGGCGTCGCGGGTGAGGAAGCCGGCGCTCTTCAGCTTGGGCCGCAGCTCCGGGCTGAACTCGATCAGCGCGCGCGACAGGCCGTGGCGGATCGCGCCCGCCTGGCCGGCGATCCCGCCGCCGTTGACGTTGACGAGGATGTCGAACTTCTCCGCCGTCTCGGTCATCGCGAGCGGTTGCCGGATGACCATCTTCAGCACCCGGTTCGGGAAGTAGACGTCGAAGTCGCGCTTGTTGACCGTGATCTTGCCGGTCCCCGGGCGCAGGTAGACGCGCGCCACCGCGGTCTTGCGTCGGCCGGTGCCGTAGTACTGGATGCTCGCCACGCTGCTCCTCCTCAGCCTTCGATCCGGATCGCGCGCGGCTGCTGCGCGACGTGGGGGTGCTCGGCGCCGGCGTAGATCTTCAGCTTGCGCAGGAGCTGCCGGCCGAGCCGGTTCTTCGGCAGCATCCCCCATACGGCGTAGCGGACGATGCGCTCGGGGCTCTTGTCGCGCAGCTCGCGGGCGGTGGCCGTGTGGAGGTGGCCGGGGTCGCCGGAGTGCCGGTAGTAGCGCTTGTCGTCCCACTTGTTGCCGGTCATCTTGACCCGCGCCGCGTTGACCACGACGACGAAGTCGCCGGTGTCCAGGCCCGGGGTGAAGATCGGCTTGTGCTTGCCCCGCAGCAGGCCGGCCACCGTGGTCGAGAGGCGGCCGAGCACCACGTCGGTCGCGTCGACGACGAACCAGTCGTGGCGGATCTCGCTCTGTTTCGTGACGTACGTCCTCATCGTGTTCTCCGCTCCGCAGACGTATCCCGGAGGCGGGCAAACCCCACCCGCCAAAGGGGCTGAGATGCTAACGCGAGCCTGGCCGATCTGTCAAGCCGGGCGGCCCCACCAGCCGCCTGCGGTCAGACCCAGTAGCGGCTCAGCGCCTCGAGCAGGCGGCTCGCGACGACGCGGTTGCGCCGCGCGATCTCCTCGCGCTGCGGCACCAGCGCCTGGGCGGCGTCCGGATCGTGAAGCGTCGCGCAAGGCCTCCCCTCGAGATGCTGCTGCCACTTCTGCGACCAAGCGGCCGGGATGTAGCGCGGCACGGCGAGGTCGTTGAGGACGAGGTAGAGGATCGCCCAGACGCGCGAGGCCGCGTGCAGCGAGTACCCGCCGCCGAGCGTGAAGATGACCTTGCCTCCGGTCTGCTCGTCCGCAAGGTCGAGGATGCGGCGGTAGAGCCGCTCGTAGTCGTGAGTGGTGAGCGCGAGGTCCGCGAGCGGGTCGTCGAAGTGCGCGTCGGCGCCCGCCTGCACGACCAGCACCTGGGGGCCGAACTCCGCCACCGCGCGCGGCACCACCTGGTCGAACACCTCGAGATAGCTCGCGCCGTCGGTGAACGGCTCGAGCGGGACGTTGACCTTGAGCCCCCGGCCGTCGCCCTCGCCCAGCTCGTGGATCTCGCCGGTGCCGGGGAACAGGTACTGGCCGGACTCGTGCAGGCTGATCGTCTGCACCCGCCCGTCGCGGTTGAACACCGCCTGCACGCCGTCGCCGTGGTGCACGTCGATGTCGAGGTAGGTCACGCACGCGCCGGTCGCGGTGAGGTGCTTGATCGCGACCGCCAGGTCGTTGTAGACGCAGAACCCGGCCGCGCGCTGCGGCTGCGCGTGGTGGAGCCCGCCGCCGAGCTGGAGCACGCGCGTGGCCTTGCCGGCGGCGACCATGCGCGCCGCCGCGAGCGTGCCGCCGACCACCCGGCGGCCGGCGAGGTCCATGCCCGGGAACACCGGCGTGTCGGGCGTGCCGACGCCCCACGCCTCGGCGTCGGCAACGCTCTTCCCTTCCGACAGCGCCTCGACGAGATCGAGGTAGGCCGCGGCGTGGACGGTGAGGAGGTCGTCGCGCGTGGCAGGCTCCGGCTCGATCCAGGTCGGCGGGTGGCCGAGCTGGGTCAGCAGGTCGAGCGTCATCGCGACCCGCGCCGGGCTGAACGGGTGCTCGGCGCCGAAGTCGTAGCTGCCGTACTCCGGGCTGAAGATCAGCGCTGCCATGGCTTGGCGGGGGGCCAGACGACCTCGAAGCCGGCGTGGCGGAGCGCGTCGGCGAGCGGCCGCGTCTCGACCGTGGCGACGCGCAGCACTGTGCTCACCTGGCCGCCCGCCACCGGGTAGGTGAGGATCGAGTGGATGTTGAGCTGGCGTCCGGAGATGAACGCGGTGAGGCGGGCCAGCTCGCCGGGGCGGTCGACGAGGTGGAGCTCGAGGCGGCCGGTCGGCTGGTCGACCCCGGTCAGTCGCAGCAGCGCGTCGAGCAGGTCGATGCCGGTGATGATGCCGACCAGCGCCTCCCCGTCGACGACCGGCAGGCAGCCGATCTTGAGCGCGCGCATGGTTCGCGCGGCGTCCTCGACCGGATCGAGCGGGTGCGCGGTCTTGGGCGGGTGCGCCATCGCGTCCCGCACCACGCCGCGCGGCGGCGTCGGCTCGACGCACAGACTGCTGGTGGCGCCGTGCACGTCGCGGTCGGTGATCACGCCGATCAGCCGCCCTCCCTCCATCACCGGGAGGTGGCGGATGTTGCGCTCGTGCATCAGCAGGCAGACGCTCTCCAGCGTCGCGTCCGGCCCGATCGTGAGCACCGCCGTGGTCATGATGTCGCGGACTTGCATGCGATCGCCTCCCCTCCGCCGATCCCATCCCCGCCTCGCGGCCGCGTTGGCCTCATCGTAGAGCATCCGGGCGGGCGCCACCACCGCGGCGCCGCGCTATAGTTCGAGGCACGAGCTCGATTCGGGGGGGACGGCAATGACTGCACGCGAGGAGTTTCTCGGCGCCCGGGACTTTCTCTTCCGCCACCGCACGCAGTACGAGGCCGCGGTCGCCGGCTTCCGCTGGCCGAAGCTGACCGCGTTCAACTGGGCGCTCGACTACTTCGACGCGTTCGCGGCGGGCAACGAGGCGACCGCCCTCTGGCTGGTCGACGACCAGGGCGGCGAGACGCGCCTCTCGTTCGCGGAGCTCGCCGAGCGCTCGAGCCGGGTCGCGAGCTTCCTGCGCGACCTGGGCGTGGCACGCGGCGACCGCATCCTGGTGATGCTCGACAACGTCGTGCCGCTGTGGGAGACCGTGCTCGCGGCGATGAAGCTGGGGGCGGTCGTGATCCCGGCCACCACGCTGCTCGCCGCCGACGACGTCACCGACCGGCTCGAGCGCGGCGAGGTGCGCCACTTGGTCGTGGACGCCGGCCAGTGCGCGAAGTTCGCCGGGCGTGATCCGAAGCTCACCCGCGTCGCGGTCGGCGAGGGCGCTCCGGCGGGGTGGCATCGCTTCGAGGACGCCTACCGCGCGCCGGTCGCGTTCGCCCCGGACGCCGCGACGAAGGCCACCGACCCGTTCCTGCTCTACTTCACCTCCGGCACCACCTCCAAGCCCAAGCTCGTGCTCCACTCGCACCAGAGCTACCCGGTCGGGCACCTCTCGACCATGTACTGGATCGGCCTCCAGCCCGGCGACGTCCACCTCAACATCAGCTCGCCGGGGTGGGCCAAGCACGCCTGGTCGAGCTTCTTCGCGCCGTGGAACGCCGGCGCGACCGTGCTCGTCCACCGCGCCGCGCGCTTCTCCGCCAAGGCCACGCTCAAGGTGCTCGAGGAGCGGGGCGTGACCACGCTGTGCGCGCCGCCGACGGTGTGGCGGCTGCTGATCCAGGAGGACCTCGCCGGCGTCAAGGTGCGGCTCCGCGAGGTGGTCGGCGCCGGCGAGCCGCTCAACCCGGAGGTGATCGCGCAGGTCGAGCGCGCCTGGGGGCTGGTGATCCGCGACGGCTATGGCCAGACCGAGACCACCGCGATGGTGGGCAACTCGCCGGGTCAGAAGGTCAAGCCCGGCTCGATGGGGCGGCCGCTGCCCGGCTACCTGGTGGCGCTGCTCGACCCCGACGCGAAGGAAGCCGACGAGGGCGAGATCGCGGTCGCGCTCGGCGACGCCCGCCCGCTCGGCCTGATGGACGGCTACCTCGACGACCCGGTCAAGTCGCGGCAGGCGATGTCGGGCGCGTTCTATCGCACCGGCGACATCGCGCGGCGCGACGAGGACGGCTACCTCTGGTACGTCGGCCGCGCCGACGACGTGTTCAAGAGCTCGGACTACCGCATCAGCCCGTTCGAGCTCGAGTCGGTGCTGATCGAGCACCCCGCCGTCGCCGAGGCCGCGGTGGTGCCGAGCCCCGACCCGGTGCGCTTCACCGTGCCCAAGGCGTACGTCGTGCTGCGCGCCGGACACGCGCCCGACCGCGACACCGCGCGCGCCATCTTCCGCTTCGTGCGGGAGCGACTGGCGCCGTTCAAGCGCGTCCGCCGCCTCGAGTTCGCCGACCTGCCCAAGACCATCTCGGGGAAGATCCGCCGCGTCGAGCTGCGCAAGCACGCGGCCGCCGGCGGCAAGCCCGGCGCCGAGTTCCGCGAGGAGGACTTCCCGGAGCTGAAGTAGCGACGCTGGCCTGCCGACCCGCGCGGCCGGTTCAGGCCGGCAGGGCGAACGCGACGCGCACGCCGGCGGCGAGCGCCGCCGGGCCGGAGGAGGCTGCGACCACCTCGCCGTGGAGCTCGGTGAGCCAGGGCAGCTCCTCGACCAGCTGCGAGAGCCGGCCGAGCAGCTCGATCTCGCCGCCGTCGGGCGCTACGCCGGCGGCGTCGAGCATGACGCGCGCGTCCTCGTCGGTGAGCGGGGTGATGCGCGTAACGGGCGGCAGCGGCGCCCGGCGCAGCCCGATCAACGGTCCGAAGTCGGGGTCCGATCGCACGGTGAGGTGGAGCGCCGGCTCCTCCTCCGCGGCGGGCGGCCGGCGCTCGGCGAGCGCAATCCCGAACGCGGCGAGGATCTCGGCGGCGCGCCCGCCCTCGAGCCAGTGCGGCGCCTTGGGCGGCGCGGCCTGCGCCAGGGTCCGCTCGAGCGCGGCGCGCGCGGAGCCGGGGTCGACGTTCTCGTACCAGAGCAAACGGCCCGGCGGCCGCCGCCGGTACGCCGCGTAGTCGGCGGCGTGCGCCAGCGCGCGCGCCGCCGCCTCGGGGAAGCGGTACGAGGGGAACACCTTGCGCTTGCCGGTCACGCTGTCGCGGCCCTCGGCCGAGAAGTCGACCAGGCCGCTCGCCCCCATCAGGCAGAGCAGCATCGGCTTGGCGAGGCCGGTCCGGCTTTCGGCGCTGAGCACGCCGCGGCGGATGCCGCGCCCGACCAGCGACGGGTCGCAGTCGCCGACGCAGAGGAAGATCGCGATCACCGCGTCGACCTTGGCGTCCTCGAGCGCCCGCTCGACCGCCGCGCGGTAGTCCTCCGGCTGGGCGAGCGCGCCGAGGTCGACGAGGTGCGGCGCCGAGACCGAGAGGCCGTGCGCCTCGCAGGCGTCGGCCGTGATCGTCACCACCCCGCCCGAGTTGCCGATGATCGCCACCCGGTTGCCCTGCGGCAGCGGCTGGTGGGCGAGCAGCACCGCGACGTCGAACAGCTCGTCGAGGGTGTCGACGCGGATCACGCCCGCCTGGTGGAAGAGCGCGTCGACCTCGACGTCGGAGACCGGCCGCGCACCGATGTGGGCGCGGGCGGCGCTCGAGCCCGCCCGGCTGCGCGCGCTCTTGACGCAAAGCACCGGCTTGCGCTGCGAGAACGCCCGCGCCACCCGCGCGAAGCGGCGCGCATTGCCGAACATCTCGAGGTAGAGCATGGCGATGTCGGTGGCGGGGTCCTCGTCCCAGAACTGCAGCAGGTCGTTGCCGGAGATGTCGGCGCGGTTGCCGGCCGAGACGAATGCGGAGAACCCGAGGCCGCGCTCGACCGCCTCGCGCAGGATGACGATGCCGAGCGCGGCGGAGTGCGAGTAGAAGCCGATCCGGCCGATCGGGGGCAGCGCCGGCGCGAGGCTCGCGTCGAGCCGCACTTCGGGGTCGGTGTTGAGCAGGCCGAGGCAGTTCGGACCCACCAGCCGCGCCCCTTGCGAGCGCACCGCCTCGACCAGACGGCGCTGCGTCGCCGCGCCCTCGGCGCCGGTCTCGGCGAAGCCGGAGGTGACGACGATCAGGCCCTTCGCGCCTGCGCGCAGCGCGTCGTCCGCGACCGGCAGCACCTGCTCCGCGGGCACCGCCACGACCGCGAGGTCGACGCGCTCCGGCAGCTCCGCGACCGACGGGTAGGCCTTGACGCCGAACACCGAGGCGGCCTGGTGGTTGACCGGGTAGACCGTGCCGGTGAAGCCGTTCTTGAGGATGTTCTGGAAGATCAGGCTGCCGAGCCCCGACCCGGTGTGGGACGCGCCGACGACCGCCACGACCTTGGGGCGGAGCAGGTTCGCCACCGAGTTCGCGGTCGCGATCCGCTCCCGCAGCTCGGCGCGCTCGCGCACCGCGACCGCACCCGCGATCGGGAACTCGACGTGGTAGCTGCCGCCCTCGAGCGCCTGGCGGAACTCGAAGCCGGAGTCGAGGAAGACGTTGATCATCGGCTGGTTCTCGAACAGCACGTCCGCCTCGAAGCCGACGAAGCCGGCGCCGGCGGCGATCCCGGCGAGGCGCTCGAGCAGCAACGAGCTGATGCCGCGGCGCTGGAACTCGTCGCCGACGATGAACGCGACCTCCGCGGTGTTCCGCACGCCGAGGCCGATGTAGTTCCCGAGGCCGACCACCTTGTGGTTGGGCTCCTCGCCGATGATCGCGAGCAGGCAGGCGCGGTCGCGCGGCGAGACCCCGACCAGGCTGTCGAGGAACGACTGCGGCACCTGCGCCACCGCGCCCATGAAGCGCATGCGCAGGCTCTGCGCCGAGATCTTCTCGAACATCGCCCGCACCGCCGGGAGGTCGGCGGCGGTGGCCAGGCGCAACAGCACGCTCTGCCCGTCGCGGAGCAGCACGTACTCGCGGAACTCTCTCGCGTCCGGGATGATACGAAACATCGCGCCCCCTTCGCCGGAACCCGGCCGCAGGATATCACCGCGCCGGGCGCGGGGCGCTCAGGCGCTCGCGGCCGCCGCCCGTTCCGCCCGCTTGCGCCAGTAGCGGGCGAGCCCCGCCACGCTCATGAACGCGGGGTTGGCGACCGCGTAGCGCCGCTGCACCTCCCCGCCCGCGCCGCGCGCGGCGAGGAAGCCGTCCGTGTAGGCCTCGAACAGCGGCACGATCGCCTCCTCGGCGAGCCCCTGCTCCATCCGCGCCCGCGTCCAGGAGGCGAACGCGTCGAGCGCCGCGTCGAGCTGGTCGAGGTGCTCGCCGACCTCGTCCACGACGCCGAAGTGGGTGAGGTAGAGGCGGCGCGGCGCGACCTCTCGCAGCCGCGCGAGCGAGGCGCGCCACGCCTCGATGTCGACCTCCGGCGGCGGGCACGGCGGCACCACCGGGCCGTCGCCGATCCGCACCCCCGCGATGTCGCCGGTCAGCACCGCCCCGTCGATCCGGTACGCGACGTGGTGGCTGGCGTGCCCGGGCGTGAACAGCGCCTCGATCCGCAACCCGCCGATGCGGAGCGTCTCGGCGTCCTGGAGCACGCGGACGCGATCCGCGGCGATCGGGCCCATCCGCCCCCACAGGCTGTCCATCTGCGGCCCGTAGATCTTGCGCGCCGACACCAGGAGCCGCGCCGGGTCGACGAGGTGCGGCGCCCCGACCGGGTGGACGTAGATGGTCGCGCCGTGCTCGGCGAGGCGCCACGCGGCTCCGGCGTGGTCGAGGTGAATGTGGGTGACCAGCGCGTGGCGGACGTCCTCGACGCGGAAGCCGGCGCGGCCGAGCGCGCGCCGCAACGCCTCGAACGTGGACTCCGGCCCGGTCTCGATCAGCACCGGCCCGTCGTCCGAGCGCAGCAGGAACGAGGCGATCGTCTCGTGCATCTTGAACTCGAGGTCGAGCACCTCGATCGCTGCTCCGGCGTGCGTGTCGTCCATGCGGCCCCCGATCGTGCGTCGCTCCGGCCAACCCCGGGCCGGCCGGCGGCCTTCCCGCTGCGGCCGGGCCGCTCGAGGCCGCCTCGGCGCCGACCCGTGTCGGAGGGGTTGACAGGGACGACGAATTCATCTATAACCATTTGGCGATGGAGGAGCGAATGGGCCGCTGGACCGCACTTGCAGTCACCATCTGTCTCGCCGCCGTCCCGGCGTTCGGCGCCGAGGCCCTGTCGCTCTCCGCCGCGATGCGGATGGCGCGCGAGAAGAGCCGCGAGGTCGCCGCGGCCCGCGCGCGCGAGGCGGCCGGGGCGGCGAGGCTCGACCAGGCGCGCGGCTTCCGGCTGCCCTCGCTGCGCGTCGAGGAGGACTACATCCGCACCGACTCCCCCGCCGAGGTGTTCGCCCTCAAGCTCGACCAGCAGCGCTTTTCGTTCGCGGCGTTCACCGCCACCGACCCGAACCGACCGAGCGCCCTCGACACCGCGATCACGCGGGTCGAGCTGGCCTTGCCGCTGTACACCGGCGGGGAGCTCTCGGGCCGCGTCGCTCAGGCGCGGGCGGCCGCCGCGGCCGGCAGCTCGGCAGCGGCGTGGGCGGGAGACCAGGCGGCGTGGGAGGCGGCGCGGGCGTACCTCGCGCTCGCCCAGGCGCAGGAGTTCGCCGCGCTGCTCGAGCACTCGCGCAAGACCGTCGCGGCGCACGTCGAGCTCGCAAAGAACTACGTCGAGCAGGGGATGCTGGTGCGCTCGGAGCTGCTCCGCGCCGAGGTCGAGCTCGCCCGTGTCGAGGACATGCTGGAGGCGGCGCAGGGCGGCGCGCGGGTCGCCGCCGCGAACCTCGCCTTCCGCCTCGGGGCGGACGAGGCCACCGAGTGGCGCGCCGAGGCGCTGCCGTCGCCGGCGGCGCCGGGCGACGAGCTGGCGGGCTTCATCGCCTCCGCGGCCCGGCGCGGCGACCTCGAGGCGGCGCGCGCGATGCTCCGCGCCGGCGAGCTCGAGCGCGGCGTCCGGCGCGCGGCGTTCCTCCCCCGCGTCGGTCTGGTGGCGCGCGAGGACCTGGTCGACGATCACCTCTTCGGCGGCCATGGGGAGTCGACCGCGATCATGGCCCAGGCCAGCCTCAACCTGTTCGCCGGCGGCAGCGACCGCGCCGCGCTCCGCGCCGCGGAGTTCGAGGCCACGGCCGCGGCCGAGGACGTGGCGCGCTTCGCGGACGGGGTGCAGCTCGAGGTGCGCCAGGCGTGGGAGGAGGCGGCGAGCGCGCGCGCGCGGCACGTCACGGCGGCCCGCGCGGTCGGCGCCGCGCGAGAGGTCGAGCGGATCGTGGCGGAGCGCTTCGCGAACGGCGTCGTCAAGATGCTCGACCTGCTCGACGCCACGACCGCGGCGCGGGAGGCCGAGACGCGCGAGCTTGCGGCCCGGGCCGACGCCGACACCGCGTCGATCCGCCTCGCGGTGGTGGCGGGCCGGCCGCCCGAGAGCGCGCTGCCATGAGCACGCTCCGCGATGGCGGCGATAAGGGCGGGAGTCGGAGCCCGGTCGGGCGAGCGATGTCGGAGGGGACGATGAAACGGATCACGGCTGGGATCGGAATCGTGAGTCTGATCGGTCTCGGGTGCGCCGGCGACGCCGCGCGCCGGAGCGAGACGCCGGCGGCAGTGAGTGCGCGCCTCGGTCGCGCGGAGCTGGTCGAGGTCCCGCAGCGCGTCGAGCTCTACGGCACGGTCGAGCCCGAGCGCCAGGCCGCGGTCTCGTCGCGGGTGATGGCGGTCGTCACCGCCGTGCGCATCCGCGCCGGCGAGAGCGTCGCTGCCGGGCAGGTGCTGGTCGAGATCGATCCGCAGACCGCGCGCGGCCAGGAGGCGCAGGCGCGCGGCGCGCTGGCGCAGGCGCAGGCGGCGCTCGCGCTCGCCGCCCGCAACCTCGAGCGCTACACGGCGCTGGCCGCCAAGGGCGCGGCGTCGGAGCTCGAGCTGGACATGGCCCGCATGCAGCACGACCAGGCGTCGGGCGCGGTCGAGCAGGCGCAGGGCGCAGTCGACGCGGCCGCCTCGGTGGCACGCGAATCGCGGGTCGTCGCACCGTTCGCCGGGCGGATCGCCGCCAAGCTCGCCGACGTCGGCGATCTCGCGGTCCCGGGCCGCCCGCTCGTGATGGTCGAATCGGGCACCGGCAGCCGCCTCGCGCTGGCGGTGCCGGAGAGCGCGTTCGCCGCCGCGAACCTCCGCGTCGGAGGCGTCCTGCCGGTGCGCATCGACGCCCTCGGCGGCGACGAGACGTCGGGCGCGATCGAGGAGATCGCCGCGGGCGCCGACCCGATGACCCACTCGTTCACGATCAGGGTGCGCCTCCCCGGGCACGACGTGCCGTCCGGCATGGCGGGGCGCGGCTGGCTCGCGCTCGGCTCGCGGCGGGTCGTCGCGGTGCCGGCCCGCGCGGTGCTGGCGAGCGGGGGGGTCAGCATGGTCGCGGTCCGCGACGACACCGGGCGGGCGCGCACCCGCGCGGTGGTGACCGGAGCGACGCTCCCCGGCGACCGCCTCGAGGTGCTCTCCGGCCTCCGCGGCGGCGAGGACGTGCTCGTCGGCGCCGCCGCGCCGATCGCGGACGGTGCCACGGTCGAGGAGGTCCGCCAGTGAGCGGCGATGCCGGTGGCTCGGACCGCGCCGTGAGCCGGCGGGAGGCGCTGCGCCTGAAGATGTCCCGCCGCCCGCTGGGGGCGTCGGGGCGCGTCGCGCGGGGGTTCCTGACCTCGAAGATCACGCCGCTGCTGGTCGTCTTCTCGCTCCTCGTCGGCGGCTTCGCGGTGCTGGTGACGCCGCGCGAGGAGGAGCCGCAGATCAAGGTGCCGATGATCGACGTGCTCGTCGCCTTCCCCGGAGCGGCGCCGGAGGAGGTCGAGCGGCGCGTCGTCTCGCCGGTCGAGAAGGCGATCTCCGAGATCGCCAACGTCGACTTCGTCTACTCGACGACGCAGCCGTCCGGCGGCATCGTGATCGCTCGGTTCAAGGTCGGCACCGACCCCGACCAGGCCGCCGTGCGCGTCCACGCCAAGCTCGCCGAGCTGGCGCCCGCGCTGCCGCCGGGCGCGCTGCCGCCGGTGGTCGCGCCGCGCGGGATCGACGACGTCCCGGTGGTGGCCTACACGCTGTGGTCGGCGCGGGCGGCGCCGCAGGCGCTGCGCCAGGTCGCCGACGAGCTCAGCGTCGAGCTGAGCCGCCACCCGCAGGTCGCGCGCGTCACGGTGATCGGCGGTGGTCGGCGCGCCGTCCGCGTCGCCTTCGACCGCGAGCGACTGGCCGCCCACGGGTTCTCCCTGCTCGGCGCGTACCAGGCGCTCGCCGCGCTCAACTGGCGTCTCCCCGCGGGCTCGTACACGTCCGGCGGCACGGAGACGGCGGTCGAGGTCGGCTCGTTCTTCCGCACCGCCGAGGAGGTCGGCGACGCGGTCGTCGGCGTCGAGGGCGGGCGCGCGGTCCGCCTTCGCGACGTCGCGACCGTCGCCGACGGGCCCGACGAGCCCGCGCAGTACGTCTGGATGATGGCGGGTCCGGCGCACGGCTCGAAGCAGCTGCCGCCCGGCCTCGACGTCCCGGCGGTGACGGTCGCGGTGGCGAAGAAACCCGGGGCCAACGCCGTCGAGCTGGTGCGCGACATCGACGCCCGTCTCGCGCGGCTGCGCGGGCCGCTGATTCCGTCCGACGTCGAGGTGACGAAGACGCGCGACTACGGCTTCACCGCCAACGAGAAGTCGTCCGAGCTGATCGAGCACATGGGGATCGCCACGCTCGCGGTCGTACTGCTGATGGCGTTCGCGCTCGGCCGCCGCGAGGCGATCGTGGTCGCGGTCGCGGTCCCGACCACGCTCGCGCTCACCCTTGCCGCGTCGTACTTCTTCGGCTACACGCTCAACCGCGTCACCCTGTTCGCGCTCATCTTCGCGATCGGCATCCTCGTCGACGACGCCATCGTCGTGGTCGAGAACATCCACCGCCACTACGAGCTGGGCTGGGGCGACCCGCGCCAGGCGACGTTCTACGCCGTCGACGAGGTCGGCAACCCGACCATCCTCGCCACCTTCGCGGTGGTCGCCGCGCTCCTGCCGCTCGCGTTCGTGTCCGGGCTGATGGGTCCGTACATGCGGCCGATCCCGATCAACGCGTCGGCGGCGATGCTGTTCTCGCTGCTGGTGGCGTTCGTCGTCTCGCCGTGGCTGACGTACCGCCTCTTCCGGCGCTACGCCGAGGAGCACGCCAGCGCGGCCGGTGCCCGCCACGACTCCGAGACGCCCGAGGAGAACCGTCTCCACCGGGTATATGCGCGGCTGTTCAACCCGCTGCTCGAGCGCGCCTGGCGGCGCTGGGCGCTGCTCGCGGGCGTCGCGGTCCTGCTCGTGGCCTCGGCCGGACTGGTCCTGGTCAAGCTCGTCACGGTCAAGATGCTGCCGTACGACAACAAGAGCGAGATCCAGGTCGTCGTCGACATGCCGGCCGGCACGACGCTGGAGGCCACCGCTGCCGTCGCCCGCGAGCTCGCCGGCGCGGTGCGGGGGTTCCCCGAGGTTTCGGACCTGCAGGTCTACGCCGGCACGTCCGGGCCGTTCAACTTCAACGGCTTAGTGCGCCACTACTTCTTGCGCTCGGGCCCGCTCGTCGCCGACCTCCAGGTGAACCTCCTCCCGAAAGGCGAGCGCCGCCGCGCGAGCCACCCGTTCGCGATCGCGGTGCGCCGCGAGCTCGCCGCGATCGCGGCGCGCACCGGCGCCAACGTCAAGGTGACGGAGGTGCCGCCCGGTCCGCCGGTGCTCTCGACGCTGGTCGCCGAGATCTACGGACCCGACCTCGAGCGGCGGGTCGAGCTGGCGAAGCAGGTGCGGGCGATCTTCGCCGACACCCCCGGCGTGGTCGACGTCGACTGGTACGTCGAGGCGCCGGGCCCGCGCCTCGACATCGAGGTCGACCGCGAGAAGGCGCTGGCGGCCGGCGTGACGCCCGAGGCGGTCGTGCGCGCGCTGCGCGTCGCCCTCGACGGCGCCGAGGTGGGCCTCCTCCACGACCCGGCGGCACGCGAGCCGGTGCCGATCGTCCTCCGCCTCGATCGCACGCAGCGGTCGAGTGTCGACGGCGTGCTCGCCGTCGCGGTGCAGAACGGGCAGGGGCGGCTGGTCCCGGTGCGCGAGCTGGTCCGCGCGACCGCGACCACGCGCGAGCGGTTCATCTACCACAAGAACCTGCGCCCGGTGACCTACGTCGTCGCGGAGATGGCCGGCGCCGCCGAGGCGCCGGTGTACGGGATCCTCTCGATGGACAGGCGCGTCCGCGCGCTGAAGGACCCGGGCGGACGGCCGCTCGAGGTGATCTCGACTCACTTCCCGGAGGACTCGACGGGCTACGCCCTCAAGTGGGACGGCGAGTGGCAGATCACCTACGAGGTGTTCCGCGACATGGGCGTCGCGTTCGCGGTGGTGCTGGTGCTCATCTACCTGCTGGTGGTGGGCTGGTTCCGCTCGTTCGTGACACCGCTCATCATCATGGCGCCGATCCCGCTGACGCTGATCGGGATCCTCCCGGCGCACGCGATCGGCGGGGTGTTCTTCACCGCGACCTCGATGATCGGGTTCATCGCCCTGGCCGGGATCATCGTCCGCAACTCGGTGCTGCTGGTCGACTTCATCAACCTCGAGCTGGAGGCCGGCGAACCGCTCGCGAGCGCGGTGGTCAAGGCCGGCGCGGTACGCTTCCGCCCCATCGCCCTGACCGCGGCGGCGCTGGTGGTGGGGGGGACGGTGATCCTCCTCGACCCGATCTTCCAGGGCCTGGCCGTCGCGCTGATCTCGGGGGTGGTGGTGTCCACCGCCCTGACGCTGGTCGTGATCCCGCTGCTCTACTTCATGTACGTCAACACGGTCGGCGTCGCCCGCGTGGTCGACGCCGGCGGCGATTCGGCCTGACGGCCGGAGGGAGGTGTCGATGCGGCTCAACGAGATGCTCCGCGCGATCGCAGGGTTCTTCGTGCTCGTCTCGCTCGCGCTCGGGCGCTGGGTGCACCCGGGGTTCTACCTCTTCACCGCGTTCGTGGGGCTGAACCTGCTGCAGTCGGCGTTCACGCGCTGGTGCCCGATGATCTCGATCCTGCGGGCGCTCCGCGTCCGGGAGTAGGAATGGCCGCCAAGCTGCTGATGCTGGTCGTCGACGAGGCGCGCAAGGAGGAGCTCGAAGTCCTCCTCGACCGCGCGGGGGCGCTCGGCTACACCGAGATCCCCCATGCGCTCGGGGTCGGCCTGACCGGGCCGCGCCTTGGCTCGCGGGCGTTCCCGAAGACGTCCGCGGTGATCTTCACGGTGGTCCCCGCGGAGCTGCTCGACGGCCTGGTTGCGGCGATCAGGAGCTACTGCGGCGAGTGCGGCGAGCGCTTGAAGCTGCTGGCGTGGGACGCGTCCGAGATCCCGCTCGAGGATCCGGCCGGCCATGCGAGGGGTGCCGCCGGAACCGCTCAGGCGTAGCCTCGACGCCGCCGCGGGCGCGACAGCGTCGAGGCAAACGCCGTCATCGCTACGACTTGGCCTGGGCCGCGGGGGCGGTCGGCATCGCGAGGATGTCGATCTCGGAGGCGACGCGGTCGTTGCCGGTGCCGGTGTAGCGGATCAGCACGTGCTCCCCGGCCTTGAGATCGGCGAAGGTCGCGGGGCTTCCCTTCTCCATCACCTTGCCGGCGTCCTCCAGCTTGAACGTGACCGCGTCGTTCTTGCCCTTGACCGTCACGGTTTTCGCGCTGCTGTCGACGGCGGAGACCCAGCCGCGCGTCGCGCGCGACTTGGTCGCTGCGCCGACCAGCGACGCCATCCCGACCCCGATCACCAACGTGGTTGCAAGCACGCTACCCCTGGGCATGATCTGTCTCCCTTCGCACCGCGGCGTTCGATGCGCGGCTGATGAGAACGACTCGCATAATCTGTGCCAGAGCTGGGCAAGACCCTGCCCGGTTCGGATTTCCCTCGTGGCGAGCCTGGACGGCCTGCCCGGTTCTTGGGCCGGGCGCGCCGTTTTGGCGCGACCGATCAGGGAGTTTCTCCTCCACCATGCGGGGCGACCGGGGAGTCGCTCCCCGAGGCCCGGCGGGCGATAACGACGGGCCGCGCCCGCGAAAGCGCCAGGCGCGGCCCGTGACCCCTGCCTCCGGCGGGGCCGCACCCGGGCGGCCTCGCCGTGGATCTCCCCGCTCCTAGACCTCGTGCTGCGACGCCTCGGTGACCGCGCGGGTCGCGATCTCCTTCACCACCCCGGCGTCGGCCAGCGTCGTGGTGTCTCCGAGCGGGCGGTTCTCCGCCACGTCCCGGAGCAGGCGGCGCATGATCTTGCCCGAGCGCGTCTTGGGCAGATCGGGCGTGAACACGATGTTGGCCGGCTTGGCGAGCGCGCCGATCTTCTTTCCGACGTGCTCGCGCAGCTCCTTGAGCATCTCCGGCGTGCCCTCGTGGCCGCCCTTCAATGTCACGAACGCGACGATCGCCTGGCCGGTGAGCGCGTCGTTGCGGCCGCACACCGCCGCCTCCGCCACGTTCGGGTGGTCGACGAGGGCGCTCTCCACCTCGATCGTCGAGATGCGGTGGCCCGAGACGTTCATCACGTCGTCGACGCGGCCCATCAGCCAGAAGTCGCCGTCCTCGTCCTTGCGCGCGCCGTCGCCGGCGAAGTAGAGGCCGGGGAAGCGGCTCCAGTAGGTCTGGACGTAGCGCTCGGGCGCCTTGTAGATTCCGCGCAGCATTGCCGGCCACGGCGTCTTGAGCACCAGGTAGCCGCCGCCCCCGACCGGCACCTCCTCGCCCTTGTCGTTGACGACCGCCGCCTCGAGACCGGGGAACGGCCTCGTCGCGGAGCCCGGCTTGAGGGTGGTGATGCCCGGCAGCGGCGTGATCAGGATCATGCCGGTCTCGGTCTGCCACCAGGTGTCGACGATCGGGCAGCGCCGGCCGCCGATGTGCTCGTGGTACCACTCCCACGCCTCGGGGTTGATCGGCTCACCCACCGAGCCCAATAGACGCAGTGACGAGAGGTTGTGCTTGGCGGCGTGCTGCGGCCCCCATTTCATGTGGGCCCGGATCGCGGTCGGCGCGGTGTAGAGGATGCTCACCTTGTAGCGCTCGATGATCTCCCACCAGCGCTCCGGGTTGGGGAAGTTCGGCGTCCCCTCGTAGATGATGCCGGTCGTGCAGTTGGCGAGCGGGCCGTAGACGATGTAGCTGTGGCCGGTGACCCAGCCGATGTCGGCGGCGCACCAGTACACGTCGTCGGGCTTGATGTCGAAGATGTAGTGGTGGGTGGTGGCGGTGCCGACGAGGTAGCCGGCGGAGGTGTGGATGATCCCCTTGGGCTTGGCGGTGGTGCCGCTGGTGTAGAGCAGGTAGAGCATGTCCTCGGAGTCCATCGGCTCGCACGGGCAGCTCTTCGGGTCGTCGCTCTGGCCGTGGATCACGTCGTGCCACCAGACGTCGCGGCCCGCGTGCATCGGCACGTCGGCGTCGGTGCGCTTGAATACGACGTGCTTCTTGACGCTCGGCACCTGCTTGAGCGCCTCGTCGACGTTGGCCTTGAGCGGGAGCCGCTTGCCGCCGCGGACGCCCTCGTTCTGGCTGAAGACGAACTCGACCTCCATGTCGTTGAAGCGGTCGGCGAGCGAGTCCGGCGAGAACCCCGCGAACACGACCGTGTAGGGCGCGCCGATGCGCGAGAGGGCGAGCATGAGATAGGGCAGCTCGGGGATCATGGCGACGTAGATGCCGCAGTGCGTCCCCTTCTTCACGCCGAGCTTCCTGAGGCCGTTGGCGAGCTTCACCACCTCCTTCTGCAGGTCCGCATAGGTGATGACCTTGCGCTCGCCCGGCGCCTCGCCCTCCCAGTAGTAGGCGACCTTGCCGCCCCGGCCGGCCTCGACGTGCCGGTCGACGCAGTTGTAGGTGAGGTTGAGCTTGCCGCCGAGGAACCACTTCGCGTACGGCAGCTTCCACTCGAGCACCTTGTCGTACGGCTTGAACCAGCTGATCCTCGCCTTCGCCTCGCGGTCCCAGAACTCCTCGAGCTTCTGGTGGTAGATGTCGGGCTTCGCGTTGGCGTGGGCGGCGAAGTCCTTGGGCGGCGGGTATCGCTTCGCGGCTCCCTGCAGGGTCTCGATCGCGTGCGAACTCGGTTTCGAAGAACTCATCGAGCTTCCTCCTTTCAGATCGGGTCTGTCAGCCATCCCAACGTCACCGCGCGCCCGCGCCTTCCCCGGCGGGGCTGACGGCGAACTCCGTCACGCGCGGCGCGACCGGCCGCCTCGCCAGTAGCTCGCAGGCCAGGGCGATCACCGCCAGCACCGCCGCGGTGTAGAACGCCGCCTCGTAGTTCTTGTACTTGTCGAACAGCATCCCTCCGACCTTGCCGCCGAAGTAGCCGGCAACACCCCAGGCGGTGAACAGGAGGCCATAGTTGATGCCCGCGTTCTTGGTGCCCCAGAAGTCGGAGGTGGCGGCGCCGTTGACCGAGAGCTGCGTGCCGTAGCACCAGTAGACGATGAACACCATGACGTAGAGGCCGAGCACGTTGCCGCCGGCGAGGTAGAGGAGCGGCATCGACACGGCCGAGATCGCGATCATCAGGCGCAGCACGTTCAGGCGCCCCAGGGCGTCCGACATCCAGCCGGAGAAGATGCGACCGAGGGCGTTCCCCGCCGCGCCGATCACCAGCGTGACGGCGGTCAGCGCCCCGGCCGAGATCTTCTCGCTCTTCGCGAACGGCACGAGCTGGCTGATCACCATCAGCCCGGCGAACGTGCCGAGGGCGTAGCCGATCCACATCAGGTAAGCGGTCGGCGTCTTCCACATCTCGCCCGGCGTGAACTCGTAGGTGGTGGCCGCGGACTTCGACGCCGCCGCCGGAGCCCACCCCGGCGGGCGGTAGCCGACCGGCGGGTTCTTGAGGAGGAACGAGCCGACCAGCGTCATGACGAAGAACACGACCCCGAGGATCACGAACGTGACGCGCCAGCCGTAGTTCGGGATCAGGTAGAGGCTGGCGAGCGGCCCGAAGATCGCCGAGCCGCCGCCGTAGCCGGCGACGGCAAGCCCGACCGCGAGCCCGCGCTTGTCCGGGAACCACTTCGCCATCACCGGGATCGGCGTCGAGTAGCCGAAGCCGTTGCCGATCCCGACGAGGATGCCGAAGCAGACGATCAGGTAGGTCAGGCTCGTGGTCCGCGCGCAAAGCAGGAACCCGAGCGTGAGCAGGATGCTCCCCGTCAGCGAGATGCGGAACGGGCCGAGCTTGTCCTGGAGCCGGCCCGCGACGATGAAGCTGAGGGCGAAGACGATGATCGCCCAGGCGAACACGCTCGACGTGTCGGCCCGTTTCCAGCCGAACTCCTTCTCGAGCGGCGCGACGAACACGCTCCAGGCGTAGAGCGAGCCGAGCGCGAGGTTCATGCACAGCCCGCCGACGACGTGCCACCAGCGATTCAGGTGGTTGACGCTCCCAGCTGTACCGGTGTCGCTCATTGTCGACATCCTCCTTTCGGTTTGCCACTCACGAAGCTCGGCGACGCGGCGCGCAACGCCGGCCCGGCCGGGCAGACGCTCGCGCGGCGCAGTGCCGCACCACGGATCTCCCACTGCGACGAGCGGCAGGCGCGCCGAACCAAGGCGGGGATCGCCACCTGCCACAGTTGGATGGGAGTCGCTCCCACCGCGACGGGCCGACGAGTCATCCCCCCCCTTCCGGCTGACGGTCCCATCATGCGGAACGTCTGCCCGTGGTGCCGTGCACTGCGTTTTCGCTCTCCCAGACAGGCCGAGTTAAGGCAATTTACGGGATGATTCCGGCCATGTCAAGATCACGCAAATTATTGAGACGACAGGGTACCATCGTGCATGTACGTACAAGGTCTATTCATATTCTGATCAATTTGTGCTTGTGAAATCCAACACAATTCGTGATTCACAAGACCCTGCCAGGCGATCCATCCCGAGGATCGCCGGACAGGTTGCGGCCGCGGCCGCCCTACCGCCGCGCGAGGCCGCGACTCCCGTCCTCGCGCCCGCTCCCCGCGGGCGCGAGGCGGGCCCCTGCCTCGCGCCGGGTCAGAGGATCACGGCGCCGAGCGGCCAGACCGTCCGGCCGTACATCTCGTTGAGCACCTGCGCCAACCCGGTGTAGACCGCCGACAGGCCGCAGATGATCCCCTCGTAGCCCGCGATCTTGCCGAGCCCGTCGGAGCCGGTCCAGATGTGCGCCGCGAGCAGGAAGAAGAGGATCGCGAGGCTGAGGAACACGAACTGCAGCGCGCGGTTCGCGCGCAGGGTGCCGAAGAACATGATGAAGGTGAACACGCCCCAGAAGAACAGGTAGGTCCCGAACGAGGCCGTGGACTGCGCCGGGACCCAGCCGAACTTCGGGATCACGATCAGCCCCACCAGCGTGAGCCAGAACAGGCCGTAGGAGAGGAACGCGGTGGTGCCGAACGTGTTCTTCTTCTTCCACTCGAAGATCCCGGCGAAGATCTGCGCCATCCCGCCGTAGAAGATCCCCATGGCCAGGATCATGCTGTCGAGCGGGTAGAACCCCGCGTTGTGGAAGTTGAGCAGCACCGTGGTCAGGCCGAACCCGAGCAACCCGAGCGGCGCCGGGTTCGCGGTGGTGTCGTGCACGACGACCGTCTGCGCCGGTTGCGACTGAGACATTCTCCACCCCCCGTCTGTCCACTGCCCGTTCACTGCAGCGTTGCCTGTGCGGTCGATGGGCGGGTCGTTCCCGCCCGGCCACCCCCTCCCGTGGACCAATGCCCCCCGTTCCCACGGCGCCGTCGAGTCGCGCCGCGCGGGCCCGGCGCAGCGCCTTCGGCCTGCAGTCCCGAACCCCGCCGCCGTCGGGAGAGCGACCACCCCGACGCGGGCCGCGCCGTGCCTCGTCGCGTTGACCGCGACCGACTGCCGCCCCCCGCGAGCGGCCGGATGACGAATTACCCCAGAGTCGTGATGCGTGATAACTCCGAGACTGCGTCGCTGTCAAGTGCGGCGGCCCAAGGCGTCGGCGTTGTAGCTCCCGTCACCTCGGCCACCGGAGCAGGCTGGTAACCTGACGGGGGAGGCGGCAGCGATGAATCCTCAACTTCGCGCGGGTTTCGTAGCGTGCCTCGCGGCCCTCTTCGCCGGCCTCGGCGCGGCGTCGGCCTCGGTCCCGACC
>DATIYW010000064.1:0-4167 GCA_035517415.1 Thermoanaerobaculaceae bacterium
CCCGAGCCGGAACGCTCACTCGGCGGGGGCGGGGCTCCGCCGCGATGCGCGGGAGCAATCGCGAAGGAGGATCGAGGCCATGAGAGCAGCTAGCCTTGCGGAGGAGCTCCGGCAATTGGTGGGCAAGGCCAACGTGCTGGACGGCGCCGTTGACCTCCAGCTCTACGGCTACGACGCCTACCTCGAGGAGCGCCGCCCGGATGCGGTCGTCTTCGTGCGCTCGACCGAGGAGGTGGCGGGCGTGGTCAAGGCCTGCAACCGGCGCGGCGTGCCGTTCGTGGCCCGGGGCGGTGGAACCAACCTCTCCGGCGGCACGGTCGCGGTCAAGGGCGGGGTGGTGATCGAGATGATCCGCATGAACCGGATCCTCGAGGTCGACAAGGCCAACCTGCGGGCGCGCGTGCAGCCCGGCATGTTCAACCTCGAGTTCGGCAACGCGCTCGCCCCGCTCGGCTACCAGTACCTGCCCGACCCCGCCAGCCAGAAGGCGGCGACGCTCGGCGGCAACGTCGGGGAGAACTCGGGCGGCCCGCACTGCTTCAAGTACGGCGTGACCAGCAACCATGTGCTCGGGCTCACCGTCGTGCTGCCGGACGGCGAGGTCGCCCATATCGGCGGCAAGGCGCCCGACGCCCCCGGCTACGACCTCACCGGCGTGTTCGTCGGCAGCGAGGGGACGCTCGGCATCTGCACCGAGGTGGTGACGCGGATCTGCCGGCTCCCGGAGGGGGTGAAGACGCTGCTCGCGATCTACGACAGCATCGAGGCGGGGAGCGCGACGGTGTCGGCGATCGTCGCCGCCGGCATGGTCCCGGCGACGCTCGAGATGATGGACCAGCTCGTGATCAAGGCGGTCGAGGAGTTCATCAAGTGCGGCTTCCCGCTCGACTGCGCGACGGTGCTGATCATCGAAGTCGACGGCTTGAAGGACGACCTCGAGCAGCAGGCCGAGGCGATCACCGCGATCTGCCGCCAGCACGGCGCCCGCGAGGTGCGGGTCGCCAAGAACGACGCCGAGCGCGCGGCGCTGTGGGCGGGCCGGCGCGGCGCGTTCGGGGCAGTGGCGCGGATCACGCCGAGCTACCTGGTGTGCGACGGCACCGTGCCCCGCACCGCGCTCCCGGCGGCGCTGCGCAAGGTCGCCGAGGTAAGCGAGAAATACAGCCTGCAGATCCCCAACGTGTTCCACGCCGGCGACGGCAACCTCCACCCGCTCATCCTCTTCGACTGGCGCGACGCGGAGCAGAAGGCGCGGGTGATGAAGGCCGGCATGGAGATCCTCGAGTGCTGCGTCGCGATGGGCGGCACGATCAGCGGCGAGCACGGCGTCGGGATCGAGAAGATGGACGCGATGCGCCTGGTCTGCAGCGACGCCGACATCGCGGCGCAGGTGCGGGTGAAGCGGGCGTTCGATCCCGCGGACCTGTCCAACCCGGGGAAGATCTTCCCGGTCGCCGAGGAGGTGGCTCATGCAAGCTGACCGCGATGGGCTGGCGGGGAAGCTGGCGCAGATCGTCGGCGACGACCACGTTCGATCGGGTGACGCGGCTGGAACGTTCGCGGTGGACGGCATGGTGCCGCGCCTGGTCGTGTCGCCGGGCTCGCAGTCGGAGGTGGAGGCGGTCGCCGCGGCGTGCAGCGCGGCCGGGGCGGCGATGGCGCCGCGCGGCGGCGGCACCGCGCTCGGGCTCGGCAACCCGCCGAGCCGGCTCGACGTGCTCGTCGCGCTCGACCGGCTGGCGCGGATCGTCGAGTTCGACGCCGCCAACCTCAACGTCACCGCCGAGGCGGGCGTACGGCTCGCCGAGCTGCAGCGGGTGCTGGCCGAACAGCGCGAGTTCCTCCCGCTCGACCCGGCGCAGGCGGAGCGGATGACGGTCGGCGGGCTGGTGGAGACCAACGCCAGCGGCCCGAGCCGGCTGCTCTACGGATCGGCGCGCGACTGGGTGCTCGGGCTGCGCGCCGTGCTCCCCAGCGGAGAGCGGATCCGCTGCGGCGGCAAGGTGATCAAGAACGTCTCCGGCTACGACATGAACAAGCTCTTCATCGGCAGTCTGGGGAGCCTCGGGATCGTCACCGAGGCGACGTTCAAGCTGCTCCCGCTGCCGGCCGCGCGGGCGACCGTGGTCGGCGTGTTCGCCGAGCTGAAGCCGCTCGCCGCGGCCGTCACGCGCACGCTCGAGTCGTTCCTGCTGCCGGAGGCGCTCGAAGCGCTCGACCGGCAGGCCCTCGCCGCGGTCGGCGGCGCGCTCGGGCTGGCGGGCAGGGCCGGCTTCGGCCTCGCCGTCTCCCTCGCCGGCAGCCGCGCGACGGTCGAGCGCCAGGTGCGCGACTTCACCGCGCTGCTCGGCGAAGGCAAGGCGGACGCCACGGTCGCGGTGGCGGAGGCGGGGTGCGCCGCCGCCTGGCGGGCGATCCGCGAGGTCCACGCCGGAACCGCTGAACCGAGGGTGGTGGCGAAGGTCGCCGTGCCGATCGGCCGGACGCTCGACCTCTTCGCCTCCGCCGAGGCGTCGCTGCGCCGACTTTCGCTTGCCGGGGCGCTCACCGCGCACGCCGGCAGCGGCATCGTCCGGCTCAGCGCCGCGGCCGGCGCGGGCACCGCGCTCGAACCCGTCGCCGCGGCGCTCCGCGCGCTGCGGAGCGAGGCCGAGGCGGCCGACGGCAGCCTCGTGCTCGAGGCCGCCCCGGTCGCCCTCAAGCGCGTCCTCGACGCCTGGGGCGAGCCGCGCGAGGGGTTCTCGGTGATGCGCCGACTGAAGGCGGAGTTCGACCCGCACGGCGTGATGAACCCCGGCCGGTTCGTCGGCGGGCTGTAAGGGGAGGCTGACATGGCGATCGAGGAACTCGTCCCGCTCCACGACGTGATCGCGAAATGCAACCGCTGCGGCTTCTGCCAGGCCGGCTGCCCCGTCTACCGCGTCACCGGCGAGGAGCACTCGCTCTCGCGCGGGCGCATGGCGGTCGCGCGCGGCCTGATGCTCGGCGAGCTGGAGCTCACGCCCGAGGTGGTCGAGGCGCTCGAGGACTGCCTGCTGTGCCGGGGCTGCACCGCCCACTGCTTCCCCGCGCTCAAGACCGACGAGGTGGTCACCGCGGTGCGGCACGCCTACCTCAAGCGCCAGGGCCAGCCGGTCTGGCAGCGGGTGCTGTTCCGCTCCGTGCTGGCCGACAGCAAGCGGCTCGAGTGGGCGGGCCGGATGGCGGTGTGGGCGAAGCGCACCGGCCTCGCGAACGCGGCCGAGAAGGCGGGCCTGCTGCGGATGGCGGACCGCCGGCTGGAGCACGTCAACGAGGTGGTGCCGCAGTTGCCGGAGCGGATCTTCCGCCGCGGCGAGCGGGCGGCGGGTGCGGAGCCGGCCAAGGCGAAGGCGCGCGTCGGCTACTTCGTCTCCTGCGGGCTGAGCTTCCAGTTCCCGGAGGTGGTCGAGGCGACGCTGCGGGTGCTCGGCCGCGCCGGCTGCGCGGTCACCATTCTCAACAACACCTGCTGCGGCCGGCCGGCGCACTCCTACGGCGACGTCGACGCCGCGCGCGACATCGCGCGCCGCAACGTGGACCGCCTCGCCGCGGTCGCGGGGCTCGACGCCGTGGTCTCCGACTGCGGCAGCTGCAGCACCCACCTCAAGGAGTACGGGCGGCTGCTGGCGGGCGACGGCGAGTACGCCGAGCGGGCCGCCGCGCTGGCGAGCAAGGTGCGGAGCTTCAGCGAGTTCCTCGTTGGCATCGGGCTCGACGGCAACCCCGGCAAGGTCGAGGCGACGGTCACCTACCACGACCCCTGCCACCTCTCCAACCGCTTCGCCAAGGTCACGGCGCAGCCGCGCGCGCTGCTCAAGGGTGTGCCGGGCGTGACGTTCAAGGAGATGCCGGAGGCGGACTGGTGCTGCGGCGCGGCCGGGAGCTACACCTTCCTCCACCACAGCGAGGCGAGCGGCGTGCTGGAGCGCAAGATTGACAACGTCGCGAGGACCGGCGCCGCGATCCTCGCGACCGAGTGCCCGGCGTGCATGATGCACCTCGCCTACGGCGTGCGGCAGCGCGGGCTGCCGGTGCAGGTGCGCCACGTCAGCCAGGTGCTCGCTCAGGCGTACGGCGGCGCGGCGCACTGAACTCCGCCGCGGCGCCCGCCGCGGTCAGGGCGTGGAAGCGGGGCGCGGCGCATCG
>DATIYW010000065.1:0-7964 GCA_035517415.1 Thermoanaerobaculaceae bacterium
CTGACTTGGCTAGCCGGCCCCCGGCCCCCGGCCCCCGGCCCCCGGCCCCCGGCCCCCGGCCCCCGGCCCCCGGCCCCCGGCCCCCGGCCCCCGGCCCCCGGCCCCCGGCCCCCGGCCCCCGTCTCTCCTACGTCCTGAGCTTCCGCCCTAGCGTCGCCTCGACCTTCTCGATCTTGGCGGAGAGCGCCCCGGAGCGGCCGCGCCGCCAGTCGCCCTTGAGCGAGATGCTGATTCGCTCGCAGTCGACCGCCATGCGCTCGAAGCACGCCTTCACCAGCGCCATCACCTCGTCCCACTCGCCCTCGACGCAGGTGCCCATCGGCCCCACCCGGTAGGGGAGGCCGGAGCGGTCGATGATGTCGAGCGAGCGCGACACCCAGGGACTGACGCTCGCGCCCTTGTCGAGCGGAGTCAGCGAGAACTCAGCCAGCAGCACCGGACACCTCCCCTGGCGACTGATGCCATGTGACGGCGCGCACGTGCGACGTTGCTTGCCGCCCGTGGTCGGGAATTGTGATCCCGGAACCTTGACACGCCCCACCCCGTGTGACAGCATCCAAGGTCACGGCAGCCCACCCGCGAGCGGGTGCGAACTTGCGGTACTTGTGGTCTTGGAGGGGGTACGGACGTGGGCGAGAAGCGACACAGCACCATCATCATCGTTCCTCACGCCCACGGCAAGGTCTACAAGCTCCAGCTCTCGCCGGTGTTCCTCAAGGTGTTGGCCGTGGCCGCCGCGACGCTGGTCGTGCTCTCGATCGTCTCGCTCGTCGCCTCCGGCTCGTTCCTCCACCAGCGCGCCGCCTACCGCTCGCTCCAGGACGAGAACAAGCAGCTCAAGAAGGGCAACCAGCGGCTTTCCGAGACCGTCAGCCAGGTGCAGACGCGCCTGCTCCAGTTCGAGCAGCGCGCGAAGGCGCTGGCGATCGCTGCGGGCGTGCCCGACCTGCTCGGGCCGAGCGTCGAGGACGCGCGCGGCGCGATCGGCAGCGGCGGCCCGCTCAACCGCCTGGCGGCGGAGCCGGAGAAGCTGGTGCGGCGCCAGGAGCAGCTCGACGAGCAGCTCGCCAAGGTGGAGCGGCGGCTCTCCGAGCAGGCGCTCATGCTCTCGCACACGCCGGTCGTCGCGCCGGTGGTCGGCGTGATCACCGACGGGTTCGGGCCGCGGCTCGACCCGGTGACGCACAAGCCGGCGTTCCACGACGGGCTCGACATCTCGGTCGCGTTCGGGACGGTGGTCACCGCCTCGGCGGACGGCGTGGTGGTGTTCGCCGATCGCGACAGCGGCTACGGCAGGCTGCTGAAGATCAACCACGGCTACGGCTACGTGACGCTCTACGGTCACCTCGACCGCTTCCTCGTCAAGGAGGGGGCGAAGGTGACCCGCGGCCAGCCGATCGGCAAGGTCGGCATGTCCGGACGCACCACCGGCCCCCACCTCCACTACGAGGTGTGGAAGGACGGCGAGAAGCAGAACCCGCTGCACTACATCCTCGACGCGTTCTGATCGCCGTCGCGGCATGTCGCACTCCAACCGAACGAGGTTTGCTCTGCAGTTGTGGCCGGAGCCCTACGCGGTTGCGCGCCTGCGCCGCCCACCGGATCCCTGGCCGCGCCTGGAGGCGGACGCGGCGCCGGTCGCGGTGGTGGTCGGCAACGGCGAGGTGAGCGTGATCGCGCCGGAGGCCGCGGTGGACGCGCTCGGCGACCTCGTCGAGAAGGCATCGCGCGGGTGGCGCGCGATCACCATCGACGCGGTCCTCCCGCTCGAGACGGTCGGCGTGCTCGCCGCGGTGAGCCGAGCGCTCGCCGACGTCGCGATCCCGGTGATGGCGTTCGCGAGCCACGACACCGACCACTTCCTCGTCCCGGCGGGCTCGCTCGGGCGCGCGCTGGCGGCGCTCGGCAGCGCGCGGCTGGAGCGCTTCCTCGAGCGGGGCTAGGACCCCGCGACCACGGCTCGCGCGGCGCCCGCTTCAAACGCTCCGCCACCCCGCCCACGTAAAGAACCCTGGCGGCATCCCCTGCGTAGAGAGGGATGTTGGATGCGGAGGCCGTGATGACGACCAAGACGAAGAGGTGGACGCTCGGGCTGGTGGCCGGCGCGGCGATCGCCGGGACGGCGGTGGCGCTGGCGTCGCGGACCCAGGGCGGACCGGCGACCAAGGACGACACGCCGTACGCGAAGGCGGCGTACGCCGACGTCCAGGTCGAGGTCCTCGAGGTCGGCGAGGTCGAGCCCGAGATCAAGGTGGACGTCAAGTCCGCCCTCTCCGGCAAGATCGTCGACCGCGCGGTGCGCGAGGGCGACGTGGTGAAGAAGGGCCAGCTGATCGCGGCGATCGAGCCCGACGTCAACCAGGCGCAGACGCTCGCGGCAGTGCGGCGCGGCGTCAACCAGGCGGAGATCGACTTCTCCGACGCGGACAAGGACTACCGCGCCAAGCAGGAGCTGCTCCACGACGGGCTGATCTCGGTGGAGGTGCACCGCGAGGCGGAGACCCGCTACCGCACCGCCAAGGAGGTCCTCGACGCCGCGCGCGAGAAGGCGAAGATCGTCGAGTCCTCGGGCGTGCCGATGACGACGAACCCGAACCAGAGGATCAACATCACCTCGCCGATGGACGGCGTGGTGATCACCCGTCCGCTCGAACTCGGCGAAGCGGTGACCGGCGCGGGGTCGTTCAACGCCGGCTCGGTGATCGCGACGGTTGCCGACCTCTCGACGATGCTCGTCAAGGTCGGCGTCAACGAGGTCGACATCGGCAAGGTGCGCCTCGCCGCGCCGGTGGTGGTCACGCTCGACGCCTACCCCAAGGTGCGCTTCACCGGCAAGGTGACGAGGATCGCGCCGGCCGCGCGCCTGGTCGACCAGGTCAAGGTGTTCGACGTCGAGGTGTCGCTTGACGCCCAGGGCAAGGAGCTCCGCACCGGGATGACGGCGAACGTGTCGGTCAAGGGCGAGAAGGTCGCGCACGTCCTCGCCGTGCCGGTCGAGGCGGTGTTCCACCGCGAGGACGGCGATGCGGTGTACGTGCGCAAACCGGTCCCGGACGCCGGCGCGAAGGCGAAGGCGAACGAGGCGAAGGCAACGCCGAACCCGCGCGACGCGTGGAAGCAGGTGTTCGAGGAGCGCAAGGTCGAGACCGGCATCGCGTCGCTGTCGCGCATCCAGGTGCTGAGCGGGCTGGTCGACGGCGAGGAGGTCGCGCTCGAGGACCCGAGCAAGCCGAAGAAGAAGGACAGCAACTCGTGAGCGAGGCGCTGCTCCGGCTGCAGGGGGTGTGGAAGACCTACGACGCGGGCGAGTCGGCGGTGCACGCGCTGCGCGGCGTCGACCTCGTCGTCGGGCGCGGCGAGTACGTCGCGATCATGGGGCCGTCGGGCTCCGGCAAGTCGACGCTGATGCACATCCTCGGTTGCCTCGACACGCCGTCACAGGGCAGCTACCTGCTCGCCGGCGAGGAGGTCGCCAACCTCTCCCGCGGGCGCCTCGCCGAGCTGCGCAACCGCTTCATCGGCTTCGTCTTCCAGGCGTTCAACCTGCTCCCGCGCGCGAGCCTCCTGCGCAACGTCGAGCTGCCGTTGCTGTACGGCGGGATCGGCCGCGAGGAGCGCCTCCGCCAGGCGCACGAGATCCTCGCCCGCGTCGGCCTCGGCGACCGGGGCCGGAGCCTGCCGAACCAGCTCTCCGGCGGCCAGCGGCAGCGCGCCGCGATCGCCCGCGCGCTCGTCACCGGGCCCGCGCTGCTGCTCGCGGACGAGCCGACCGGCAACCTCGACCAGGCCACCGGCGGCGAGGTGATGGCGCTGTTCGACGAATTGAACCGCGGCGGCCAGACCGTCATCCTCGTCACCCACGACCCGGCCGTGGCGGCGCACGCGAAGCGGGTGGTGCGCATCGTCGACGGGCTGGTCAGCACCGACGAGGCCAAGGCCGCCTAGATGAACTTCACCGAGCTGATCGCGGACGGCTTCTCCGACGTGCGCGCGCACGCCGGCCGGACCGCGCTGCAGACGGTGGGCGTCGTGCTCGGCGTCGCCTCGGTGGTCGGCACGATGGGGCTGACGGCGGGGGGGCGGGCGCAGAGCCTCAAGTACTACGCCGAGTCCGGCGGCGTGCTCAAGGTGCTCGTCCATCCCAAGTCGGTCGAGACGGTCCACGCCTCGGCGAAGGAGCTCGCCAGCCGCGGGCTCACCCTCGACGACGTGACCGCGATCCGCGCCAGCATCCCCGGCTACGATCTGGTCGAGCCGGACATCGACCGCTACCTCCCGGTGCGCACGGCGCGGCTGTCGAAGTCGTGCGAGATCAGCGGCTGCGGCCCGCGCTACCAGGAGCTGCACGAGCTGCTCGTCGACCGCGGGCGCTTCCTCACCGACGAGGACGTCGGCACCGCGGCCGCCGTCTGCGTGCTCGGCTACGACCGCGCCGCCGAGTTCTTCGGCAGCGAGGACCCGCTCGGGCAGAACGTGCGGATCGGCGACCACTCCTACCGCGTGGTCGGCGTGATGCCGCTGCGCGAGTTCTACTGGAACAAGGGCGACAGCTACAACGCGCTCGGCTGGATGAACGAGCTGGTGGTGGTGCCGGTCACCGCGATCCTCGCGCGCGAGGTGGGGGCCGGCTCGCAGAAGATCGACGAGATCTCCCTCCGGCTCGCGAGCGTCGAGGCGCACAAGGAGGCGGCGCCCGCGCTCCGCCGCCTGCTCCTGGCGCGCCACGGCGCGGAGGACTTCCAGATCTACGACCGCCAGGAGCGGCTGCAGCAGATGCAGCAGAACGGCAAGGTCTACGACATCACGTTCCTGGTCTGCGGCATCATCTCGCTGATCGTCGGCGCGATCGTCGTCGCCAACATCATGCTCGCCTCGTTCACCGAGCGGATGCGCGAGGTCGGGGTGCGCAAGGCGCTCGGCGCCAAGGGCCGCCACATCGCGGTCCAGTTCCTCGTCGAGGGGTTCGTCGTGACCGGGCTGGGCGGCGCCGCCGGCCTCTTCCTCGGCTTCGGCTTCGTCAACGGCATGGCGTACCTGCTCGACCAGCCCGCGATCCTCACCCCGGCGATGGTGGTCGCCGCGGCCGCCTCGGCGATCGGCGTCGGCCTGGTCGCCGGCAGCATCCCGGCGGTCAAGGCCGCGCGGCTGGATCCGGTGGTCGCATTGAGGTACGAGTGATGGCGTTCTGGGAGGCGATCCGCACCTCGCTGGGCGAGATCTGGGCGCACAAGCTGCGCTCGCTGCTGACGTTCGTCGGCGTGATGCTGGGGACCGCGGCGGTGGTGGTCAACGTCACCATCATCGAGGGGATCAAGGTGATGGTGTGGGACGGCATCCGCGGCCTCGGCTTCGACGGCGTGATGTTCGTCTCCGCGCGCGCGCCGGAGAGCCCGATCGAGCGCCAGAAGACGTTCGACTCCCACGGCATGGCGTTGCCGGACGTGGCCGTGCTGAAGGACGGCGGCGAGACGCTTGAGGCGGTCGCGGCGCTGCGCCAGGCCGACATGGTGGTGGCGGCGCGGGGCGAGCAGCGACGGGTGCGCGTGATGGGGGTGACGCCCTCCTACGGTGTGGTGCACAGCCGCGAGGTGAGCGCCGGGCGCTGGTTCGACGAGGGCGACGAGCGCGGCTGGAACCGGGTCGCGGTCCTCGGCCGCGACCTCGCCGCGGACCTCTTCGGCAGCGAAGAGCCGGTCGGCCGGTTGGTGAAGATCGGCGACGAGCGCTTCAAGGTCGTCGGCGTCGAGGCGCAGATCGGCAACCGCTTCGCCAACTCCGGCTTCGGCCGTCGCGAGATGAAGAGCGTCCTCGTCCCGCTCGCGACGTTCCAGGCCTACCTGAAGGGCGGCGAGGCGGTCAACATCGTCACGATCAAGACCCGCGACACCGCGCATCTGGCGGCGGTCAAGGGCGAGGTCGAGCGGCTGATGCGGCGCGCGCACCGCGGCATCGGCGACTTCGAGGTGGAGAACATCGCCGACGAGATCCTCAAGGCTGAGAAGCAGGTGCGCGACGAGCTCAACAACTGGACGGTGGTGCTCGCGGCGATCGCCGGCATCTCGCTGCTGGTCGGCGGGGTGGGGATCTACTCGGTGCTCAAGATCTCGCTCGCGGAGCGTCTCTACGAGATCGGGCTGCGCAAGGCGATCGGCGCGTCCGACCGGGCGATCCTCACCCAGTTCATGGTCGAGTCCACCACGCTCTCGGTCCTCGGCGCGGTCCTCGGGTGCGCGGTCGGCGCGGTGATTTCGGGCCTCGCCTCCGGCGCCTTCGAGGCCGGGCTGCCGCTCTCGCCGCTCGGGCTCGCGCTCGGCGTCACGTTCGCGGTCGCGGTCGGCCTGTTCGCGGGCGTGTTCCCGGCGCTCTCCGCCGCGCGGCTCACGCCGGTCGAGGCGCTGCGCGGATGAGCCCGGGAACGGCGGGCTAGAGGCGGCGCAGCACGAGGACACGCTCGATGCCGGCGTGGTCGAGGCCGCGCTCCACCTCGGCGAGGCCGAGGCCGGCCAGCATCGGGTGGAGGCGTTCGCGCTGCAGCGGCCCCATCTCGAGCAGCGCGAAGCCGGTCGGCGCGAGCAGCCGCGGCAGGTCCGGGATGAGGCGACGCAGCAGCTCAGCGCCGTCCTCGCCGCCGGCGAGCGCCAGCCCCGGCTCGAAGTCGCGGATGTCGGTGGGCAGGACGGCGATGTCGGCGGCCGGGAGGTACGGCAGGTTGGCCACGACGAGGTCGAACGGGGGCCGCAGCGCCGCGGCGAGGTTGCCGGCGGCGAATCGGACGGGCGCCGCGAAGCGGTGCGCGTTGCGCCTCGCCAGCTCGAGCGCCGGCACCGAGATGTCGGTGGCCGCGACGCTCGCGCCGCGGAACTCGAGCGCGAGGGTCACCGCGAGACAGCCGCAGCCCGTGCCGATGTCGACGACGCGGGGGTCCGCCGCCACCGGGAGCCGCAGGGTGCACTCGACGATCAGCTCGGTCTCGGGGCGCGGGATCAGCGCCGCCGGCGAGACGAGGAACTCGCGCCCCCAGAACGGGCAGCTGCCGACGATGTAGTGGGCGGGTTCCCCGCTCCCGCGCCGCGCCACCCAACCGCGGAACAGCTCCGCCGCGGTCGACGGCACCTCGTCCGCGGCGTGCGCCAGCAGCCACGCCTCCGGGCGGTCGAGCGCGCGCGCCAGCAGCCAGCGCGCCTCGCGCGGCGGGTCCGGCAGCCCCTCGCGCCGGTCGAAGCGCGCGGCGCCCTCGCGGAGGAGCTCGGCGAGGGTCATGCCTGCGACCTGCGCGCCGCCGTGGCGACGCCGACCCGTGCGGCGAGGGTGGCGGCGATCACCCCCGCGCCGACGCTGCCCGCGAGCGGCAGCCCGGCGAGGTAGGGGACGAGGGCGAGTGCCGCGAACACGGCGACCGCGACCCAGGTGATGCGGACGAGCGTCGCCACCGCCGGCGGCGGCCGGTACGCCCGCGCCGTGAGGGCGAAGGCAAAAGTCCAGGGCAGGCCGCACCACCAGCCGAGCCCGAACCCGATGCCGGCCTGGAAGAACAGCCGCGCCGGGCGCGACAGGCCGGCGAGCATCGCCGGCGCCGGCACCGCGACCGCCACCACCGCGGACGCGACGCCCCAGATCAGCGCGCCGTCGAAGAGGAACGAGAGCTCGCCCGCGAGGCGGGAGCCGGCGATGAGGCGGCCGAGCCGGCTCATCCGGTCGAGGCCAGTTCGCGCTCGAGGCGTTCGGCCTGGAACTGCGCGATCAGCGGGTCGAGCAGGAGGTCGAGCGAGCCGTCGAGGATCTCCTGCAGGCGGTGCGAGGTGAGGCCGATGCGGTGGTCGGTCACGCGCGACTGGGGGAAGTTGTAGGTGCGGATCTTCTCGGAGCGGTCGCCGCTGCCGACCATCGAGCGGCGCTCGGCGGCGAGCTTGGACTGCTGCGCGGCCTGCGCGATCTCGTAGATGCGCGCCTTGAGCACGCGCATC
>DATIYW010000066.1:0-17810 GCA_035517415.1 Thermoanaerobaculaceae bacterium
CTGCCCGCCCTCGCCAACCCGTTCCTCGACCAGGGGATCGTCCCCGGCCAGCACACCCAGGACCGCGTCCTCGACAACCTCGACATGGACCTCCAGCTGTTCCCGGGCGCCGTCATCACGCCGCTGGTCGGCTACAGCCGCTACCACGTCGACGGCCCGGGGACGACCACCTACCACATCGGCGAGAACGAGTACCGCCTCGATTCGAACCTCGCCGAGACCACGCACGAGGCGCGCGCCGGCGTCGGCATCCACCTCGACGGCTTCCAGGCGACCGTGGTCGAGGCGTGGCGGGCGTTCCACGACACCGACAGCTACGCGCTCGCGCCGGGCGGCGGCGCGGGCAACAACCCCGCCCCGGTCCTCGGGCAGGACCAGAGCCTCGATTCGTTCAATCGCCGCGACCGTTCCGACGGCTCCTACGCCGTCACCACCGGCAGCTTCGCCGGCACCGTGAGCGACCGCCTGCGCTTCACCGGCTCGTTCGTCAAGACCGATTTCCAGTCCAGCCTCGCCGAGGACGAGCAGCTCTCCGGCAGCCTCGTCTCGTTCGCGATCGCCCGCTTCTTCGGCGGGCTCGGGCAGCTCACCCACGCGCACGCCAGCGCCCCGGACTGGCGCGGCACCGCGCGGGTCGAGACCGAGCCGATCGACGGCCTCGAGGCGTCCGGGGGCTACACCCGCAGCCACCGCGACTTCGACGGCCTCGCGCTGATCTCGAGCCTCTACACCGGCACCGTCAACTACGCCGGCCTCGACCCCCGCGACCTCGCCACGCTGCTTACCTCGACGACCGCGCTGGAGCGCAACCAGACGAGCTGGGACGGCATGCTCTCCACCCGCAACCTCGGCCCGCTGCGGCTGTGGGCGGACGTGGCGCGGGTCGAGGACGAGCTCACGGTCACGCCCGATGCGGCGGAGATCGTCGTCCCGGGCGGCCAGGGCGGCAGCTTCGACCGCACGATCCGCCGCTGGTCCGCGGGCGCCACGGCCACCGTCGACGGCCTCAAGGTCGCGCTCGACTGGAAGGACGACCACGCTCCGGTCTCGATCGTCCGCACCGATTACCGCGATCTCAAGCGCTGGCGCCTGCGCGCCGACTGGACGGCGGGCAAGCTGCTGCGCGTCGTCGGCACCGCCGAGAAGCTCGACGGCGACAACCCGGCCGACGGCATCGACTACGACTTCCGCACCCGCCACTGGGGCGTCGACGTCGACCTCACGCCGCTGGAGGCGCTCGGCGTGAGGCTCGGGTACGCGAAGTTCAAGGCCGACTCCGCCGTGACCATCGTCGTGCCGCAGAACTTCACGCTCGAGCCCTCGCTCTACACCGAGGACGGCGAGGAGAAGAGCGCGAGCGCCTCCTACAAGGTGGGCCCGGTCTCGCTCGAGGGCGGGTGGTCCCGCTTCACCAACAGCGGCGATCTCGGCCTCAGCCTCGACCGCGCGTTCGCCCACTGCGACGTCGAACTGACCGCTGCTCTCGGCGCGACACTCGTGTTCGACCGTTACCGATACCGCGACGACCTGCTCTCGATCTCGAACTTCGACGCCAACCGCTACGCTTTCCTCCTGCGCTGGCACGAGTAGGCGCAGGTTTCCCTCCACTCCGTCGTCTTCGGGCCTCCTCGTGGGGGCCCGAGTTGTGCTTGGCGGCGGGAGCGGCGTCCGCACGTCTTGACATTGATTCCGAGTTTAAAGATCATGTTACTCGTGATCGACACCGACGCCTACCGCATCGAGGCCGCGCTGGAGCTGGCGGCGGTGTTCCCGGCGGCGCTGCCGGCCGCCGAGATCGCCCGCCGCCGCGGCGTGCCGCGCCAGTTCCTCGCCCGGCTGCTGTCGGGGATGGTGAGTACCGGCGTGGTGGCGACCAGCCGCGGCCCCAACGGCGGCGCGAGGCTGAGCCGGCCGCCGCGCGAGGTCGCGCTTTCCGAGCTGCTGCGGCCCGAGCCGGCGCCGTCGGTGGGCGGGTCCGCGGTGCGCTGGCTCGCCGGCGCGCTGGCCGCGGCCGAGCGCGACACGCTCGAGTCGCTCACGCTCGGCACGCTGCTCGACAGGGAGAGGGAACAGAACACGCCCGGAGACTGGGCGATCTAGGAGGACAGAATGCGCATCGCCGCCGACATCACGAAGCTGATCGGGAACACGCCGCTGGTCAAGTTGAACCGCGTCACCGCCGGCTGCGCCGCGACGGTCGCGGCCAAGCTCGAGTTCTTCAACCCCGCCCACTCGGTCAAGGACCGCATCGGCGTCGCGATGGTCGAGGCGATGGAGCGCGACGGCCGCCTCGCGCCGGGCAGGTCGGTGATCGTCGAGCCGACCTCGGGCAACACCGGCATCGCGCTCGCGATGGTGGCGGCGGCGAAGGGCTACCGCTGCATCGTCACGATGCCGGAGAGCGTCTCGCTCGAGCGCCGCCGCGTACTGCGCCTGCTCGGCACCGAGGTGGTGCTGACGCCCGCCGCCGAGGGCATGAAGGGCGCGATCCGCCGCGCCATGGAGCTGCTCCAAGAGGTGCCGGGCGCGGTGATGCCGCAACAGTTCGAGAACCCCGCCAACCCCGCGATCCACGCCGCCACCACCGCCGAGGAGCTGTGGCGCGACACCGACGGCGCGATGGACATCTTCGTCGCCGGGGTGGGGACCGGCGGCACGCTCACCGGCGTCGGCCGGGTGTGGAAGCCGCGCAAGCCGGCGCTCCGCATCGTCGCGGTCGAGCCGGTCCACTCGCCGGTGATCTCCGGCGGCAAGCCCGGCCCGCACAAGATCCAGGGGCTCGGGGCCGGGTTCATCCCGGCGAACCTCGACACCCACTTCATCGACGAGGTCGTGCAGGTGACCAACGACGAGTCGTTCGCGATGGCGCGGCGGCTCGCCCGCGAGGAGGGGATCCTCGGAGGGATCTCCTCGGGCGCGGCCGCCCAGGCGGCGATCACCGTCGCGCGCCGCCCCGAGAACGCGGGCAAGCTCCTCGTCTTCGTCGTCCCCTCGACCTCGGAGCGCTACATCTCGACCGAGCTGTTCGCCGGCCTCGACTGAGCCGCTCCGCCTGGCGCCGCTCGGCGGGGACGCCGCGCCTCAGGGCAGGAAGAGGTCGCCGCGGGCCTCGCCGATGCGGTCGAGCGGCGCGAAGTTGACGATCTCCTCCCGCGCCACGCCGCCGAGCGCCGCGAGCGCCAGCGCAGTGCGGTCGAACTCGAGGTGGCGCGGGTGGTGGGCGTCGGAGGCAAGGAGGAAACGGCAGCCCGCCTCGCGCGCGAGTGCGACGAGGGTCGGATCGAGGTCCTGGCGGCGCGGGAAGCCGTTGATCTCGACCAACACGCCCGCCGCAGCCGCCGCGGCGAACACCACCTCCCAGTTGGCGCGGATCCCGCCGCGGCGCGCGAACAGCCGCCCCTGCGGATGCGCGAGCGCCCACACACCCGGCTCCTCGAGCGCGCGCAGCAGGCGGTTGGTCTGGTCGCGCCGGTCGGCCAACTCGGTGTGGACCGCGGCGAGCAGCAGCACGCCGTCGCGTGCGCCGCGCGGCAGGTCGAGACGCCCCTCCGGACCGATCTCGACCTCGAGCCCCTGCAGCAGCCAGAGGTCGTCGCCGTGTCGCCGGTTCCACGCCGCCACCGCCGCGCGCTGCAGCGCCGCACCCTCGGCGTCGAGGCCGTTCACGCACGCCAGGCCGCGCGTGTGGTCGCTCACCACCGCCCAGGCGGCGCCGCGGCGGAGGCACGCCCGCGCCATCGCCTCGAGCGCGACGGCACCGTCCGAGGCGCGGGTGTGCCAGTGCACCGCGCCGCGCAGCTGGCGCGCGTCGAGGTCGGACGCGGCCTCGCGGACGCGGTTCGCCTCGGCGGCGGAGAGGAACCCCGCGCGGGTCGCGGCGTTGCCCGGCCGCAGCGGGCCGGCGAGGCGCTGCGCGGCGGCGGCGAGCGCGTCGGCGCTGCGGCAGGTCCGCAGCAGCGTCGCGGTCGGCAGCGCCTCGAGCGGGAACGGCTCGGGCAGGCGCCGCAGGCCGTCGAGCTCGCGCGGGTGGTCGAAGACGGCGTAAGCGGCGCGCAGCAGGTCGAGCCGCAGCTCGCCCGGAGGATGCGTCTCGGCGAGCCAGAAGAGCGCCTCCGCGAGTTCGGCGTTGCTCGGCACCCGACGAGAGTAGCGCAGCGCCGCGGAGCCGCGTGTTATCGTTCGGCCATGCCGCGACTTCTGCTGGTGGACGGTCATTCCAACCTGTACCGCGCGTTCTACGCGATCCGCGGCGGCCTGACCGCTCCCGACGGCACTCCGACCAACGCCGCCTACGGCTTCCTCCGCATGCAGCACAAGATGCTGCGCGAGTTCGAGCCCACCCACGTCGCGGTCGCCTTCGACGCCGGCGAGGAGACGTTCCGCAACCGCCTCGACGAGCGCTACAAGGCGCAGCGCCCGCCGATGCCGGAGGACCTGCGCAGCCAGATCCCGCTCACCCAGGAGGCGCTCCGCCTGCTCGGCATCCCGGTGCTCGCGGAGCCCGACGTCGAGGCCGACGACGTGATCGGCACGCTCGCGGCGCGCGCGGCGAAGGCCGGCTTCGAGGTGGTGATCGCCTCGACCGACAAGGACCTGATGCAGCTCGTCGCCGACCCGCACGTGAAGATGTGGCACACGCGCCTGGAGCGGATGCTCGACGAGAAGGGCGTCGAGGAGGTGTTCGGCGTGCCGCCGGCGCAGGTCGGCGAGGTCCTCGCGATCATGGGCGACACCGCCGACAACATCCCGGGCTGCAAGGGCATCGGCGAGAAGGGCGCGCTCGAGCTGATTCGCGCCTGGGGGAGCGTGGACAACGTCTACGCCCACCTCGACGAGGTCAAGCCCCCGCGCGCGCAGAAGGCGCTGACCGAGCACCGCGCCGAGGTCGAGCTGTCGCAGCAGCTCGTCCGCATCCGCGCCGACCTCGAGCTTGCCGAGACGCTCGACTCGCTGGGCCGCCGGCCGGCGGACGAGAGCGGCCTCGCCGGCTTCTACCAGCGCCTCGGCTTCGCCTCGCTGCTCGCCGAGCTGCAGACGACGGCGGAGCCGCCGGCCACACCGGCCGCCGCGGCCGGACGCAGCGTCGACACCGGCGAGGCAGCGCGCCTGCTCGCGCGCGGCGGCGCGGGCGTGGCGCTCGAGGCGGGCCGGCTCGCGATCGCGGCGGGCGACGAGGTCGCGGTCGTCGCCGCGGCGCCCCCGGAGCTGGCCCGGCTGCTCGCGCCGCACCTCGGCGGGGTGTGGACCCACGACGCCAAGGCGCTGCTCGCCGCGCTCAACGACGGCGGCGCGAACGCCGGCGCGGCGGCGAAGGACACGATGCTCGCCGCCTACCTGCTCGGCCCGGGCGAGCCGACCGAGCTGCCCGCCGTCTGCGGGCGCTTCGGCGTCCCCGCCCCGCCCGCCGACACCGCCGAGGAGCGGGCGCGCGCGGTCGCGGCGCTCGCCCCGGTGCTGGCCAAGCGGATAAAGCAGGACGGGGTCGAGCGCGTCTTCCTCGAGCTCGAGCTGCCGCTCGTGCCGGTGCTCGAGGCGATGGAGCGCCACGGCATCCGCCTCGACCTCGGCGTGCTCGAGGAGCTCGGGCGGCGGCTGGCGGCGTCGCTCGCCGAGCTCGAGCGCGAGATCCACGCCGAGGCCGGCGCGCCGTTCAACATCAACTCGCCGCAGCAGCTCGCCGACGTGCTGTTCCAGCGCAAGGGCCTGCCGGTGCTGCGGCGGACCGCCAAGACCAAAGCGCCGTCGACCGACGCCGACGTGCTCGCCGAGCTCGCCAGCCGCGGCCACCGGCTGCCCGCCCTCCTGCTCGAGTACCGCGAGCAGACCAAGCTGAAGTCGACCTACGTCGACACGCTGCCGCGCGAGATCGCGGCCGACGGCCGGGTCCACACCCGCTTCAACCAGGCGGTCGCCGCGACCGGGCGGCTCTCCTCGTCGGACCCCAACCTGCAGAACATCCCGGTGCGCACCGAGATGGGGCGCGAGGTGCGGCGCGCGTTCGTCGCCGACCCGGGCGACGTGCTCCTCGCCGCCGACTACTCGCAGATCGAGCTGCGCGTGCTCGCGCACATGTCGGAGGACCCGGCGCTGGAGGCGGCGTTCGCGGCGGGGGAGGACATCCACCGCGCCACCGCCGCGCTCGTGTTCGGGATCGCGCCGGAGCTGGTCGGGCCCGACCAGCGGCGCGCCGCCAAGACCATCAACTTCGGGCTGATCTACGGCATGAGCGCGTTCGCCCTCGCCCGCGAGCTGGGCGTGGCCAACGCCGAGGCGCAGCGCTTCATCGACGCCTACTTCGCGCGCCTGCCGCGGGTGCGGGAGTTCCTCGACGGGATCAAGGAGCAGGCGCGGAGCAGCGGCAAGGTGACGACGCTGTTCGGCCGCGTGCGCTGGATCTCCGGCCTCGATTCGCACAACTCGCAGGTGCGCGGCAACGCCGAGCGGCAGGCGATCAACGCCCCGGTGCAGGGGACCGCGGCCGACCTGATGAAGGTCGCGATGATCAAGCTCCACGGCGAGCTCGCCTCCCGGCGCCTCCCCGCCCGGCTGCTGCTCCAGGTCCACGACGAGCTCATCCTCGAGGTCGCCCGCGACGCCGCCGACGAGGTCGGCCGGGTCGCCCGCGAGGTGATGGAGTCCGCCGCCGCGCTGCGCGTCCCGCTCAAGGTGGACATCGGCGTCGGCGTGTCGTGGGCGGCGGCGAAAGGGTAAGATGAGCGCATGCGCCGCTTGATCGTTCCCCTCATGGTGCTGCTCGCGGTGCCGGCCGGCGCCCAGCGGCCCTGGGAGCAGCACGTCGACCTCCAGGTCGGCGTGCCGCTCGAGCTGCCCGCCGTGCCGCCGACCAATCCATTCGCTGCGACGGTGGTCTCACCCGCCGCCGTCAACCTGAGCCCGCTGCGGGAGAAGTTCGTCGACACCTTCGCGGCGACGGCCTCCGCCTATGTCGACCGCGAGGGCGTCTGCAGGCGGGTGATCTTCACCCGCCTGCCGTGGCCGTGGCTCGCCGCGGAGCTGCAGCAGGCGATCCTCGAGACGACGTTCGCGCCGGCGCGCTCGCACGGAACGCCGGTCCCGGTGTGGACGTTCATCGGGATCGACCTCAAGGGACGCGTGACGGGTGGGCATGTGGTGCGGGCTCAGGGCGTGCGGCCCGATCCCGCCACGCCCCCGGTGCCCGACGTCGTCGCGGCGCCGACGCCCGACGCCCAGGACCTCGCGCTCCCCGCGACCCCGCCCGACCAGGCCGAGCAGATGCCAAGCCCGAAGCGGTTCCGCGCCCGCATCGACGGTCGCACCTGGTCCCAGCCTCTCAAGCTGCTCGCCCAGGTCGGTCCCGACGGGCACTGCCAGCGCGTCGTCTTCCTGTCGTGGCCGGACGGGCTGCGCAACTGGTTGCTCACCTCGATGGCGGGGTGGCAGTTCCGGCCGGCGCAGGGCAAGGACGGGTTAGCCGCGTCGTGGGTCCAGGTCGACGGCGAGGTCGAGGTCGAGGTCGGCGACCTCTCCTCCGACTCGATCCGCGTCACGCGCCAGCCGGCGAACCCGGCCGCGGCGGCAGGAGCCGGCGCCGCTCACCCTCCCGGCGAGTGACGCGCTCGGAGTCGAGCCACTCCAGCAGCGGGATGGCGAGCTTGCGCGTGACGCTGAAGCGCTCCTTGAACGCGCCGACGTCGAAGCTCTCCACGCCCCACCCGCGCAGCGACGCGATCATCCCGTCGAGCGCCTCGCGGTGCACGATCCACTTGCCGCCGACGCGCGAGAGCCGCTTGCGGGCGACCAGCGAGCGCACCAGGCCCTCGACCACCCGCGGGTCGGCGCCGAGGCTCGCCGCGGCCTCCTGCGGCGACGGCGCAGCGAACGCCGCGGCGCGGTAGAACTCGACGACGCGCGCGGCGAGCGCGTCCTCGACCGGCGCGGCGTCGGCCGCGAACACCCGCCCCTCCGTCTCGCGCATCACGCCGCCCCGGCGCAGCTCGCCGAGGTAGAACTCGCGCAGGCGCTGTGCCGGCTCGGGCAGGAGCCGCGACGCCAGCTCGGCGAGCGGCAGCCCCTCGCTCCCGGCCGCCTTCAACGCGGTGCGAGCCGCGTCGAGCACGGCCGCGACCGCGCTCCGGTGCACGAGGTGCGGCGGCTCGGCGCGCGCCAGCATCAGCTCCCTCCCCTCCAGCAGCCGGCCGAGCGGCGCCGCCAGCGCTGGCTCGGCGAGTCCGAGCCGGCCGGCGAGCTCGCGGACCTCGGCGCCGGGCGCGCCGGGATCGGCGACCCAGCGCGCCAGCGCCGCGCCCGGGTCGGGCCACGGCCGGGGCAGGTCCTCGAGCGCCGCCGCCTGCTTGCGGCGCAACCGCGGGGGGGCAGGGTCGAGCACCTCGCCGCCGCCGAGCGTCAGCGCGGGGGACGGGCGGCGCAGCACCACCCGGTCGCCGGGGACGGCGAACACGGGCCGGGCGAGACGGAGGATCGCGCGGCCGCGCCCGCCGCCGACGAGCGGGGCGGGGTGGATGCGCTCCACCTTGGCGGGCACGCGCGCCGCAAGCACGTGAAGCCAGACGCGGTCGCCCTCCTCGATCGCGATCGCGTCCGCCAGGAGACGGAGGTCCACCGCCAGGCGGCGGCTCGCCCGCCATGGCCCCGGCGAGCACAGCTGCTCGCCGCGCGGCAGCTCGGCGACGGAGGCGCCGGCGAGCTGGAGCGCGAGGCGCTCGCCCTGCGTCGCCTCGCCGCGGTCGCTGCCGTGCACCTGCAGCCCGCGCACCCGCAGCCGCAGCCCGCCGGGAAGCGATTCCAGCTCGTCGCCGACGCGCACCGCCCCCCAGTGCGCGGTGCCGGTCACCACCGTGCCCGCACCGGACAGCGTGAAGACGCGGTCCACCGACAGCCGGAACGGCCGGTGCTCGCTCTCCCGGCGCACCGCCTCGCGCGCGCAGGCGAGCACGGCTGCGCGAACCGCCTCGACGCCCTCGCCGGTGGCGGCGGAGCACGGGATCACCGGCGCCGCCGCGAGCGGGCCGGAGGCGAGGAACGCCTCGAGCTCCTCCTTCTGTAGCGCGAGCAGCTCAGGGTCCACCGCGTCGCACTTGTTGAGCGCGACCACGCCGCCGCGCACGCCGAGGAGGTCGAGGATGGCGAGGTGCTCGCGGGTCTGCGGCATCACGCCCTCGTCCGCCGCCACCACCAGCAGCACCCGGTCGATGCCGGCCGCGCCGGCGATCATGGTGTGGACGAGGCGGTCGTGGCCGGGCACGTCGATGAACGAGATCTCGACCTCGCCCGCGGGATCGACGAGCGGCGCGAAGCCGAGCACGAGTGTGATGCCGCGGCGCTTCTCCTCGGGGAGGCGGTCGCAGTCGACGCCGGTCAGGGCCCTGACGAGCGCGGTCTTGCCGTGGTCGATGTGGCCGGCGGTGCCGAGGACGACGGCGCGCACGCACCTATACTAGCGGTGCGAGGACGGCCATGCTGGAAGAGGAAATCAAGCTGCCGGTCGGATCGCTCGACCCGGTCCGGCAGCGCCTGATCGCCCAGGGGGCGGCGCGTCTCCACCCCGCCGCCCTCGAGGACAACTGGGTGCTCGACGACGCCGACCGAGCACTCGCGCGCGCCGGCCGTCTCCTCCGCCTGCGCCGCTTCGGCGCCGCGACGATCCTCACGCTCAAGCAGCCCGCCCGCTTCCGCGACGGCGTCAAGAGCCGGGAGGAGCTCGAGACCAGCCTCGCCGATCCCGAGGCCGCTCTCGCAATCCTCGCCGCCCTCGGCTTCTTTCCCGCGCGGCGCTACCAGAAGCGGCGCGAGTCGTGGTCGTTCGACGGCCTGAAGGTCGCGCTCGACGACACGCCGGCCGGCGCGTTCGTCGAGGTCGAGGGCGAGGCCGCGAAGCTGCATCCCGCCGCCCGCCGGCTCGGGCTCGATCCCGCCACCGCCGCGCGCGGCACCTACCTCGACCTCTGGGAGGCGTACCGCGCCGTGCACCCCGGGGCGCCCGCGGACATGGTGTTCGGCGACGCGGACGCGCGCTAGCGCGGCGCTGAGGCGGCGATGAACGGCATGCTGCTGGCGGCGGGACACGGCGAGCGGATGGAGCCGCTCAGCACGTTCGTGGCCAAGCCGGCGCTCGAGGTGCTCGGCCGGCCGCTTCTCGCCAGCGCGCTCGACCATCTCGTGCGGGCCGGCTGCCGGCCGACCGTCGTCAACCTCCACCGCCACCCGGACCAGGTCGAGGCGGCGGCGCGCGCGGCCGGCGGCGCCGAGTTGCGGTTCTCGCGCGAGCCGGAGCTGCTTGGCGGCGCCGGCGGCGTCGCCGCGGCCCGCGCCCACTTCGAGCCGGGGCCGGTCCTGGTCGCCAACGCCGACGTTTGGGCCGACCTCGAGCTGGCGCCGGTGATCGACGCAGTGGCGCGCGACACCGTCGTGCTCGCGCTGTTGCCGCATCCCGACCCGGGCCGCTGGGGCTCCGTCGTGCTCGGACCCGCCGGCCACGTCGCGGCGTTCCTCGCGCCGGGCGCCGCCGGACCGGACGAGCGCTTCCTCTTCACCGGATTCCAGGCGCTCGGGGAGGAGGTCGTTCGCGGCCTGCCCGAGCCACCCGCGGAGATGAGCGAGGTGTGGCAGGCGCTGCTCCGACGGCGCAGGTTGCTCGGCGTGCGCGTGCAGGGGAGCTGGCGGGAAGCCGGCAGCCCCGGGGCCTACCGCGAGCTCGTCGCCGCCCTGCTCGGCGGAGTGAGCTGGGTTGGCCCGAGCGCGCGCGTCGCGCCGGGGGCCGAGGTGGTCGCCTCCGCGATCGGCGCCGGCTGCCGCGTCGCCGCGGCGGCCGCCGTGCGCGACAGCGTCGTCACCGCCGGCGCGATCATCGACGCCGGGAGCCGGGTGCGGCGCTGCGTCGTGGCCGGCGACGTCACGGTGCCGCGTGGCTCGTCGCACGAGGACGCGCTCGTGCTGCCGTGCGGCAGCTTCCCGCTGCGTTGACCGGCCGCGCGACGCTCCGTTGCCGCGCCCCGCCCGCGCGGCGCCGACCCGTTGCGGCGAGACCGCGCGCCCGTCCTCACAGCGTCACCGGCCGCCAGGCGCTCCAACCCCGCCGCCACAGCAGCGCCCGCGTGAGCCCGGTCTCTCCGTTGGTGCGGATCGCCAGCATGCGGTCCTGGCCGTCGTTGAAGTACACGGTCGAGGGCGTGGCATGGCCCTCGTTGGAGAAGCTGATGATCGCGCTGTTGCCGATGCGCAGCCCGTTCTCCGGCAGGTAGCCGTCGCCGGAGGGGTCCGGCACGTGCCAGCCGACCGGGACGCCGACGCGGGTGCCGGCGCTCAGGAACTCGAGCCAGATGCGCGGCCCGATCGGCTTGTCCACGCCCTTGAGGAAGTCGGCGCGCGAGACCCCGTCGTTGTCGCCGTCCATCACCTGCGTGTAGTACCAGCGCCCGTCCTGCTCGGCGAACACCAGTCCGACGTTCCGACAGCTCGTGAGCGCGGCGAGGCGGCAGTTCGCCGCGTCGGCGAACACCTGCCGCGCGAGGCGGTGGAGGTCGACGTCGCGCCGCACCTCGAACAGGTTCGGCATCGCCACCGTCGCCGCCAGCGCCAGCAACCCCACCGTCACCGTCGTCTCCATCAGCGAGAACCCGCGATTCCCGGCCATCTCCGTCCTCCGAACGAAGGGGGCGGTTCGCACCGCCCCCCACCCGTCCACGCCACCTTGTGTGTTGGTTCGTTGCTGGACTCCTGTCCTCGTCCCTTGCCGGCGCCGCTCAGCTCTGCGGCTTCTTCGCGGTCTTGGCCGCCCGCGGCGCCTTCACCTTCTCGGTCAAGGTGGTGGGGCCGCTGACGGTGACGTGGGGCTCGAGGACGGCGAACTTCTTCTCGCCGATCCCCTTCACCCGGGCGAGCTCCTCCGTGGCCTTGAACGGCCCGTTGGCGGCGCGGAAGTCGACGATCCGCTGCGCCAGGGCGGGCCCGATCCGCGGCAGGAGCTGCAGCTCCTTGGCCGAGGCCGTGTTGATGTTCACCTGTGGGTTCGCGGCGGGGGCGGCCCAGGTCGTGCCCGCCAGCACACCCGCCAGGATCACTGCGATCAGGATCTGCTTCGCCATGCTCTCTCTCCTTCCTCGTTCGTGCTGCCGTTCGCTGCCCTTGCCTCGGCCTCCGCGCGTGCTGCCGAATCGCTCGCTGTCCATTCGCTGCGGCCCTCGATCCATCGCTCGCCTCCGGCCAGAAGCAGAGCGAGCCCTGTGCCAGATCTGCGAGGAGCGATACAAGTAACGTGGAATCATGGAATTAGCCGCGCTCCTTGAGAGCCGCTGCGGACACCGCAGTGGTAAGCTTCTCTGTCAGCTCGAAGCCCGGTGGCCGGCAGGAGCACGGCGATGGCGTGTACGAAAGTCCTTACACCTGACGAGACCGTCGACACCTCCGACGGTGTGTCGCTCGGCGCGGCCGGCCTCGCCGACCTCGTGCCGCTCGTCGCGCTCGACCGGCTCTGCTTTCGCGCCGACGCCTGGCCCGCCGGGGCGTGGCGGGACGCCGTCGCCGAGCCGGGATGGGTCACGGTCGTGCTGCGGCGGTCGGGCACGATCGTCGCGGCGAGCGCGCTGCTCGTGGGCGGGGGGCCAGCGTCGCTCGCCTCGCTCGCGGTCCACCCCGACCACCGCCGGCGCGGCTACGGCCGGCGGCTGCTGCGCGACGCGATCGCACGCGCGCGGGCGGCGGGCGCCGCGTGGCTGACGCTCGAGGTGGACGCCGCCAACCTCCACGCACGGCGTCTCTACCGGGGAGAGGGATTCGGCGTGCTGCGCCGCTTCCGCGAGGATGGGCGGTGGCGCCTGGAGATGGTGCGCCGCCTGGAGGCAAGCCGTGGCAGGTGAACTCGCTCTGGTGGTGACGGGCGCGAGCGGCACGCGCCTCGCGGTCCGCTTCGCGGAGCTGGCGGCGGAGCTCCCCGAGGTTTCCGCCCTCCACGTCGTGATCTCCGACGGCGCGCGGCTGGTGATCGCCGACGAGCTCGGCAAGGAGCGCGCCAGCGGGTCGGGGTTCGCCGCCGGGTTGGAGCTGTCGGCGGCGGCGCGCGCCAAGCTCCGCACCTGGGCCGAGGCGGACCTCGCCGCCCCGATCGCGTCGGGCTCACACATCCTGCGCGGCGTCGTCATCCTGCCGTGCTCCGCCTCGACCGCAGGCTCGCTCGCCGCCGGCGTCTCGCGCGGACTCGGCCAGCGCCTCGGCGACATCGCGCTCAAGCAGCGCTGGCCGCTGCTGCTCGGCTTCCGCGAGAGCCCGCTCTCGGCGATCCACTTGCAGGCGCTGCTGACCCTGACCAACGCCGGCGCGATCGTGGTGCCGCCGGTGCCCGCGTTCTACCTCGGCGGCGACGAGATGCGCCGCTTCGCCGACCACTACTGCATGCGGCTGCTCGACCTGCTCGGGCTGCCGCCGCGAAGGGACGACCTGCGCTGGAAGGCCGGCGCGTGAGGGCGGTTCGACCAATCGCCGAGGCGGCGGAGCTGGTCAAGTTCGTCCACACCGCGTTCGCCCTGCCGTTCGCGCTGATCGCCGCGCTGGCGGCCGCGCGCGGCCTCCCGCGGTGGCCGGTGGTGGGTTGGATCCTGCTCGCGATGGTCGGGGCGCGGACCGCGGCGATGGCGTTCAACCGCCTCGCCGACCACGCCATCGACGCCGCCAACCCGCGCACCGCGGATAGGGCGCTGCCCTCCGGCCGGCTGCCGCGCTCGTTCGCGTGGGCGCTGGTGGCGGGCGGCTGCGCCGCGCTGCTGCTCGCGGCGTGGCGGCTCAACCCGCTCTGCCTCGCGCTCTCGCCGGTCGCGCTCGCCTGGGTGCTCGGCTACTCCTACAGCAAGCGTTTCACCACCCTCTCCCACCTCTGGCTCGGCCTCGGCCTCGGCATCGCGCCGGTCGGCGCCTGGCTCGCCGTGCGCGGCGAGTTCGGCGTCCCGCCGTTCGTCCTGGCGCTCGCCGTCACCGCCTGGGTGGCCGGCTTCGACGTGCTCTACGCGCTGCAGGACGAGCCGGTCGACCGCGAGCGGGGGCTCCGCTCGCTGCCGGCACGCCTCGGCGCGGGGCGCGCGATCGGCGTCGCGCGCCTGCTCCACGCGGTCGCGGCGGCAGGTTTCGCCGCGTTCGCGGCGCTGGTCGGGGCGGGATGGGGGCTGTGGCTCGGCGTCGTCGCGGCATGCGTGCTGCTCGTCTGGCAGCACTCGCTCGTCGCTCCCGGCAAGCTGGAGCGGCTCGACACCGCCTTCTTCACCGCCAACGGCATCCTCTCGGTCCTGATGTTCGCGCTCTACCTCCTTGATATGATTGTCCGCGCATGAGCGATGTCCAACTCGCGGCGCGCCACATCGCGATCGAGGGACCCATTGGCGTCGGCAAGACCTCACTGGTCGAGCTCCTGGCGTCGCGCTTCGAGGGCGTGAAGGTGCTCGAGGACGTGACCAACCCGTTCCTCGAGCCGTTCTACCGCGGCCGCGCCGGCGCCGCCTTCCAGGTGCAGCTCTTCTTCCTGCTGTCGCGCCACCAGCAGCACGTCGAGCTCGCGCAGATGGACCTGTTCACCCGCCTGGTCGTGGCGGACTACACCATGCCGAAGGACCGCATCTTCGCCCGCATGAACCTCGACGACGAGGAATTCCGCCTCTACGACCGGCTTTATCGTCTGCTGACGGCCCGCCTCCCGCGCCCCGACCTGGTCATCTACCTGGAGGCGAGCGTGGACACGTGCATGAAGCGGATCCGCATGCGCGGGCGCGAGTTCGAGCGCGGCATGGACCCCGAGTACCTGGTGCGCCTCAAGGACGCCTACAACGGGTTCTTCTTCCGTTACACGGAGACGCCGCTGCTCGTCGTCAACACCGACGAGATCGACTTCGTCAACAACCCGGAGGACTTCGACAACCTCGTGATGCAGATCGCGCGGACCCGGCAGGGGACGCAGGTGTACGTACCGCTCGGATCCGGCTAGGACCGAGACGGGCAGCAGGGAATCGCCCGCCAGGAAGCAGCGGAGCGGCGCCGATCGGAACGCGACGGCGACCCGGCTCCATCCGGATCCGTCGGCCCGGAGGGACCGATGGAAAAGAACAGGACAGCGGTTCGCGGTCGAAGGCCCGGCGCTCGCGCCACCTCCCGGCCGAGGGTGGGACGACCCGCGGTGTCCACGCAGCCCGTCACGGCGCCAGAGCTGGCGGCGTCGAAGGGCCGGCGCCGCTTGGTCATGGTCACGGCCTCGGACGAGCCGTCGGCCCGCTTCGCCGACCGCGCCGGGGTTGACGTCGTGCTGGTCGGTGACTCGCTGGCGATGGCCATCCTCGGCCGGCGCGACACGCTCTCGGTGACGATGGACGAGATGGTGCACCACACCCGCGCCGCCGCCGCCGGCGTCAGGCGCGCGCTGCTCGTCGCCGACATGCCGTTCGGGTCGTTCCAGGTGAGCGTGCCGGAGGCGGTGCGCAACGCCTGCCGGCTGGTGGGGGAGGGCGGCGCCGGCGGCGTCAAGCTCGAGGGGCCGCGCGCCGCCGAGGTGGCGGCGATCGCCGCCGCCGGCGTGCCGGTGGTCGGCCACCTCGGCCTCACCCCGCAGTCGCTCCACCGCCTCGGCGGCTACCGCGTCCAGGGCCGCGAGCTGGCGGTCGCGCTCTCCCTCGTCGACCAGGCGCGGGCGCTCCAGGACGCCGGCGCGTTCCTGCTCGTGCTGGAGGCGATCCCGGCGCCGCTCGGCGCCGCGATCACGCGCGCGCTCGCGATCCCGACGATCGGCATCGGCGCGGGGTCCGACTGCGACGGGCAGGTGCTGGTCTGGGCCGACCTGCTCGGCCTCTCGGCGCCGCCGCTGCCGCGCTTCGTCCGCCGCTACGCCGAGCTCGGCGCCCTCGCCGAGCGCGCGATCGGCGAGTTCGCCGCCGACGTCCGCGCCGGGCGCTACCCGGCGGAGACGGAGTGCTACCCCTCGCCGCCCGGGCTCGCCGAGGCGCTCGCCGCCGCGGTAGAAGGGAGAGACGCATGCTGACCGTGACGACGATCGCCGCCGTGCGCGCCCGGCGCGCGGAGCTGCGCCGCGAGGGGAGGAGCGTCGCATTCGTGCCGACCATGGGCGCGCTCCATGCCGGCCACCTCGCGCTCGTCCGGCGCGGGCGCGAGCTCGCCGACGAGGTGTGGGCGAGTGTGTTCGTCAACCCGACCCAGTTCGGGCCGGGCGAGGATTTCGAGCGCTACCCGCGCGACCTCGAGGCGGACCGCGCCGCGCTCGCGGCCGAGGGCGCCGCGCTGCTGTTCGCGCCGGGCGTCAAGGAGCTCTACCCGCGTCCGACCTCGACCGTCGTCGACCTCCCCGCGCTCGCCGCCGGGTTGTGCGGCGCGCGGCGGCCGGGCCACTTCCGCGGCGTCGCGCTGGTGGTGGCGAAGCTGTTCAACATCGTGCAGCCCGAGGTCGCGATCTTCGGCGCCAAGGACGCGCAGCAGGCCGCGGTCATCCGCCGCATGGCGCTCGATCTCGACTTCCCGGTCCGCGTCGTCGTCGCGCCGACGGTTCGCGAGCCCGACGGCCTCGCGATGTCGTCGCGCAACCGCTACCTCTCCGCCGCCGAGCGGCGCGCCGCGCTCGCGCTCTCCCGCGCGCTGCGACGCGGCGCCGAGAGCGTGCGGGCGGGCGAGCGCTCCGCCCGCGCCATCGAGGCGGCGATCGCCGGCGAGATCGCGCGCGAGGAGCTCGTGCGCCTGGAGTACGCCGCGGCGGCGGACCCGGACACGCTCGAGCCGCTCGAGGTGGTCGCGGACCGCGTGCTCCTCGCGGTGGCCGCCAGCGTCGGTGCAACGCGCCTGATCGACAACCTGGAAGTGGAGGCCCGATGATGCTGCGCCCGTTCCTGCGCGCCAAGATCCACCGCGCCCGCGTCACCCGCCGCGACCTCGACTACGTCGGCTCGATCACGATCGACCGCGACGTCCTCGCCGCCGCCGACCTCCTCCCGCTCGAGCAGGTCGACGTCTACAACATCACCCGCGGCACGCGCTTCACCACCTACTGCCTGGCCGGCACGCCGGGCGGCGGCGAGGTCGGGATCAACGGCGCCGCCGCGCACCTCGCCGAGGTCGGCGACTTCGTCATCGTCGCGACCTACTGCCAGCTCGACCGCGAGGAGGTCCCCCGCCACCGCGCCCGCGTCGTGCTGGTCGACGAGGCGAACCGCGTCGTCGAGACGCGCGAGCAGACGCCGTTCGACGTCCCGGAGTAGCGCCGGCCGGAGCGAACCCGGCCAAAGGGCGAAGTCCGCTCTGGCTCGCCGGACGCCGGCCGGCGCCGGCGAATCGACGAGACGACATGCGGCGGCCGGTGAGGCCGCCGCGGTATCACTGGATCGGTCAAGCGCCGGGGTGGCGACACGCCCCTACATGTACTTCAGCATCTCCTTCGCGGTCGGCGCCTCCTTGTGGTTGGGCGCGGCCTCGATGAACTTCTGCAGCAGGTCCTTCGCCTTCGCCGTGTCACCGCTGCGGAAGAGCACCATTCCGAGCTGGAACATCGCGTCGGCGTACTTGGGATCCGCCTCGAGCGCCTTCTCGAGCAGCGGCCTGGCCTTCGCGTCGTCGCCCTTGTTGAGGTAGGTCACCGCCTCGTTGAAGAACACGACCGGGTCGGAGGGGTTGGCCTCCTTGTACGCGGTCGCGTACTTCTCGTACAACGCCTTGTCCTTCTTGCCCTGCGCGGCGTTCATCCCGAGTGCGAGGCATTGCGGGAAGTTCGGCTTGATCGCGAGGCACTTCTCGGTCGCGGTGAGCGCCTCGTCGTTCTTGCCGGCCTTCTGGTCGAGGTC
>DATIYW010000067.1:0-2326 GCA_035517415.1 Thermoanaerobaculaceae bacterium
CCGGCGACGCGAAGGTCTCACTTGCCGGCGCGGTGGTCGAGCTCGACCCGCGCGAGGAGTGGTCGCAGATCTTCTGGGAGGCGTGGCGGCAGGAGCGCGACTTCTACTGGGATGCCAACATGGCCGGACTCGACTGGAAGGCGATCGGCGCCCACTACGCCACGCTGCTGCCCCGCGTGGCGAGCCGCAGCGACCTGTCCGATCTGATCGGCGAGATGATCGCCGAGCTCAACACCTCGCACACCTACGTCTTCGGCGGCGACCCCGGCGTGAGGCCGCAGCACGTCTCGACCGGCCTGCTCGGCGCCGACGTTGCGCGTGAGGGCGACGCGTACAAGGTGACCCGCGTCTACCGCGGCGACCCCGCAGACAACGTGCGCTCGCCGCTGGAGGAGCCCGGCGTCGGCGTCGGCGAGGGAAGCTACATCCTCGCCGTGAACCACCGGCCGTTCGCCAAGGGAAAGCCGTTCTTCGCGGCGTTCGAGGACCTGGCCGACAAGGACGTCGTGCTCACCGTCAACTCCAAACCGTCGACCGAGGGCGCTCGGGACGTGGTTGTGCGCCCGATCGACAACGATCACGACCTGCGCTACGCCGACTGGGTGCGCCGCAATCGCGAGGTCGTCGCGGCCAAGACCGGCGGCAAGATCGGGTATCTCCACCTGACCAACATGCAGGCGGACGGGATGACGGAGTTCAACACCTGGTACCCCGCGCAGCTGACCAAGGCGGGGATGGTGATCGACGTGCGCTGGAACGGCGGCGGGTGGGTGTCGGAGATCATCCTCGAACGCCTGCGCCGCAAGGTCGACGCGTTCGGCCGCGCCCGCGGCGGCGGGATCAACACCTACCCGTACCGGACCCTCAACGGCCCGTTCGTGGTTGTCACCAACCAGTTCGCGGGCTCCGACGGCGACATCTTCCCGGCCGCGGTGCAGATCGAGAAATTGGCGCCGGTCATCGGCATGCGCTCGTGGGGCGGCGTGATCGGGATCAACAACATCCGGCCGCTCGTCGACCTCGGGCTCCTCACCGAGCCGGAGAGCGCCTGGAACGAACCAAAGAAGGGCTGGGCGATCGAGAACCACGGCGTCGACCCCGACATCGTCGTCGAGAACCTGCCGCAGGACCTCGCCAAGGGCACGGACGCGCAGCTCGACCGCGCCATCGCCGAGGTGATGAAGCTCTACGAGCAGCACCCGCCGGCGCAGCCCGATTGGGCGCCGATCCGCAACCGCACCCGCGGCGCGTTCGCGAAGGAGCTGGCGCAGAAGTAGCGACGACGTGATCGGTGGTCAGTGGCCCGTGGGCCGGGAAGACCCCGCGAGGGTCGACCCGGGCCACGGGCCGCGTTCTGCCCACCGACGCCAACGGATCGGCTGTCTGCGGTGCCGGCGCTTGCCGCGCTCGGGGCGATGAACCGGGTGCGCGTCGGGTGCGGGGTCGGCGTCAGGCGTCGCGGTCGCGGAAGGTGGCGACGACCGGGGCGTGGTCCGAGGGCTTCTCGCCCTTGCGCTCGTCGCGGTCGACCTCGACGCCACTGCAGCGGGCGGCGAGCGGCGGGGTCGCCAGCAGGTGGTCGATGCGCAGCCCCCAGCCGCGGTGGAACGCGCCCATTCGGTAGTCCCACCAGGTGTACACGCCGGCCTCCGGGCGATGGAGCCGGAGCGTGTCGACCAGGCCCCACGCGGTCAGCTCCCGGAGCACGGCCTTCTCGGGCTCGGAGAAGAGCGTCTGGCCGCGCCACGCCTCCGGGTCCCACACGTCGCGGTCCTCCGGGGCGATGTTGAAGTCGCCGCAGATCAGCACCTCGGCGCGGGGGTCGAAGGCGGCGTCGAGGAAGGCGCGCAGGCGGCGGAACCACACCAGCTTGAAGGCGTACTTGTCGGAGTTGATCTCGCCGCCGTTGGGGCAGTAGACGTTGACGACGCGCACCCCGCCGACGGTGGCGGCAAGCACGCGTCGCTCGGCATCCGGCGGGTCGTCGGGGAGCCCGCGCGTCACCTCGGCCGGCTCCTCGCGCGAGAGGATCGCCACGCCGTTGTAGGTCTTCTGGCCGAAGGCGACGTGGCGGTAGCCGAGCGCGGCGAACTCGGCGGTCGGGAAGTCCTCCTCGACCACCTTGATCTCCTGGAGGCAGGCGACGTCGGGCCGGCGGCGCTCGAGCCAGCTGAGCACCCGCGGCAGCCGCGCCCGCACCGAGTTCACGTTCCAGGTTGCGATCTTCATGTCGCGCTCTCGCCCGCCTCCATGGTAGCGCCTGCGGAGCGGTGCTGCGGCGTGGCGGGCCGAGGGCGGTTCGAATCCCCGGGACCGGAATAGTCGC
>DATIYW010000068.1:0-21732 GCA_035517415.1 Thermoanaerobaculaceae bacterium
GCTCGCGGGCGAGGCGGAGCCGTTTGTCGCCGCCCTCGCGCGCGAGCCCGGGCGCAAGGAATCCCGCTGGACGCATCTGATCGCTGGCGAGGTTCCGAGCGCGTCGGCGCCGCGCTCCGCCGCGCCGGCCGGCACGCTCGCGGACCGGTTGGCGCAGCTCGAAGCCCGCGTCGCCGACCTCGCCGATCGGCTCGAGCGCCTCCGCACCTCCCTCGGAGCCTCCGACTGAGCCATCGGGTCGTGTCACGGTCCTGGAGTTTCTGAGGCGCGGGCCAAGGGGCCTACGGCTGTGAGCGTCGAGGTCGGTCTCGTCGCGGAATCGAGCGCCGAATCACAAGCCAGTGACCGCGAGGTGCCCTTTGGCCGGGCGGGGGTCGGGCCACCGGCCACCGGCCACCGGCCACCGGCCACCGGCCACCGGCCACCGGCCACCGGCCACCGGCCACCGGCCACCGGCCACCGGCCACCGGCCACCGGCCACGCCTTTTCAGTCCACAGTCAAGGTCTTCGACAAATTCCGCGGGTAATCCGGGTTCATGCCGCGGGCGACCGAGAGGTGGTAGGCGAGGAGTTGGAACGGCACCGCGCCGGCGATCGCGTACTCGAGGTCGGAGCCGACCGGCAGGGCGATGAACTGCGACGCCTCGGCCTTCAGCCCGGGGTGAGGCCCCGCGAGCACGGTGGCGTGGCCGCCGCGGCAGGTGACTTCCGTGACGTGGTTGGTGAGCATCTCGGCGCCCGAGGGCGGCGCGGTGAAGAACACCGGCGTGTCCTCCTCGACCATCGCGAGCGGGCCGTGCTTGAACTCGGAGGAGAACATCCCCTCGCAGGGCAGCCCGGTGACCTCCTTGCATTTGAGCGCGCCCTCGAGCGCGACGCCGTGGCCGAGGCCGTAGCCGAGGATGAAGAGTCGGTCGCAGCCGACGAACTCGCGGGCGAGCGCGGCCATCGGCGCGTCGGTGCGGGCGATCGCGCGCTCGATCCAGGTTGGCGCGGCGTCGAGCTCCTCGACCGGCTGCCCGCCCACCGCCGCGGCGAGCGCGATCAGGGCGATCACCTGGTTGGTATAGGTCTTGGTCGCCGGCACCGAGATCTCCCAGCCGCAGGCGAGCGGCAGGTAGACGTCGACCTTGCGGGTCAGCGTCGAGCCGAGCACGTTGACCAAGCCTAGCGGCCGCACGCCCTTGGGCGTCGCCAGGTTGATCGCGTTGAGCACGTCCTTGGTCTCGCCGCTCTGCGAGACGTAGAGCGCGACGTCGCCGCTGCGCAGCGCGGGGCCGTACTGCTCGATGAACTGCTGCGGCAGGACCGGGATCGCGAGCTGGCAGCCGAGCCGGGCCCAGAACGTCGAGCCGACGACGCAGGCGTGATAGGACGAGCCGGAGCCGACGAGGAAGAGGCGGTCGGCGCCGCGCAGCTCCGCCACCATGCGCGGCAGGTGCTCGGAGGCCTCGAGCAAGTGGAGGAGCTCACGAGCGGTCGACGGCTGCTCGTGGATCTCCTTGAGCATGAAGTGCGGGTAGCCACCCTTCTCCGAGCTGCCCATGTCCTCGCTCACCAGCTTGGCGTGGCGCAGCACCTCGCTGCCGTCGGCGACGTGGTAGAGGCGCGCGCCGCCGGGCTCGAGCACCACCAGCTCGCCGTCCTCGACCGGCAGGACGTTGCGGGTGAGAGGGAGGATCGAGGGCAGGTCGGAGGAGCAGCAGGTGAAGCCGTCGCCGATGCCGATCACCAGGCCCGAGCCTTTCTTGACCGCGACCAGGCGGTTGGCGGCGCGGTCGGTGACGACGAAGGCGAAGTCGCCGGCGAGGTCGCCGTAGGCGGCACGCACCGCCTCGGGCAGATCGAGACCGCGCGCGGCGTGGCGCTCGACGGCGTGGACGCACGACTCGCCGTCGTTGGTGCCGCGCACCGTCATCCCCTCGGCGATGAACGCCCGGCGCAGCTCCGCGTTGTTGACCACGTTGCCGTTGTGCGCGCCCACCATGGTGCCGTGCGAGTCGAGGTGGGGCTGGGCGTTGGGCACCGACGGCGCGCCGAACGTCGCCCAGCGCAGCTGCGTGATGCCGCGCAGCCCGGAGAGCTCGGCGAAGCGCAGCTTGGCGGCGACGTCGTCGACCTTCCCGACGTCCTTGCGCAGGTCGATGGCGCCGTCCGCGCCCACCGCGGCGGCGCCGACCGAGTCGTAGCCGCGGTAGGCGAGCCGCCTCGCGGCGCCGGTGAGCACCTCGCCGAGCGGCTGCTCGCTCGCGTAGACGATGCCGAAGATCCCGCACATTCGCGCCTCCGAACCCGCCGCCCGGGCGGGGTGCTCCCCCGCCGGCCCGACCGCTGCCGCCCCCGATGCCGCGAGAACCGGCGCCGCGGGGGACGTATTCTAGTCCGCGTGACGGGGCGGCCATGACCGAGATTCAGTTTCCCGAGGTCGTCAGCGACGGCCTCCCGGCCGAGCTCGAGCTGCGGCTCGGCCCGCTCACGCTGCGCGGCACCTCGGTCGCGGCGCGCGCGACCGCGTTCGCGCTGCCCGAGCTCGGCGTCGCGCTCGACCTCGGGCGGATGTCGCCGACGCTCGCGGCGCAGCCCGCCGTGCTGCTCTCGCACGGCCACCTCGACCACCTCTCCGGCATCCTGTCCTACCTCAACGTGCGGGCGCGCTTCCACACCGGCGAGCCGACCAAGGTGGTGGTGCCGGAGCCGATTGCGCCGCGGCTGCGGGAGGCGCTCGCGCTGCTGCCCGGGATGGAGTCGGTGCGCAAGCGGCTCGACCTCGCTGCGGCGATCGTCGGCGCCGCGCCCGGCGACCGGGTCGAGCTGGCTTCCGCGACCGCCACCGCGTTCGCCGCCGACCACGGCGTGCCCGCGCTCGGCTGGTCGCTGCGCCGCGACGGCGACCCGCGCCCGCTCGTCGCCTACGCCGGCGACGGCAGCGCCGCGCCGTTCGAGGCCGATCCCGCCCTGCTCGACGCCGAGGTGGCGATCCTCGAGTGCACGTTCGTCGAGGAGAACCGGGTCCTGCCGGCGCGGCTGGCCAAGCACGTCCACCTCAAGGACCTGCTCGCGCTGGCCCCGCGCCTCACCTGCGGCGCCCTGGTGCTGGCGCACCTCCCGCCGCTCGAGCCCGGCCGGGCGGCCGCGCTGCTCGCGCCGCTGGCGGAGCGCCTGCGCGGCCGCCTGGTCGCGTGGCGCGCACCGGAGTGACGACTGAGTTCTTGCAGAGTGACACAAGTTCGCTCGTCAATCTGCAGGAATCCGCTTGACAGCGGCGCCTCCGCTGCTGAGAATACGCCAAACGCAGCGGGCGTTGGCCGTGGTGGGCGCGGGAGACCGGTTCAGCTCTGACAACGGATCGGGAGCACGACGAGGCCGGGACGGGCCGAACGGAGGGGGTGCGACGGATGGCGGAGGCGAACGCGTTCGGTGCGGGCGATCGCGGCGGCGCAGCGGGCGGGGCGGGCGACCGGGCGGGCCTGCACGTCGCGGTGCCGGAGGAGGGGCCGGAGACCCGCGCCGCCTACCACCGCTACCACATCGCGGTGCAGCCGACCGCCGAGATCGTCCGCCACCCCTCCCGCTTCCGCGTCAAGGTCAGGAAGCACCGGCTCGTCGCGATGGTGCTGAAGGAGATCCTCGACCCCAAGGTCAAGCTCCCGGTCGCGCTCTCCCGCCCGTGCGTGTACGGCGTCTACGGCCGGCCGGTCGGGGGGCTCGCGCCGATCCACTCGAAGTGCGTCGGCTGCATGCGCTGCACCGTGCAGTACCCGGAGATCATCACGATCCTGCCCAACCCGGCGCGCGCCCGCCTCGGCGACGGCTACCTCAAGCCGGACTACGTCGACACGATCAACTACGAGGCGGGGAGCGGCCACGTGCCGGTGCGCGGCGCCGGCTACCGCGGCGAGTTCGGCGGCGAGGGCTGGGACGCGATGTGGACCGACATGTCGGAGATCGTGCGCCCGACCCGCGACGGCATCCACGGCCGCGAGTTCATCTCCACCGCGGTGGAGATCGGCGAGCGCCCGTCGTTCCTCCGCTTCGAGGCGGACGGGCGGGTGACGGGCCCGACGCCGAGCGTGGTGCCGCTGCCGGTGCCGTTCGTCTTCGACCTGCCGCCGGCGGGTGCGGACGCGCCGGCGGTGGCGCGCGCGATGGCGGAGGCCGCCGGCCGGGTCGAGACGCTCGCGATCGTCCCGCTGGCGCTGGCGGCGAAGCTCGGCCTCGCGGGCCCTCACGTCGCGCCGCTGGTGGCGCGGGGCGAGGGCGGCCTCCTCGCTGGGCTCCCGAGCCCGCCGCGGCTGCTCTTCCTCGCCGGCTGGGACGAGGCGTGGTTCGCCGAGACGCGACGGCGGCTCCCCGGCGCGATCGTCGGCGTGCGCGTCCGGGCCGACGACGACGTGCTCGCGCTCCAGCGCCGCGGCGTGCGCGTCTTCCACCTCACCGCGAACTACCACGGGCGGGTCGCGGGCCGGTTCGCGATGGAGCTGTTCCAGGAGGCGCACCGGCGGCTGGTCGAGGCGGGCGTGCGCGAGGAAGTGACGCTGCTCGGCAGCGGCGGCGTCGTGCAGGCCGAGCACGTGCCGAAGGCGATCATCTCCGGCGTCGACGCGGTCGGCCTCGACACCGCGCTGTGGGTCGCGCTGCAGGCGCGCTTCGACGGCGAGGTGGTCGAGCGCGACACCGCGCGCGTCTCGTTCCCGCGCCTGCCGCTGGCGTGGGCGGCGCAGCGCCTCGCCAACCTGGCGGCGTCGTGGCGCGACCAGCTGCTCGAGGTGATGGGCGCGATGGGGCTGCGCGAGGTGCGGCGGCTGCGCGGCGAGCTCGGCCGCTGCATGCTCCAGCCCGAGCTCGAGCGCGAGGCGTTCGAGGGGATCGCGCGCACCGCCACGACCGCGCCGGGCCCGCGCCCGGGCGCCGCGTCGAGCGGCTCGGGTGCGACCGGCGAACGGACGACGGTCCACCGCCCGGCGGCGCCGACCGTGATGGCCGAGCCGGTGCGCGAGCACGGCCACGGCGCAGACCCCGGCGCGAGCGTCGAGGCCGCGATCGTCGCCAAGCACGAGGCGGCGATCCACCGCGGCTTCGAGGTCTGGCCGACGCTCGAGCACGGCCGTCCGCCGGCGCTCGGCGACGCGCGCTGGACCCCCGACCTGATCCTCGCCACCTGGCACCAGGCCGGCGACGGCCGGCCCCCCGAAAACGGCCTGGAGTACCGCGTCGGCCGCTCCGGCGGCGGCTTCGACCGCCTCGACTTCGCGTTCCGGCCGCGCGCCGCCTGGACGCCGGAGGGCGAGGCGATCGACACCTCGATCCCGTTGAACCGGCGCCCGTACGACCGCAAGCTGGAGATCCCGGTGCCGTGGTACGGCGCGGGCATGTCGTTCGGCTCGGTGAGCGAGCGGGTGATGCTGGCGCGGGCGATCAACGCGAAGGCGTGGGGCACGTTCACCTCGACCGGCGAGGGCGGCTACCCGGCGTCGCTGCTGCCGCTCAAGGAGCACGTCATCACGCAGGTGGCGACCGGGATGTTCGGCGTGCGCGAGGAGACGATCCAGGCGGCGCCGATCGTCGAGTTCAAGTACGCGCAGGGCGCCAAGCCCGGGCTCGGCGGCCACCTCCTCGGCGACAAGGCGACCACCGTCGTCGCGCAGATGCGCGAGAGCGTGCCGTGGGTGAGCCTGTTCTCGCCGTTCCCGTTCCACTCGGTGTACTCGGTCGAGGACCACAAGAAGCACATCGACTGGATCAAGACGGTGAACGACCGCGCGCTGGTCTCGGTCAAGGTGTCGACGCCGACCGACGTCGACATGGTGGCGGTCGGCTCGTATTACGCCGGAGCGCACATCATCCACATCGACGGCGGCTACGGCGGCACCGGCGCGGCGCCCGAGATCGCGAAGAAGAACATCGCGATGCCGATCGAGCTGGCGATCCCCAAGGTGCACCGCTTCCTGATCGCCGAGGGGATCCGCGACGAGGTCACGCTGATGGCCTCGGGCGGCATCCGCACCGCCTGGGACATCGCCAAGGTCATCGCCCTCGGCGCCGACGGCTGCATCCTCGGCACCAGCGAGCTGGTGGCGATCGGCTGCACCCGCTGCTCCAACTGCGAGCGCGGCCGCGGCTGCCCGTTCGGGCTCACCACCACGGACCCCGAGCTGCAGCAGCTGCTCGACCCGGAGTGGGGCGCCGCGCGCCTCGACGCCCTCTACCGCTCGTTCCAGGCGCAGCTCGTCGAGATCGTGCGCCGGCTCGGGCTGCGCAGCGTCCGCGAGCTGCGCGGCCGCACCGACCTGCTCGTCTACCGCGAGCGGGAGGCGGCGCGATGAACCGCGAGGCGCTCGTCCGCGCGCTGCTCGCCTCACGCGAGGGCCTGGCCGACTCGTCCGGGCCGAACCGCCACAAGGCCGACGCGGAGGGCGGCTGCGGCGTGATCGGCATGGCGGCGAGCGTGCCGGTGGCGGGGCGCCACCTGCTCCAGGCGCTCGCGCAGATGCGCAACCGCGGCAACGGCAAGGGCGGCGGCATCGCCGCGGTCGGCCTCGACCCGGCGTTCTTCGGCGTCGACCGTGCGACGCTCCACGCCGACTACCTGCTCGCGGTCGCGCTGCTCGACGAGGGGGCGCGGGCGCAGCTCGAGGCGGAGTTCATCCGCCCGGTGTTCGCGGTCGACCACGCGATGACGATGCCGTCGCTGATCGACCACCGGGCGCTCCCCGGACTCGAGGTGGCGCCGCCGAAGGTGCTGGTCTACTTCGTCCGCGTGCGGCCCGAGGTGCGCGACGCCTTCATGCGCGAGCACGGCCTCGATGCGTCCGAGGCCGCGCGCGCCGAGGACGAGGTCGTGTACCAGAACAGCTACCGCCTCAACCGGGCGATGTACGCCTCGACCGGCGAGAAGCGTGCGTTCGTGCTCTCGCACGGCAGGAACCTGCTGGTGCTGAAGCTGGTCGGCTACGGCGACGACGTGGTGCGCTACTACCGCCTCGAGGACTTCCCGGCGCACGTCTGGATCGGCCACCACCGCTACCCGACCAAGGGCCGCGTGTGGCACCCGGGCGGCGCGCACCCGTTCATCGGCATGCACGAGGCGCTGGTCCACAACGGCGACTTCGCCAACTACGCCTCGATCGCGTCGTACCTCGCGCAGCGCCGGATCTACCCGCTGTTCCTCACCGACACCGAGGTCGCGGTGCTGGTGTTCGACCTGCTGCACCGCGTCTACGGCTACCCGCTCGAGTACGTGATCGAGGCGCTTGCGCCGACCACCGAGCGCGACTTCACGCAGCTCCCCTCCGACAAGCGGCGCGTCTACGAGATGCTGCAGTCGGTGCACATGCATGGCTCGCCGGACGGGCCGTGGTTCTTCCTCATCGCCCAGGCGGACGCCGCGGAAGGGGAGTACCGGCTCGTCGGCATCACCGACACCTCGATGCTGCGGCCGCAGGTGTTCGCGATGCAGCGCGGCGAGGCCGCCGTCGGCTTCGCCGCCTCGGAGAAGCAGGCGATCGACGCCGCGCTCGCCAGCATGGCGGCGAGCGACCCCCGCTTCTGGCCCCGCGCCGACCTCTACTGGAACGCGCGCGGCGGCAGCCACACCGACGGCGGCGCGTTCATCTTCAACGTGCGCGACGGCAACGGGCATGGCTCGGAGCTCGTCTGCACCGACAAGTTCGGCCGCCGCATCGAGCCCGACCCGGAGCGCCGGCCGGCCGCCGCGGCGCCCTCGCTCCACGGCGTCGCGGAGCTGGGCGAGGGCTCCGGCCCGCAGACGCCCTGGCAGCTCGCCGGCCTCGGCCTCGCGCCCGAGACGCTGACCGCGGAGCTGCGGCGCCGCCTGCCGCGCTGGGGCTACGACGACGTGCGCGAGTTCCTCGGCGGCGTCGAGGCGAGCGCGACCGGCGCCGGGCTCGCGCCGGCGCTCGAGACGCTCACCTGGCTGATCGACCGCCGCGTCCCCACCGGCGAGATGAAGCGGAGCTGCCTCGTCGCCATGGCGGAGGCGAGCCTGGCGCGGGCGCTCGAGCCGGTCGGCCGCGGCGGCCACCCCGGTTACGCGTTCCTCGCCCACGGCTCGCCGCTCCCCGCCGGCGACGCCGGCAAGGTGCTGGTGATCGACGCCGAGGGGTTCCCGCCGGAGGGGCCCGACTCGCTGGCCCGCGCCGTGGTGCGCTGCTGCGAGCGCGGCTTCCGCCGCTTCCTCCTCCTCGGCGTCCGCGGCCAGCGGTTCATCGGCTGCGGTCTCGGCGTCGGGCGCGCCGGCGTGCGGATCGACGTCTACGGCTCCTCCGGCGACTACCTCGCCTCCGGGATCGACGGCGCCGAGGTGGTGGTCCACGGCTCCGGCCAGGACCAGCTCGCGCAGATCATGAAGGACGGCCTCCTCGTCGTGCACGGCGATGTCGGCCAGACGTTCGGCTACGCCGCCAAGGGCGGGCGGGCGTTCATCCTCGGCAACGCCGCCGGCCGGCCGCTGATCAACGCGGTCGGCAGGCCCCAGGTCGTGATCAACGGCACCTGTCTCGACTACCTCGCCGAGTCGTTCATGGCCGGCGACCCGCTCGCCGGCGGCGGCTTCGTCGTCATCAACGGCGTCGCCTTCGGCGAGGACGGCGAGCTGCACGACCTCGCCAGCCCCTATCCCGGCGGCAACCTCTTCTCGCTCGCCTCGGGCGGGGCGATCTACGTCCGCGACCCGCATCGGCTGGTCGACTCGGAGCAGCTCAACGGCGGCGCCTTCGTCGAGCTGACGGCGGCCGACTGGGCGCTGATCGAGCCGGTGCTCGAGCAGAACGAGGCGCTGTTCGGCATCCCGGTGGAGAGGCTGCTGCAGGTCGACGGGCACCGCGGCATCCCCCGCACCATCTACCGGAAGATCGCCCCCGCCGGCCACGAGGCGCTGCAGCCCGAGGAGGCCTGGGTCCGCAAGGCCGGGTAGCGGCCCGCGCGCTCCGGCCCGCCGCCGCCCGCGACGCGGCACGATCGGCCGGCGTTCGCCGCGGTTGCTTCCGCACGCCGTCGGCGGGCCGGCGGGAAACGTAGGCGTGGGCGTCGTTCTCGGTCCTCCTCCGATCGACGAATTGAGACTGCAACGCGGAACGATGTCGTCGAATTGACACCTCCGCTCCCAAGTGGCACAGTCGCCCGACAACCGGGGAGGAGGGGGACGATGAACGCCAAGGAGATCCTCGCGATGTGTCAGGAGGAGCAGGTGCGGTTCCTGCGCCTCGCCTTCACCGACATCGACGGCATCATCAAGAACGTCGAGGTGCCGGCCTCGCAGTTCGACAAGGCGCTGGACGGGCAGATCATGTTCGACGGCTCGTCGATCGAGGGGTTCACCCGCATCGAGGAGTCGGACATGCTCCTGAAGCCCGACCTCGACACCTTCGCGATCTACCCCTGGGAGACCCGCTTCGGCAAGGTCGGCCGCCTCGTGTGCGACGTCTACAACCCGGACGAGACGCCGTTCGCGGGCTGCCCGCGGCTCGCGCTCAAGCGCGTCGTCGCGCGGGCGCGCGCCCGCGGCTGGACGATGATGGCCGGTCCGGAGGCGGAGTTCTTCCTCTTCCGCCGCGACGCCGACGGCAGGGCCAACCACGAGGTCCACGACGTCGGCGGCTACTTCGACCTCACGCCGGTCGACCTCGGCGAGGAGGCGCGCCGCGACATCGTCGACGTGCTCGAGGCGATGGGGTTCGAGGTCGAGGCCGCGCACCACGAGGTGGCGCCCGGTCAGCACGAGATCGACTTCAAGTACGCGGACGCGGTCAGCACCGCCGACAACATCGTGACGTTCCGCTTCGTGGTCAAGAAGGTGGCGATGGACCACGGCCTCCACGCCACGTTCATGCCCAAGCCGATCTTCGGCGAGAACGGCTCCGGCATGCACACCCACCAGAGCCTGTTCGACGCCAAGGGCAAGAACGTCTTCTACGACCCGAAGGGTCCGCACCAGCTCTCGAAGGTGGCGCGCGCCTACATCGCCGGCATCCTCGACCACGCCCGCGCCTTCGTCGCGGTCACCAACCCGCTGGTCAACTCGTACAAGCGCCTGGTGCCAGGCTACGAGGCGCCGGTCAACGTCGCGTGGTCGGAGAAGAACCGCTCGCCGCTGGTGCGGGTGCCGGCCCGACGCGGGCTCGGCACGCGCTGCGAGGTCCGCGTCCCGGACCCGTCGTGCAACCCCTACCTCGCGCTCGCGGTGATGCTGGCGTCGGGGCTCGACGGGGTGGAGCGCGGGCTCGACTGCGGCGAGCCGGTCAACCGCAACATCTTCGAGATGTCGGAGCGCGAGAAGAACCGCCTGCGGATCCGCCAGCTCCCGGCCAACCTCTCCGACGCGCTCGACAACCTGGAGCGCGACGCGGTGCTGCACGAGGCGCTCGGCGACCACATCTTCTCCAACTTCGTGCTCAACAAGCGCGAGGAGTGGCACCGCTACATCTGCACGGTGCACGAGTGGGAGCGCGAGCAGTACGTGGAGAAATACTGAACGGCGGACGACGGGGTCAGGGGTCAGGGGTCCGGGGTCCGGGGTTCGGGGTTCGGGGTTCGGGGTTCGGGGTTCGGGGTTCGGGGTCCGGGGAGAACAGTGGCGCAGAGGTACAAGTTCCCCTCACTGGCCCCCGGCCCCTGGACCCTGACCCCGCTTTCTAGAGTTTGGCGAGGGCGAGCGAGACGAGCACCGAGCCGACCACCACCCAGATCACGTTGACCTTGAGGCGGAGCGCCACGATCGCGGCCGCGGCGAGGACGAGGTCCGTCGGCCCGCGGAACGCCGCCTTCGCGACGTCGGCGAGCACGTGCAGGAGCATGGCGATGAACGCGGCGAGCAGGCCCCGGACGGCGAACTGCACGACGCGGAGATGCCGGATGCGGGCGAAGTGCGGCGCGGCCAGCGTCATCAGCAGCGACGAGGGCAGGAAGATGCACACGGTGGCGAAGCACGCACCGACCCAGCCTCCGACGCGGTAGCCGATGAACGTCGCGGTCATGATCACCGGGCCGGGCGTGATCTGACCGAGCGCGAGCCCGTCGTTGAACTCCTTGGCGGTGAGCCAGTGGTGGGCGGCGGACTGGACCGCCTCCTGGAACATCAGGGCGACCGCGGTGTAGCCGCCGCCGAACGCGACCAGGTTGATCTTGGTCATGGTCACGCCGAGAGCGGGGAGCTGCGGCGAGATCCAGCCCGAGCCGACGATGGCGCCGGCGTAGACCACCGCGACCGCGGCGGTGAGCAGCAGCGCGCGGTGGTAGCGCGAGCCCGCCGGCGTGGCGGGCGTCGCCGGCGGCGGGTCGGCGGCCGCACTGATCGCCGGCGTGGTCAGCATCCCGAGCAGGACCCCGGCGAGCGCCGCGGCGAGCAGGACGAGCAGCACCTCCTGGCCGGTGAAGAAGCCGACCGCGGCGGCGGCGGCGATCAGCAGGCCGCGCCAGTCCTGCAGCGCCGACTGCGTCATCGACAGAATCGACTGCACCACGATCGCGGTCACGGCCGCGCCGAGGCCCTGGAAGGCGGTGGCGACGAGGCTGACCTGCTCGTAGCGGAAGTACCCGGCCGACAGGCCGAGCATGAGCAGGAAGCAGGGGAGAGAGTACGAGGTCAGGCCGAGGAACACGCCCATGCCGCCGTAGAGGCGCCAGCCGATGTGCGCCGAGGTCTGCACCGCGACCGGGCCCGGCATCATCTGGCAGAACGCGAGGCTCTCGCGGAACTCGTCCTCGGACAGCCACTTCTTCTCGAGGACCGTCACCTCGCGGATCTGCGCGACGATCGCCGGGCCGCCGTAGGACGTGGCGCCGATGCGGAACAGCGTCTTCACCATCTGCCAGCGGCTGACGTGCATGGGACCCCCGGGGCGACGCGGGCGGGAGTTTGCGGCATGCGGCGTGGCCGGTCAAGAAGACAAGGGGACCGGGGACCGGGGACAGCGGGACAGGGAACCGGGGACAGCGGACAAGGAGCAGGGGATGGGATCCGGCGACCGGCGGAGGCACGCCGGGGCCGGCGAACCCGCCGATGGTTGCAACATCACCAGAGGGGGATCGGCGTGACGTCGAACTCGCGCGAGCCGCCCGCCAGCCTCGTACCCGGTCCGGCGAGCTCGCGGCGGACCAGGCCAAGGCCGACGCCGCCGAGGCCCGGGTGGAACCCCCACGAGGTCAGGATTCCACGTGGCTTCTCCTCGGTCGGGGCCGACAAGGACAACGGCAAGGCGGGGGACGACGTCTCGTTCGAACGCTGCCGCAGGCCCACGAGCGCGCGGTTCGGGTGGCCATACGTCGCAAGGCGCGCGATCGTCTCCTGTCCCACGTAACAGCCCTTGGTGTAGGAGATCGCGAGCTTCTCGAGGCCGGCCTCCGGCGGCAGCACGGTCTCGGTCAGCTCCGCGCCCCAGGTTGGCCAGCCAACCCGGATGCGCTCGAGCTCGATCGCGGCGGTGCCGACCTCGATCGCTCCCGTCTCCACGAACCGAGCCGACAGCCGGGCGGTGTCGGCGGCATCGCGCGAAACCGCGATCGCGCCGGGCAAGCCAAGCAGCGTCTGCCCGAACCAGATGGGCCCGGCCTCACCCCTTGCTCCGCTCACGCCCCCAGCGGCGAGGCGATCGACATGGGCGACGAGGCGACCGGCCGCGGTGCGCCAGCCGGCGCCGAGGAGGCAAAACCCCGCGTCGTGCGCCAGGGGCTCGATCCGACTGTGCGAGAACCGCAGGTACTTCCCGAGACTGCTCGCGACCGCCCCGCCCTTTCCGGGCGGGCACAGGAGGTATGCCCCGTCCTCGGCGGCGAACACCGCCATGATCGCCTGGAATTGGCCCTTCGGGGCAAGCAGCAGGGCAAGACGCCCGTCGCCCTCTCGCATCCCACGGATGTCCTGACTGACGACGCGGTGCAGCGCCTCCCGGTGATCCGGCCCGACCACGCGCAGCACATCGCCACACGGTAGATGCGCGAACGCCACGCCCCGCTCCAGGGCGTCAAGCTGCGTCACGAGGTCCGCATTCTCACCCATGCCGGCCCGGACAACCCCTCGAACCCGGCCGTTCCTTCCCACCCACCGGCGCGCCTCGAAGAGCGCGAGACCCATGAGGAGCTCGCTGTCCCGTGTTCCCTCGTCCCTGTTCCCGCGTCCGTCACTCCCACTCGACGTTGAACGAGTGGAGCTGCGGCCGCAGCCGTTCCGCGAGCGCGGCGCGCAGCTTGCGGGTGCCCGCGGCGAGGCGATGCCGGCGTGAAAGGTGGGTGAGGACGACGTGCCGGTTCGCGAGGCGCGGCGCCAGCTCGACCAGGTCGTCGAGGTGGACGTGGCGGAAGCGGCGCGCCCGCTCGCGGTCCGAGGCGTCGAGGAACGTGCACTCGACAACCAGCACCTCGGCGTCGGCGAGCCAGGGCTCGGTGGCGAACACCTCCGGCCCGGTGTCGGCGACGTAGGCGAGCAGCGGCGTCCGCGTCGCCACGGTGATCACCTCGCCGGCGAGGCGGTGCTGCCGCAGCTCCTCGGGAGCGAGCCCGGCGAACTCCTCGCGCAGGTGGTGCCTCACCATCTCGACGCAGCAGCCGAGCGTCTCCACCCAGTGGGTGGTGGCGAAGAAGCGCAGCTCGAAGTCCTGCCGGAGCGCGGCCACCTCCCCGGCTCGGACCGGCCGCACCTCGACGCCGTAGGGGTTGCCGCCTTCCAGGCGCGCGAACAGAGCGAGCAGCTCGCCGACCGGTCCCGCCAGCGGCGCCGGGACCCACACGGTGCCGCCGGCGATGCCGTTGAGCTGCCGCTGGCTCGCCCACGCCGGGACGCCGAGCAGGTGGTCCATGTGGCCGTGCGAGACGACCACGTGCTGCATCGGCACGAGCGCCCGCGCCGGGCGGCCGGCGTCGAGCGCGAGGCGGAGCTGGGGGAGGAGCAGCATCGAGGCCTCGCCGGCGCGCGAGCCGCCGGCGAGCCGGAGCTCCCCCCACGAGGTCGCCAGCCGGAGTTGTCGCACTCCGGTGAGAGTGCACGGCGAGTTGAGCTATTGTCAACCCGCTGCAGGTCGTGTGCGTCTTGTCGGGCATGGCGAGCGTCGCACGGCGGGAGCGGCCATTGGGGCGTGAGGACGAGCGGGAGCTGGTCGACCTGGCTCGGCAGGGCGATTCCGCGGCGGCGGAGGCGCTTCTCGAGCGCCACGAACTGCTCCTCTTCCGCACCTGCCGCCACCTGCTCCCGGCCGGCGAGGACGTCGAGGCCGCCGTGCAGGAGACGATGCTGCGGGCGCTCAAGAACCTCGGCCGCTTCTCGGGCGAGGCGAGCTTCGGCGGGTGGCTGATGGCGATCGCCGTCAACTACTGCCGCGACCGGCTGCGGCGCCACCGGCTGGTGCCGTTCCTGTCGCTGGAGGTGCGCGACGAGGACGAAGCCAGCCCGCTGGCGGTCCTGCCCTCGCCGGAGCCGAACCCGGAGCGGGTGGCGATGGCGCGACAGGCGATGCGATGCCTGCGGCGCGAGGTGGCGCGGCTGCCACGGCGGCAGCACGAGGTGTTCGCGCTCCGGTTCTTCGTCGGGCTGGAGCTGGGGGGCATCGCCGACGCGCTGGCGGTGGACGTGGGGACGGTCAAGACCCACCTCCACCGCGCCGTCAAGCGCGTGCGGCGGGCAGTCGAGGAGGCGCGACCATGAACATCAGGCATCTGACCGACGACGAGCTCGACGAGCTGCTGCTCGGCGCGGACGCGCCGGCCGGGGTGAGCGAGCACCTCGCGAGCTGCGTGGTCTGCCGGCGCCGTCGCGACACGTTCCTCGCGGCCGTCGGCGAGGCCCGCGGAGCGGACGCGGACGCGGCGACCCGGGCGCGGGTCAGGCAGCGCGCGCTCGCGGCGTGGGGCGCGGCCGCGCCGCGGCACTGGGTGCGCTGGCTCGGCGCCGCCGCCGCCCTCGTCGTCCTCGGGCTGCTCCCGCTGCTCCGCTCGGAGCTCGCGCCGCAGCCGAAGATCAATGCCGACCGGGTCCTGGTCGAGGTGGACAAGATCCTCGCCCGCGATCCGCTCGACGAATTCGCCGCGCGCGACGTGGTCGAGGCCGTGGTCCCGGCCGGCCAGGAGGGCGCGGAAAGGAGCACGTCATGACGAGCAGCAGCTTCGGTTGGGCGGCGGCGCTGGGTGCGCTGCTGGTGGCGGGCGCCGCGACGGCGGAGCCGCTCGGCGTGCCGCCGGGCCGGTGGTGGACCCAGCCGCGCATCGCGGAGCAGGTCGGGCTCAGCGCGGAGCAGACGCAGCAGCTCGAGTCGCTGACCGTGAACCACCTGCGGTCGATGGTGGACCTCAAGGCGGTGGTGGAGAAGGCGCAGATCGACCTGCGCGCCGCGGCGGAGACCGATCCCTTCGACGCCAAGCAGGTGCGGACCGCGTTCGCCGCCCTGCAACAGGCGCGGACCAAGCTGGAGACGGAGCGGTTCGAGATGCTGCTCAAGGTGCGCCAGGTCCTCACCACCGAGCAGTGGCGCAAGCTCCGCGACATCGTGCGGGAGCGGCGCGAACGGGGCGAGGAGCCGGGCGGGCCGGCAGGCGGCCGGCCGCAGCCGCGGAAGTGGCGGAACTGATCCGGCACGGCGTCGTCCACGCCGCCATTCGTGCGAAGGGCCGTCGCTCGACGGCCCTTATCTTGTGAGGGAGTCGCGGTTGCATTAACATGACGGCCGGGGGGGAGCCGCGTGCCGCGCGCGGAACGGCCGAGACGCGACTGGGAGCTGACCGGCTCGACACTCGAGGGGCTGCTCGACTGTCTCGGCGCGGACCGCACGCTCGCCGGCGAACGCTACGAGCAGATCCGCCGCAAGCTGATCAAGATCTTCGAGTGGCGCGGCTGCGCGTTCCCGGAGGACCTCGCCGACGAGACGATCAACCGCGTGGCGCACAAGCTCGAGGACGGCGTGGAGCTCCCGGAAGGCTCGGTGTTCTGCTACTTCCAGAGCGTCGCGCGGATGCTCGTCAAGGAGACGTTCACGCGCGAGGCGCGGCGGAACTCGGCGTTGCGGCTCCGCCCGCCGCAGTCGCCGCGCGTGGCGGAGGACCAGGCCTGGCAAATCCGCCTCGAGTGCTTGCACACGTGCATGGCCGGGCTGTCGGCCGCGGAGTGCGAGCTGGTCGTCGCGTACTACCGCGGGGAGCGGGGCGAGAAGATCCAGAACCGCAAGGAGCTGGCCGCCAGCCTCGGGATCCCGATGAACGCGCTGCGGATCCGTGTCCACCGGCTGCGCGAGCGCCTCGAGCGGTGCATGCAGAGGTGCCACGGCGCCGGGGGCGCGGGCGAAACGCTTCGCGGCCCCGGGGCATGAACCTGATGGAGGGGCCTCGATGACCGTCAGAGCAACGCCACGGCGCGCCGTGGAGTACGTGATCGAGCCGGAGGTGTGCGCCCGATACCTGCTCGCCGACCTCTCGGACGAGGAGCGCGCCTTCGTCGAGGGGTGGCTGCTCGAGGACGACGAGCTGTTCGAGGTGATCGTCGCCGCCGAGCACGAGCTCATCGACGAGTACCTCGACGGCGTTTTGAGCGCCGACGGGCTCACCCGCTTCGAAATCCACCTGGCGCGTTCGCATGGGCTGGCGCGGCGGGTCGAGTTCTCGCGCGCGCTGCGCTCGCTCGTGGCGCGTCCCGGTCGCCGCCGGCCCGACACGTCGCACTGAGCGCCGCTCGCCCCGGCCTCGGCGGCGCTCGCGCCCGATGCCGGTCGAACTCTCTCGCGCCGAGGAACCTCCGATTGAGCCGGCGCCACTTCCGGTTCTGGACAGGTGGTTGAAGCGAGATTGCGACATGGTCTTGAAATATTTTCGCTCGCTCCGTCATTGCTGTGTGAGCAGCACCTGGAGGTTCGGCTGGTTCGGTGGCTCGTGACGGCACGGTGGGACAAACGTGGGACGTGGCGGGCCCCTGGTGGAGTCAACGTGATGCAGCGCAACGGTTTTGGGGCGCCAGCCCCGAAAGAAGGCGAAAGGAGAGGCGACATGAAGAGTGGGAGAGTGAGTGTGCTGTTGGTCGTGGCCGGGGTCCTCGTGACCCTGGGCATGGTGCAGCCGGCGTTGGCGGGAGGCGGCTACACGAGCACCTGCCACGACGCCACCGGCGCGGTGGTGCCGTGCCCGATCAAGTGCTCGGAGTGCTTCTGGTACAACACCTACAACACGAACGACCCGCCTGCCGGAACCGGCCTCACCGACCCGGCGGCGATCATCCGCACGGTGACCAGCAGCGGTTCGCTGGCCAGCGGCGTTCCGTACACGATCACGATCACCGGCACCTACAGCGCGTGGGGCACGCCGCCGTGGCCGGTCCCGCCGCTGCCGGCCAGTTTCTCGAACGCCCTTCTGGCGCCGATCTTCCCGAGCCCGTCGCCGGCCGCGAACGGCCCGGTCGGCCTGGACTGGGAGTTCATCTTCTGCAGCGGGTTCACCGGCAACGTCCCGGTCACGCACCTGCCGCAGGACGGCCTCAGCCTCGACGGCGGCGTGACGTTCCACGACCAGGACCCGGACGGCTGCCCGGGCACCCTGCCGTCGTGCGAGAACAGCGCCCACCAGTACCACTACACCGTGGTGGGCCAGGGCAAGCCGTTCACGGTCATCAAGTACGATTCCGGCCCGCACAGCGACAACTACGGGCAGTTCCGCATCTGCATCCAGCGGCTGAGCCCGTGCGGCTACAGCTGCGACAAGTGCACCGCCAACTGCGGCGGTCCGAGCTAGTAGGGGCAGCGCTATCGACGACCGGGCCGGCCCCGCCGGCGATCGGTCACGCTTTCGAAAGGGGAGGGGCGACCCTCCCCTTTCCGTTTTTCCGCTGGTCACTCTCGGCGCCTCGCATCGCCGGCTTGACTGAATCGGCAGACCGCTCCTGCGGCGCCTGCAGGTTCCTCGCCAGGGCGCAGTCTCCCGCCCGGTTTCCGAAAGATCGACGAAGAGCTCCCCAGGAGGCTGGAAAACGGCTATCGCACAGGGGGGTTCGGCTCGGTTTCTTCAAGCGCCACCCCGGATCTTGACAACCCCCGCGGCGGACGTCATTCTCCGAATGAAGGAAAAATACGCTCGTCTCAGGACCGATCAGTGCGGGGAGACTCGCAATGAGATGAGCCAAAGCGATCGGTCGTCGGCGGCGACGATCCGGATTCTAGGCACTGGTCACTGGGGAATCCGAGGAGCCAATGGTGAAACCGGCCGGCACCCGAGGGCGCCAGCCGGTTGTCCGTCTCGGAGGCGACGGACGGGGCAGCGAAGCACGCGGTTCGATCTTCTCGGTGGACAGGCGGACAGGAAGTGGCTTGGGAGGGAGGGAAATCATGAAAGGGATGAGCCGCATCAGGTGGACAGTTGGCATCGCGGCGGTCGCGACGCTCCTCTTGGCGATGCCGGTGGTCGCCGCAGATCAGCCGGTGGTGAACGGAGGCGAGCGCACGGTCGACCTCGCGATGCTCCAGTCGCTGAATCCGATGGCGCAGGCTGCAGCGACGGCCCAGATCGAGCCGGGAGACCTCATCAACTGCACGCCGCTGTGCTCGGAATGCCTCTGGCTCGACACCTACAACGTCAACGACACGTACGACCCGGGGACCGGCAACGGGGCGCTCGTCAACACCGTGACGACGACGAACGTGCTGGGAAGCGGGCAGCTGTACATGATCACGATCGTCGGCACGAACTCGTTCTGGCCCGACAACTCGACCTGGTGGGAGGGCCCCTGCGGACCCACCGGCAAGCCGGAGCTCGGTCCGATCTACCCGAGCCCGGGGAACGCGGGGGGAACCAATCCGTGGGTCGGCGTCGACTGGGAGTACATGTTCGGCTACCCGAGCAACTGCATCGGCGGGCTCGGTGACTTCCTCAAGGACGGGCCGCTGTTCTTCGCCCCGGACAAGAACGTCAGCCTCGACGGCGGCGCGACCTGGCAGCACCTGGTCCCGTACGGCGGGCAGGCCTACAACTCCACCCACACGTACAGCTACCTTGTCGTGGGGAAGAACCTGAAGGCCTCGTTCCGGATCCTCGATTCCGGGCCGCACAGCGACAACTTCGGCCGCTTCCACATCTGCATCCAACGCGTGACCTTCTGCGGGTCGACGTCGACGAGCTGAGATCGCTCGCCGACGGGTTCCCGGGGCCGCGGGCCGTCGGCCGCCCCCGATCCCGGATCTTGTGACGCGACGACCGGGAAGGCGTCCCCTTCCCGGTCGTCGCCTGCATGGCCGCGCGCACCTCGCCCGGGTCATTCAGTCCGTCCACGGCGTGGAGAGATCGGGACCGATTGGCCGACGATGCCGCGCCGGAGGTTCTGCATTGGCTTCCGCCGCCGGCGCCCCGCGGCGAGGTCGGCTCGCCGAGGCCTAGCCTGGGGAGCGCGGACCGATGGTTCCCCGCAGACCGTGCAGGACCCCGCGCCCGATCGCCCGCAGCTTGGCGCTTCGGCGGTCCTCGACCGCGAGCATGACCAGCGCGTGCCGCGCCAGGTCGAGGAGGCTCCTCGCGACCCAGTTGGGCTCCTTGAGCCAGTATCGCCGCGCGAGGATCACGAGGTTGCGGGTCATGGAGTAGCGCCGCTCGGGCGAGTGGTTCGTCGTCACCACACGGCGACCCAGGAACCGCCGGACCGTCACGTCGCCGATCGAGTGGACCATGAGCGGCCGAGTCGCGAGGACGACGCTGAACCCAGCCCCACGCGCCCTCAGGCAGTAGTCGTGGTCCACGAAGTCGACGAAGAACTCCTCGCGGAACCCGCCAAGGCGCTCGAACGTCTCCCGCTCCACCAGGCTGCCCGAGACGATGACGGTGTTCCAGACGAGCCAGCCCGAGACCTCGCCGGCAACCGAGGGGAACCGCACGCACCCCTGTCGGTCGTCGAAGTAGTTCGACCCGACGACGGCGATCGGCGCGCGCGACTCGGCGAGCCCGTGCACGCGCAGCAGTTCGGCGGCGATTCCGGGCCCGGGCGCAGAGTCCTGGTCGAAAAGGAGCGCGAAGCGGAAACCCTGGGAGAACGCCCAGCGCACGCCTTGGTTGAGCGCCCCCGCCAGACCCAGATTCCTCTCGTTCGAGATGAGCTGCGATCCGCTCTCCCTGGCGCGGTGCCTGACCGCCTCGAGCTCGTCCCCGCCGGAGCCGTTGTCCACGATCACCGTGCGGGCCGTCTCGGCGACGATCGCGCGAAGCCGCCCGGCCCACGCCCGCCCGGGGTGGTAGGTGACGGTCACGCCGCAGATCGGCGGCCGGGAGCCCGGGCTCCCGCTCATTTCAGAGCCCAGAGGACGCACTCGTCGCCGCTGGAGCGATGGGCCGCGTGAACCGCCACGGCGAGGTGTTGCAGGGCGGCGCCGAGCAGACGAATCCCCAGGACGGACACGGCGCGCCCTGACCGCAACGCGGCGTCGGGCGGGTCCAGGCTCCGCGTCGCGAACACGAACGTATTCGCCGCGCTGGTCCAGACGCGCGATATGGCGATCCCGGAGCGAGCGGCGATCGCACCAAGCGCGCGCGGCGGGAACATCCTCAGGTGCCGCGGCGGGTCGAGGCCGAACCAGTACCTGCCGAATACCCGCCGGCCGAACCCGGCGGGATTCGGCGTGACGCAGACCAGGCGTCCCCCGCCCGCCACCAGACGCCAGCACTCTCGCAGGAACGGCTCCGGGTCGAGGACGTGCTCGAGCACGTGGTTGGAGACCACGGCGTCGAATGAGGCGGCAGGGAGGCCCAATTGAGCGAGCGGCCCGACCAGCACCTCCAGACCATGCGCCCGACGAGCGGCGGCGGCGGCAGGTTCGTCCACCTCCTGGCCCACCACCTCCCATCCGAGCTCGCGGAGCTCTGCCAGGCGCCATCCGCTGCCGCAACCCACCTCCAGCACGCGGCCGGGCCGAACCGCGTCGAGGTACGAGAGCCTGAGGCTCCGCCGGTCGGCCAGCAACCCCGTCGCGCGCAACCACGCCATGCTGGCGCGGTGGAGCCAGGCGCGGGGCGGCCGGTGCGTCTCGTCGGGTGCCCGGCGATCCTCCTCGTGCGTGTAGTAGTCGTCGTAGGCCTCCGCGAGCGCGTCCCGGTCGGGCATGGGATCGAGGTAGACGAGCCCGCACCGCCGGCTCCGGCAGCGGACCAGTCGCCACGCGCCAGGCGTGCCGCACAGGCGATCCGGCAGTCCCTCGTACAGGGGGCGGGCGCGCGACCCGCAGAGCTCGCAGCGCACCGGCTCGCGGTAGCCGCCTGTCGCAGCCGGGCCGCGCTGCGGCCGGACCACCGGCTCCTCAGCCATCGCTGCCGGCCTCTCCCATAACGACCGCCGGCCGGGGCGCTGCGAGGCTCGCGATGGCTGGCGAGGGGCAACGGGCTGCCAGCCCCGGCCTCCTATGAGCCGCCACGGGACCGCCGTCGCGACGCCGCCAGGCTCGCGATCGGTTCCTGCGCCGGACCGTTTCGTCGTCGGGCAAGCGTCTCGTGGATCAACGGTTGGCAGTCTATCACGAGGCCCTGCGCCGCTCGCCGGGGAGGCCGCGATGCGGCCGCGGCGACCGGGCGCATAGGCCGGCGCCAGGCACGGGCCCCGCGTGTGCCGCGGGTCGACCGGACACACGCCGTCCAATCCGCCCCGGGAGTCACGGCGGATGGCTCGGCTAGAGACGAGCCAGTCGCTGCGCTATGATCCGGCCACGACGATGCCACCGGCGCCACGTTCTGTGATCAGGTTTCGTGTCCATGTCGCCGGTTCCACTGAGTTGGCGGGGACCG
>DATIYW010000069.1:0-17681 GCA_035517415.1 Thermoanaerobaculaceae bacterium
GTCCGACGCCTCGGCGCGGACGTACGCGCCGTGGGCGACCGCACCGGGCGCCGGCGCCGGCAGCACCGGCAGCTTCTGCCGGGTCAGGAGCAGGGCGGTCGGGCCGTCGCGCCGCGCGATCGCGATCCGCCACGCCTCGGCAGTCTCGTTGGCGTCGGCGGGGCGCAGCACGACGAGGTTGGGGATCAGGCGCAGCGAGACGCACTGCTCGATCGGCTGGTGGGTCGGGCCGTCCTCGCCGAGCGCGATCGAGTCGTGGGTGAACACGTGTACGACCGGCAGGTGCTGCAACGCGGCGAGGCGCAGTGCCGGGCGCAGGTAGTCGGAGAAGATCAGGAACGTCGCGGTGTAGGGGCGCACGCCGCCGTGCAGCGCCATGCCGTTGGCGACCGCCGCCATGGCGTGCTCGCGGATGCCGAAGTGGAGGTTGCGGCCGGCGTAGGCGCCGGGGGCGACGTCGCTCTCCCCGGCGAGGTGGGTGTTGTTGGAGGGCGCGAGGTCGGCGGACCCGCCGATCAACTCGGGCAGGCGCGTGGCGAGCGCGTTGACGGTCTTGCCCGACGCCTCGCGCGTGGCGAGCGGCTTGTCGGCCTCGAAGCGGGGGAGGTCGCGGTCCCAGCCGTCCGGCAGCTCGCCGCGCCAGCGCCGCGCGAGTTCGGCGGCCGGCGCCGGGAAGGCCTGCCGATAGCGCTCCATGAGATCGAGCCAGCGCCGCCGCTCCTCGCCTCCGCGCGCGGCGAGCTCGTGAAAATGTGCACGAACGTCGTCGGGGATCACGAACGGCTCGGCGATCTCCCAGCCGAGCGCCTTGCGCGTCGCGGCCGCCGCCGCCGCGCCGAGCGGCGAGCCGTGTGCCTCCGCGTCGTCCTGCTTCGGGCTGCCGTAGCCGATGTGGGTGCGGACCCGGATCAACGCCGGCGCGTCGTCCCGGCTCGACGCGGCGGCGAGCGCCCGCGCGACGGCGTCGAGATCGTTGCCGTCCCCCACCGACGAGACCCGCCAGCCGTAGGCGGCGAAGCGCGCCTCGACGTCCTCGGAGAAGGCGAGCGAGGTCGAGCCCTCGATCGTGATGTGGTTGTCGTCGTAGAGCACGACCACGCGTCCGAGCCGGAGGTGGCCGGCGAGCGAGGCGGCCTCGTGGGAGATCCCCTCCATCAGGTCGCCGTCGCTGGCGATCACCCAGGTGCGGTGCCCGACGACCGGGAAGCCGTCGCGGTCGAAGCGCGCCGCGAGGTGGCGCTCGGCGAGCGCCATCCCGACCGCGCACGCGAGCCCCTGGCCGAGCGGGCCGGTGGTGACCTCGACCCCCGGCGTGAGGCCGTGCTCGGGGTGGCCGGGCGTGCGCGAGCCCAGCTGCCGGAAGCGCTTCAGCTCGTCGAGCGGCAGGTCGTAGCCGAACAGGTGCAGCAGCGCGTAGAGCAGCGCCGAGCCGTGGCCGGCGGAGAGCACGAAGCGGTCGCGGTCCGGCCACGCCGGGTCGCTCGGGTCGAAGCGGAGGAAACGGCTCCACAGGACGTAGGCCATCGGCGCCGCGCCGAGCGGCAGTCCGGGGTGGCCCGAGCGCGCCTGCTCAACCTGATCGATCGCCAGCATGCGCAGGGCGGTGACCGCGGTGTCGTCCATCCGATCGAACGGCTGCATGCGTCCCTCCTCGCTCCGGGCGCCGGATTCTCGCAAACCGCCGCGGCCGCGACAAGGCGCCCCGATGGTAGAATGCGCAGCCCTGCGACCGGTCGGGAGGGGCGGGCCGGACGACGCCGAGGCTGCGTCGGCCCGGCGCCGCCGCGACCGCCGGGCGCCGGGTGGCACGGGGCGACGCCTCGACGAGGAAGGGGAGCACGACATGAAAGGTCACCTGGCGGTCCTTCTCACCGTGGTTGCAGCGAGCGCCTGGGCGCAACAGCCCGCCAAGCCGCAGGAGCCGGGAAAGCTGGCGGTGGCGGTGATCGACGTCGACACGCTGGTCAAGGAGTCGGCGGCGGGCAAGGAAGCGCGCACGAGGCTGCAGAAGCTGGCCGACGACAAGCGCGCGCAGGCCGCGAAGATGCAGGACGAGCACGACGCCCTGGCGAAGCAGATCCAGGCGCAGTCCGGCACCATCACCGAGGCGAAGCTCGCCGACCTCAAGAAGCAGCTCGAGGACAAGGAAGTGGCGATGCGCCGCTTCGACGACGACGCCAAGCAGCAGCTTGACGAGGCGCAGCGCAAGGAGCTCGAGGGGCTCGAGAAGCAGATCATGCCGATCATCAAGGAGCTGGGCCAGGAGATGAAGCTCCAGCTCATCTTCAACAAGTTCCAGTCGGGGCTGGTCTACGCCGACGAGGCGACGGACATCACCGACACCGTGCTCAAGCGCTTCAACACCCGGGTCACGAAGTGACGACGGATCGCCGCCCGGCGATCGGTCGTCGTCCCTGGACGCGCCGTGGGTCCCGTCGTGGCGCCCCGCGCGGATGAGGCCGGATCGAAATGAGCACGTTCACCCTCGGTGAGCTCGCGGGCGCCGTCGGCGCCACCGTCGTCGGCGACGGGTCGAAGCGGGTCGAGGGCGTGCGCCCGCTCGAGGACGCCGGGCCGCAGCACCTTTCCTTCTATCACAACCGGCGCTACCTCGAGGCCGCGCACGCGTCGCGGGCGGGGGCGCTGCTCGTCGCCGACGCGACGCCGTTCCCCGGCCGCGACCTGCTCGTGCACAAGGACCCCTACGCCGCGCTCGGGCGGATCCTCGAGATGCTGTTTCCGGCCGCGCTCCCGCCCGCCGGAGTCCATCCCAGCGCGGCCGTCGCCGCCTCGGCGCGGATCGGCGAGGGCGCCCACGTCGGCGCATGCGCCGCGATCGGGGAGCGCGCGCGGATCGGCGCGGGGAGCGTGATCGGCGCGGGGAGCGTGATCGGCGACGACGTCGAGATCGGCGAGGGGACGCTGCTCCACCCCCACGTCGTGGTCGAGAGCGGCTGCCGCGTCGGCGCGCGCTGCATCCTCCACGCCGGAGTCGTGATCGGCTCCGACGGGTTCGGTTTCGCCACGGTCGAGGGAGTGCACCGCAAGGTGCCGCAGGTCGGCACCGTGGTGGTCGAGGACGACGTCGAGCTCGGCGCCAACGTCTGCATCGACCGCGCCGCGCTCGGTGTGACGCGGATCGGCCGCGGCACGAAGGTCGACAACCTGGTGCAGATCGCCCACAACGTGCAGGTCGGCGAGCACTCGCTGCTCGTCGCGCAGGTCGGCATCTCCGGCTCGACCCAGCTCGGTCACCACGTCGTGATGGCGGGCCAGAGCGGCGCGGCCGGACACCTCCGCCTGGGGGCGGGCACGGTGGTGACCGCCCAGGCGGGCGTGATGGCGGACACGAAGGCGGGCGAGTGGGTCTCGGGCATCCCGGCGCGGCCGCAGCGCGAGTGGATGCGGGCGATGGCCAACCTCTTCCGCTTGGAGGAACTGCGACGGAGGGTCAGAGCGTTGGAGGAGACGATACGCCAAATGCGAGGCCAGGCATGATCGACATCCAGGGGATCCTCGATATCCTCCCGCACCGCTACCCGTTCCTGCTCGTAGACCGCGTCCTCGAGCTCGAGGCCGACCGCATCGTGGCGCTCAAGAACGTGACGTTCAACGAGCCGCACTTCACCGGTCACTTCCCCGGCGTGCCGGTGATGCCGGGGGTGCTGATCGTCGAGGCGATGGCGCAGGCCGCCGGGATCCTGATGCTGCGCGACGTGCCGGACCGGCACGAGAAGCTGATCTACTTCACCGGCATCGACAAGTGCCGCTTCCGCCGCCCCGTCGTGCCAGGCGACCAGCTCGTCCTCGAGGCGAAGCTCCTCCGCCGCCGCCAGCGCTTCGCGGTGCTGCAGGGAATCGCGCGGGTGGGCGAGGAGATCGCGGCGGAGGCGGAGCTCTCCTCCGCGATGGTGGACCGTCCCAAGGAGGCGTGATGGCGAAGATCCACCCGAGCGCGGTCGTCGATCGCCGCGCCGTGCTCGCCGCCGACGTCGAGGTGGGGCCGTTCGCCGTGATCGACGGCGCCGTCGAGCTGGGCGCCGGCTGCGTGGTCGGGCCGTTCTGCCACCTCGAGGGCCCGGCCGCGATCGGCGCCGGGAACCGCTTCCTCTCGCATTGCTCGATCGGGGCGCCGCCCCAGGACCTCAAGTTCAAGGGCGAGCAGACGCGCCTCGAGATCGGCCCGGGCAACTACTTCCGCGAGTTCGTCACCGTCCACCGCGGCACCCCCGGCGGCGGCGGCGTCACCCGCATCGGCGGCCACGGGCTGTACATGGTCGGCGCGCACGTCGCCCACGACTGCCAGGTCGGCGACGGCGTGATCTTCGCCAACAACGGCACGCTGGCAGGGCACGTCCACGTCGGCGACCACGCGGTGGTCGGCGCGCTCTCGGCGGTCCACCAGTTCTGCAGCGTCGGCGAGTACGCCTACATCGGCGGCGGCACGATCGCGACCAAGGACGTGCTGCCGTTCATGAAGACCGTCGGCAGCCGCCCCGCCCGTTGCTTCGGCCCGAACACCATCGGCCTCGAGCGCAAGGGGTTCTCCGCGGAGCGCCTGCACGCGCTCAAGACCGCCTGGCGCCACCTCCACAGCCCGAAGCTCACCACCAGCGAGGCGCTGGCGCGGATCGCCGCGGAGCTCGCCGCCGCGCCCGACGCGATGCGGCTGCTCGAGTTCATCCGCGCCTCCGAGCGCGGCGTGATCCTCGCCCGCGGCTAGGCCCGCAAACCCCAGTCGGCTTCTGCTCCGAGGACCGATCACGTTCGCGGCGGTATCGCGGTTCTCGCTACCCTGTCGCCTGTGACCTGTTGCCGGCCTCATATGTGGCCGACCGTCGCCTCCAGGCGCGCGATGCGCTTCTCCATCGGCGGGTGGGTCGAGAACATCTCCATCATCCCGCGCCCGGAGAACGGGCTGGCGATCATCATGTGCGCGGTGCTGGGCTGGGCGGTCTGCATCGGGATCCGCCCGCTGTAGGCCTCGAGCTTGCGCAGCGCCGAGATCAGGCCGGTGGGCGTGCCGGCGAGGCGGGCGCCGGCCTCGTCGGCGGCGTACTCGCGCGAGCGCGAGATGGCGAGCTGGATGATCACCGCGATGATCGGCGCGACGATGACGAAGAACAGCCCGCCGATCCCGCCGCCGCGGTCGTCGCGGTCGCGGCCGCCGAACATCAGCGCGAAGCCGGCCATCCGCGCCAGCATCGAGAGCGCGCCGGCGACGGTCGCCGCCACCGACGAGATCAGGATGTCGAAGTGCCGCACGTGCGAGAGCTCGTGGGCGAGGACGCCTTTCAGCTCCTCGCGGTCCATCGCCTGGAGCAGGCCCTCGGTCACCGCCACCGACGCGTGCCGCGGCGAGCGGCCGGTGGCGAACGCGTTGGGCTGCATCTCGGGGATCAGGTAGAGCTTCGGCATCGGGATCGCCGCCCGTTGCGCGAGCTCGGCGACCACGGCGTAGAGCTGCGGCGCCTGCGCCTCGGCGACCGGCTGGGCGCGGTGCATCGCGAGCGCGATCCGGTCGGAGAAGAAGTACGCCGCGAAGTTGAGGATCCCGGCGAACGCCAGCGCCATGATCAGCCCCTGCTGTCCTCCGAGGAGGTCACCGAGCCAGAGCAGCAGCCCGGTGAGGAGGGCGAGCAGGACCGTCGTCTTGAGCCAGTTACTCATCGTTCTTCCTCCCGCCTCGCGCACGCGTGCCGCGCTCCCGCCCGCGCTTCCGCATCGGCGTCCGGAACCGACTGGTCCCGGACCCGTCCTGCGACTGCAAACGGCCTGCCACGCTCGTGCCGGGGCGACGCCCCCGCGAGGAATGGCGGAGGGCCGCGCTCACGGCGTCGCCGTCGGCGTCGGCCGGGGCTGGCTCGGCCGCACGCCGACCTCCGGACTGATGCCGAACTGGCACGAGCCGGAGGTCGCGACCAGCGCCACGACGAAGACGATCAGCGCCAGCCCGATGAAGGCAACGAAGTACTCGGCCGGCGAATGCCGGCTCCGGCGCCGACTGCGCATCGCGGGCATGGTAGCAGGCCGCCGGGCGCGCGTCGTGGTGCGCGCCGGGGCCCGGCTCAGCGCGCGGGCGGGTCGCCAAGCTCGCGCAGCTTGGCGTAAAGCGTGGAGCGGGCGATTTCGAGGATCTCGGCGGCGCGTTTGAGGTTGCCGCCGGTCGCCGCGACCACGCGGCGGATGTGGGCCGCCTCCGCCGCGGCGAGGCTGCCGAGGGCGTCCGCGGTCGGGCTCGCGTCCGGGTGGTGGATGTCGGCGGAGAGGTGCTCGGGCGTGATCTCCTCTCCCGACGCGAGGATCATCGCCCGCTCGACGACGTTGCGCAGCTCGCGGACGTTCCCCGGCCACGGGTACGCGCGCAGGAGCTGCGCGGCGTGCGGGTCGACGCGGGCGATGCGGCGGCCGAGCAGCGGGTTGAGGATCGCGATCAGGTGGGCGGCGATCTCCTCGATGTCCTCGCGCCGCGAGCGGAGCGGCGGGCAGACGATCTGGAAGACGTTGAGCCGGTAGTAGAGGTCGTGGCGAAAGCGCCCGGCCTCGACCTCGGAGCGGAGGTCGCGGTGCGTCGCCGCGATCAGCCGCACGTCGGCGGTGAGGTCCCGCACCCCACCGAGCCGGCGGAAGCGCCGGTCCTCGAGCGTCTTGAGCAGCTTGCCCTGGACGATCGGGTCCATCTCCGCGATCTCGTCGAGGAACAGCGTGCCGCCGTGCGCGACCTCGAGCAGCCCCACCTTGCGCTCGCGCGCGTCGGTGAAGGCGCCGCGCTCGTGGCCGAACAGCTCCGACTCGAGCAGCTGGGGCGGCAGCGCGGCGCAGTGCAGGTCGGTGAACGGACCCCGGGCGCGCCGCGAGAGGTGGTGGATCATCTGCGCCACCATTCCCTTGCCGGTCCCGGACTCGCCCAGCACGACGACCGAGGCGTCGGTCTGCGCGACCCGCTCGGCGAGCTCGCGGACCTGGCGCATCGCCCGGCTCGAGCCGACCGGCACCACGGCCCCGCGCCGGCGCAGCTCCTCGACCGCGGCGACGTCGCGGCGGCGCAGCCGGCGCACCTGGATGCCGCGCGCCACCGCCGCGAGCAGCGACTCCGCGTCGGTCGGCTTGACGAGGAAGTTCTCCGCGCCGAGCTTCATCGCCTGCACCACGGTCTCGATGTCGCCGCGGCCGGTGAGCACGACCACGACCGCCTGGTCGTCGAGGCCGCGCAGGCGCGAGAGCAGCGCGAGGCCGTCCATGTCGGGCAGCCCGAGGTCGAGGAGCACGACGTCGAGGTCGAGCCTGCCGAACTCCGCCAGCGCCCCCGCGGCGGTGCTCGCCTCCACGACCGCGCTGCCCTCGGCGACGAGTAGCTCGCGCAGCGCAGCGCGCAGCTCGCCGTCGTCCTCGACCAGCAGGATCGATGCCGGCGGCGTGTCGCTTGCGGTCCGCGGGTCGGTCTTGTCTCGCTCCATCCCTCACCGCCCGTCAGCGCGTCCGCTCGTCGGCGCGCGCCAGCTGCTGGAGCCCGTCGGCGGCGAGCGCGGCGCCGATCACCGTGAGCGCCACCAGGACCGCGGGCAGGAACGTCAGCCACCACGCGTCGGCGAGCACCTCCTGGCCCTCGGCCACCATGTTCCCCCACGACGCCGCCGGGGGCTGGACGCCGAGGCCGAGGAAGGAGAGCGACGCCTCGATCAGGATCAGGTCGCCGAGGCGCAGCGCGGCGTCCTGCGCGAGCGGCGTGAGCGCGTTCGGGATCAGGTGCGCCGCCGCGATCCGCAGCGGGCCGGCGCCCATCGCCCGCGCCGCCAGGACGTACTCACGGCTCTTGAGCGAGAGCACCTGCCCGCGCACGAGGCGGGCCACGCCCATCCACGACGAGAAGCCGAGGATCGCCACGAGCCAGGCGAGCGAGGGCCGGAACACGGCGGCGAGGAAGAGCAGCAGGAACAGCATCGGCACGGCGAGGAACGCGTCCACGATACGCATCAGCACGCCGTCCACGACCCCGCCGGCCCAGCCCGCGGCGACGCCCGCGCTGACGCCCACCGCCAGGGCGACCACGAGCGCGAGCGTGCCGACGCCGAGCGAGACGCGCGCGCCGGAGAGCAGGCGCGCGAGCACGTCGCGGCCCACGATGTCGGTGCCGAGCGGGAAGAACCGCCGCCCCACCTGCGCGACGCTGGCCGCGGGCAGCTCCTCGGTCGTGCCGAGACGGGTGATGCGCCAGCCGTCGCCGGACCGCGCCGCCGCCGACGCTACCACCGAACTACCGTCGCTGCGCGTCACCACGACCCGGCTCGCGCCCGGGGGGAGCAGCCGCGCGGCGGCCGGGTCGAGCACCGCCGTCGGGTCGGCCGCGAGCCAAGGCCCGGCGACCGCGGCGAGGGCGAGCAGGAGGAGCGCCGCCAGCCCGACGCGCAGCCGGGGCGGCCACGAGGCGAGCCAGCCCGGCGCGCTCACGCCCGCACCCGTGGGTCGACGGCGGCGTAGGCGACGTCGGCGAGGAGGTTGCCGACGACCACCGCGACGGTCGCGACGATCGTGCCGCCGAGCAGGAGCGGCACGTCGCGCCCGAGCGCCGCGTTGTACATCACCTGCCCCATGCCCGGCCAGGAGAACACGACCTCGACCACCAGCGAACCGGAGACCAGGAACGGCAGCGACATCCCGGTCATGGTGATCAGCGGCAGGAGCGAGTTCGGCAGCGCGTGCGCGAGCAGAGCGCGCCGCTCCGAGCAGCCGCGCGCCCGCGCCGCGAGGACGTAGTGCTCGGTGCGCTCGTCGAGCAGCGAGCCGCGGAGGTAGCGCGCCACGCCGCCGACCCCGGTGACGCCGATCGCGGTCACCGGCAGGACGAGGTGCTGCAGGAGGTCGGTGACGCGCGGCCAGCCGGTCGCGGACTCGCCGGCGAGGGAGTGGACGTGCGACGGCGGGAAGATCCCGAGGCGATAGGCGAACAGGGAGACGAGCCCGAGCGCGACGCCGAAGGTGGGAAGCGCGTAGGCGGTCAGGCTGAACAGCGTGATCAGGCGGTCGGCCTTGCCGTGCGGGCGGCGCAGCTGCACCAGCGCGAGCACCACGCCGCCGCCCAGCTCGAGCGCGAGGCCGAGCGAGGTGAGCAGGAGCGTGTTGGGCAGGACCTCGCCCAGCACCGCGGTCACCTTGCGGTGGAACGTCCAGGAGATGCCGAGGTCGCCGCTGGCGGCGGCGCCGAGCCAGGCGGCGTAGCGCACCGGGAGCGGGCGGTCGAGTCCGAACTCGCGGCGCCAGCGCTCGCGCGCGGCGGCCGGGATACGCGGGTCGGAGAGGCGCGTCGCGGCGTCCCCCGGGGCGAGCCCGACCATGACGAAGGTCGCGCTCGCGACGAGCCAGACGAGGAGGACGCCGATCGCGAGACGGCGGAGCGTCCACGCGACCATCAGGGCGCCCAGTACCACTCTTCGACGTTGAAGAGGACCCCGGCGGAGTTGATGTCCGCGCCGCGGATGTGGCGGTTGACGCCGACCAGCTGCGTCGACTCGAACAGGAAGGTGACCGGCTGGTCCTCGACGATCAGCTGCTGCGCCTGGTCGAGGAACACCCGAGCGTGGGTGTAGTCCGACTCCTCCCGCGCGGCGGCGATCAGGCGGTCCACCTCGGGGTTCGAGTAGCCGACGATGTTGTTCGTGCCCTGGGTCGAGGACGGCGTGCTCCACTCGGCGGTGAGGTCGATCTTGGTCGCCTCGTCCCACGCCGTGATCGAGGCCTCGTAATCGCCCGCCTCCTGGCGCGCGATCATCGAGGTGAACTCGACCGGCCGGGGGTGGACGCGGATGCCGACCCGGGCGAGGTCGGCCTGGATCAGCAGCGCCATCTCCTGCCGCATCGAGTTGGTCGACGGGTAGAGGAGGTCGAACGCGAACGGCTTGCCGTGGCGGTCGAGCACGCCGTCGCCGTCGGTGTCGCGATATCCGGCCTGGGCGAGCAGCTCGGCGGCGGCCTTGGGATCGAACGGGAGCTGGGGCAGGTTGGGGTTGTAGGCCCACATCGTCGAGAGGACGGGCCCGTTGGCGAGGCGGGCGAAGCCGCGGTAGACGGTGTCGACGATCGATTTGCGGTTGATCGCCAGGCTCAGGGCGCGCCGCACGCGGCGGTCGGCGAACATCGGCCGCCGGTTGTTCCAGGCGATGAACCCCCACTGGCGCGACGGGAACTCAACCACCTCGACGTCGGGGCTCTTGCGGATGCGCTCCGCTTCCTGCGGCGGGATCGACTGGACCAGATGGACCTGCCCGGCGACCAGCTGCGCGAGCTGGCTCGCGGTGTCGGGGAGGATGCGGAACACGAGGCGGTCGAGGTACGGCCGAGGCGAGCCCCAGTAGAGCGGGTCGCGCTCCAGCGCGAGCGTCTGCTGGCGCACGTGGCTCGCGACGCGGAAGGGGCCGCCGGTGACGAGCACGCTCTCGAAATCGGTGCTGCGCCAGGCGTCGAGCGGGATCTTGCCCCAGGCGTGAGCGGGGATGATGTGCCCGTCGTTGGCGTCCATCATCTGGTAGGGGTAGACGCGGGAGAAGTGGAACCGCGCGGTGTGCGGGTCGACCACCTCCACGTCGGTGATGTAGTCCTTGATCTCGAGACCGAACGCGCCCAGGTTCGGGTTCTTCTGGATCGTGAAGGTGAAGCGCACGTCCTCCGCGGTGATCGGCGTGCCGTCCGACCAGTGCGCGTCGGGCCGGAGGTGGAACGTGAGCGTGCGGTTGTCGGCGGAGAACTCCCACGAGCTGGCGAGGCGCGGCGCGAACGACGGCGGGTGGAGCTGGTAGTCCGGCTGCTCCACCATCAGCGACGGGAAGAGCAGGTCGATGATCGCGATCTCGTTCGTCTCGTTCACCGACTGGTACTCGTTCAGCGTGGTGATGTCCTGATACAGCGCCGCAACCACCTGGCCGCCCTGGCGCGGGCCCTCGGCGCGGGCGGCGCGGGGTTCGTCGGGGGGCTTCGCGCCGCAGGCGGCGAGTCCGAGCGGCAGGAGCAACGCCAAAAGGGCACGACCCCGCCAGCGCGCGTTGACCATGGCACCTCCGCGCTCATTCTATCGCCCGCCGGCGGGGCGGCTCGGTGAACGCTGGCCGTGTGGTCCGGGATTTGCAGGCGTTTGGCTAGAATGCGCGGCGTGCGTGACCGACGCGGGGCGCTGCGGCGCCAGTACCTGGTGGCGGCGGGGGTGTTCGCCGCGCTGCTGGTGGCGACGTTCGTCCTCTTCGTGCACCTGATGGGCGAGCAGCTCTCGCGCTCCTACCTCGAGGACGTGCTCCTCTCCGGCAAGGCGGAGGCGGAGGAGCTGGCGCGGCAGATGAAGGGCAGCGGCTCGGTCTACAACGTGGTCGAGACGCGCCGCGAGGCGCTCGCGCAGATCTCCGCCGCGCTCGCCCGCAAGCAGGTGATCGACAAGGTCCAGGTGTTCGACAACCGCGGCAAGCTGGCGTGGCGCGCCGAGTTCGTCACCGAGGGCCTGACCGGCGGATTCCCGGACGGCAACGCCGACCTGGTGGCGCCGCCGGCGCCCGAGCACGTGGTCGAGAGCACGCGCAGCTACCAGATCCGGGCGCCGCTCGAGGACATCGGCACGGTCGTGATCTCGGTGTCGAAGAGCGCGCTCGCCGGCCGCATCGCGATCCTCCGGCGCGACCTGCTCGTCAACACCGCGCTCGCCGCCGGCGGTGCGCTGTCGGTGCTGCTCGGGGCGGTCGGCTTCATCTGGCACCTGGTGCAGCGCAACGCCCGGCTCGACGAGAAGCGGCGTCTCTCGGAGGACCTGGCCGCGCTCGGCAGCCTCGCCGCCAACCTCGCGCACGAGATCCGCAATCCCTTGAACGCACTCTCGATCAACCTCGAGCTGCTGGAGGAGGACATGGCGCGCAACGCGGCGCCGTCGGACACGGTCGGGCTGGCGCGGCGCGAGGTCGGGCGGCTCTCCCGCCTGGTCAACGACTTCCTCGTCTACGCGCGCCCCTCGCCGCCGGCGCCGGAGAGCTTCCCCGCGCGCGAGCTCCTGCGCGACGTCGCCGCGCTGCTCGACTCGACCTGCATCCGCTACGGCGTATCGCTCGAGGTCGACGCCGACGACGCCTCGGTGTGGGCGGACCGCGGCCAGCTCAGCCAGGTGCTGGTCAACCTCGCGCTCAACGCCGTCCAGGCGCTCGACGGCGCCGAGCGCAAGGAGGTCGTCCTCCGCGCCCGCGACCGGGGCGCGGACGTCGCCCTGGAAGTGGCGGACACCGGCGCCGGGATCCCGGCGGCCGAGCTGGCGAGGGTGCGCGAGGCGTTCTACACGCGGCGCAAGGGCGGCACCGGGCTCGGCCTGGCGATCGCCGACCGGATCGTCGGCGCCCACGGCGGCAAGCTCGAGCTCGCCAACCGCGAGGCGGGCGGGCTGCTCGCCCGCGTCGTGCTTCCCAAGCCGGCGGCGGGATGAGGCGGCGGTCGCGGCGGCGGGCGGGGGAGCGAACGGGACCCGGTGCGCTAGACTCTGCGCGGAGGTGTGCATGAGGGCGGTTCGGATCGCGGCCTGCGGGCTGCTCGCGGTGCTGATCTCCCACGGCGCCAACGCGATGTTCCGCGCGGCGGACCTCGTGGTCGTCCCGGTGGCCGGCTCGATCACCGGTGCGAACGGCTCCAACTGGTTCACCGACATCGAGATCTTCAACGCCGACCCGGTCAGCAACATCGACGTCGAGATCGTCTTCCTACCGTGCTGCAGCGACGACAACCGCGCCTGGTACTCGACCATGTCGAACACGCTCGGCGGTCGCTCCGACGACGGCTTCGGCCACATCAACACCAACCTCGAGAACATCCCGCCGGGGCGCCAAGTGATCATCCAGGACATCATCTCGGGGAACTGGGGCACGGGGACCAAGGGCGCGCTGCTGGTGTTCGCCTACGAGGCCGGCACGCTGATGAAGACGACGCCGCCCGGCGGCAACCCGAAGAACATCATCGTAAACTCGCGCTCCTACACGCTCTCGACGGACTCCACCGGCAAGGTCTCGACCTACGGCCAGGGCGTGCCCGGGCTCCCCTGGTACGACTACATCGACGCGTCGAAGAAGGCCCAGGGGCTCAACCAGGTCACGTTCACCGGCATCCAGGAGAGCGCCGGCTGGCGCACCGACGTTGGGTACGTGAACGTCTCCGACCCGCTCACCGAGCTGCTCGTCCGCTTCGACCTCTACGGCGCCGACGGGACCAAGCTCGACGAGGAGACCCAGGACGTGCTGCCGCTGGCGGTCGAGCAGTGGACGAGCGCGGCGCACAGCCTGTTCCAGGTGCCGACCACGACCGACGTGACGAACGCGACGATCGTCGCCACCGTGGACGCCTACTTCACGCAGGCGAAGGACCCGACGCCGGCGTTCATCGTCTACGCCTCCAAGATCGACAACGTGACGAACGACCCGATCTACCTCGAGCAGACCTACCTGCAGCCGCTGCCGTTCGACTGCATCTTCAACGGCATCAACTGCCCGACGGCGAACGCGGCGGTCGCACTTGGGCTGCAGAAGGCGCCGGCGAGACCCCGCCATCTGCTCCCACTGACGCGACAAACCGCGCGGTAGTTGACCCGCTCTGGTGTGCTATGATCCCTTCCCGACCAGGCGAGGTCACCTCGCCCTGGATCGAAGGGGGTTCCCGTCATGCCGAACAAGGACGACCGTCTTCCCGATAACGCCGCGGGCAAGTGGTACGTGGACTCCAGTTGCATCGACTGCGACGTCTGCCGCACCACCGCGCCCTCGAACTTCAAGGCCAACGAGGACGAGGGGTACTCGTTCGTCTTCAAGCAGCCCGAGAGCGGGGACGAAGAGGCGCAGGCCGCCGAGGCCAAGGCTTCGTGCCCGGTGGAGGCGATCGGCGACGACGGGGCCTGATCGTACTCGTCACTTCGATTTCCGGGAGCGGCCGGCCTCGAGCCGGCCGTTTTGTTTCGCCCCGACACACGGCGTGAACGACGTCGCCTGGCGCGGTGCGCTCGGGCGGACCGACGCGGCTTGACACGTCCGGAGCGTGTCCCTACGCTCCGAGCGCTGCGGGAGGTGGCAATGGGGACCGAACGGATCGGCGTGGTCGGCGCCGGCCAGATGGGCAACGGCATCGCCCACGTGGCGGCGCTGGCCGGCTGCTCGGTGATCCTCACCGACGTCTCGAGCGAGCTCGTCGACAAGGGGAGGACCAACATCGCCCGCAACCTCGAGCGGCAGGTGGGGAAGGGCGCCGTCACGGCCGCCGCGAGGGACGAGGCGCTGGCGCGCATCACTCCCGGCGTGGGCCTCGGCGTGCTCGCCGACCGCCAGCTCGTCGTCGAGGCGGTGGTCGAGGACCTCGACGTCAAGACCGAGGTGTTCCGCGAGCTCGACCGGATGCTGGCGCCCGAGGCGATCCTCGCCTCCAACACCTCTTCGATCTCGATCACGCGCCTGGCGGCAGCGACCAGGCGGCCCGACCGCTTCATCGGCATGCACTTCATGAACCCGGTGCCGGTGATGCAGCTCGTCGAGGTCATCCGCGGCATCGCCACCAGCGACGCGACGTTCGCTTCCGTCGAGGCGCTGGCGAAGGCGATGGGGAAGACGCCGGTGCTGGTCAACGACTTTCCGGGCTTCGTCGCGAACCGCGTGCTGATGCCGATGATCAACGAGGCGATCTACGCGGTCTACGAGGGCGTCGCGAGCGCGGAGGCGGTCGACACGGTGATGAAGCTCGGCATGAACCACCCGATGGGCCCGCTCACGCTCGCCGACTTCATCGGCCTCGACACCTGCCTCGCGATCCTGCGCGTGCTCCACGGCGGGCTTGGCGACCCGAAGTACCGGCCCTGCCCGCTGCTGATCAAGATGGTCGAGGCGGGATGGCTCGGCCGCAAGAGCGGGCGCGGCTTCTACAGCTACGCATGAGGCGCTCGGGCCGGAGAGGCGTGGCCGGGGACCAGGGTCCAGGGGCCGGCGCCCAGCGCCCCTCGACGTTGCCTGCGTATGCCGTTGCCGTCCACCGGCCACCGACCGCCGTCCACGCAGTTCGGGATACCGCATGACCGTCCTCTGCCAGTGGTGCGGGGCGCTCAACCCGGACGACCGCGAGCGCTGCCTGCGCTGCAACTCGACGCTGCTCGTGGTGTCGGGCACCAACGGCGACTTCTCCGAGGAGACGCTCGAGGAGGAGGAGGCCAGCCCCGAGCACGAGAAGCTGGCGTTCGACGAGCACATGCTCGAGCGCCTCTCCGCCACCGAGGAGGGGCTGAAGCGGATGAACGCGGCGCTCGCGCGCGCCGAGGAGCGGGTCGCCGACCTCGAGCGCGGGATCGCGCTGCTCGACTCCGGCGTCCAGGCGCTCATCGAGCTGCTCGACCGCCGCAAGGTGGTGCGCGAGACCGAGGTGATGGCGGCGTGGGAGCGCGCCGCGACCTCCGAGATGGCGCGCGAGGAGCTGCTCGAGCGGCTGCGCCAGCGGCGCGAGGCGATCGTCTTCCGCGCCCGCGCGGCCGGGGGGAGCGCGGCCGCCGCCTGCGCGCGCGCCCTGCAAAGCGCGGAGCTGGCGCTGCTCGCGGGGCAGCCGCTGCGGGCGGCCGAGACGCTCGCCGAGGCGCTGCGCCGCTACCCGCGCAACCCCGAGCTGGCCGAGCTGCTGGGCGAGCTCGCGTTCGAGCGCAACGACCTCGGCGCGGCGGAGCAGTACTTCCGCCAGGTCCTGCGCTGGAACGAGGAGAACGTCGAGGCGCAGATCTACCTCGGCACGATCCTCGCCGACGCCGGTCGCGAGCAGGAGGCCGCCCGGCACCTCGACCGCGCGGCCGCGCTCGCGCCGGAGAACTTCCTGCCGCACTTCTCGCTCGGCGCCTTCCACGCCTCGGGCGGCAGGGCGGCGGAGGCGCGACGCCACCTCAAGGCCTCGCTTGAGCGCGAGGAGATCCCGCAGGCGTGGTTCCTGCTCGGCATGGTCGAGCTCGACTCCGGCCACGTCGCGCCGGCGATCGCCGCGTTCGAGCGGGCGGTCGAGATGGACGGCGAGTTCGAGGACGCGATCTACTACCTCGGCCTCGCGTTCCTCGAGCGGGGATGGCACCGCAAGGCGCTCGAGTGCTTCCGCCGCGTGCAGGAGATGGACCCCCAGCGCCTCCAGTACCAGGAGGCGGTGCGGCTGATCGAGGCCGGCGGCGCCGGGTCGGCGGAGCTGCCGCCGGAGGCCGAGGTGCTGATGCGCGAGGCGTCGCGCGCGTCCGAGGCGGGCGAGATCGAGCGCGCGCTGCAGCAGCTCCAGCACGCCTCGCGCATCGCCGACCACCCGAGCCTGCTCGCGTCGCTGGCGCTGCTCGCAGCGGCGGCGGGCAAGCCGCGTCAGGCGCTGGCGGCGGCGCACCGGCTGCTGCGCTCCGGCACCGCCGGCGCGCCGGTGCTGGCGGCGTGGACGGCGCTGCTCGAGACGCTGCGGGCGGCGCGGCGCTACTCGGCGGTGTCGAAGTGGGGCGGGCGGCTGTTCGAGGAGGGCGCCGGCGCGCTCGAGCGCGGCGTCGCGGCGTACGAGCTCGCGCTCGCCGAGCTGGAGCGCGAGGGCAACGTGAACCGCGCCCTCGAGTACGCCCACTCGTCGCTCGAGCTGATCCCGCGGGAGCTGCGCGCGTACCCGCTCGCGGCGCTGGGGAGGATCCATCTCGCCCGCGCCGAGTACTCGGACGCGGTCGACTACCTCGAGCAGGCGGTGGCGATCTCGTCGTCGCCGGCGCTGCTCACGCAGCTCGGCCTCGCGCTGCTCGAGGCGGGCGACGGCGGGCGCGCCCGCGAGGTGCTGCAGCGCGCCCGGCACGGCGCGGTCCGCGACCTCAAGACCGACGTTCTCACCCACCTCGCGAGGGTGGGTTGGCTGGCCGGACGCGGCCGGCGGAAGGGTTGAGACGATGCGTTGGAGCCGGTACTTCCTCTACACCCTGCGGGACAATCCCTCGGACGCCGAGGTCGTCTCCCACCAGCTGCTCGCGCGGGCGGGCATGATCGACAAGGTCGCTGCCGGGATCTACACCTACCTGCCGCTGGGCTGGCGCTCGATCGACAAGATGGTGCGGATCATCCGCGAGGAGATGAACGCGGCCGGCGCGGTCGAGATGGTGATGCCGTTCGTCTCGCCCGCCGAGCTGTGGCAGGAGTCCGGCCGCTTCGTCAAGTACGGCAAGGAGCTGCTCCGCCTCAAGGATCGCCACGAGCGTGACTTCGTGTTCGGACCGACCCATGAGGAGGTGGTGACCGACGTGGTGCGGCGGCGGGTCACCTCGTACCGGCAGCTGCCGACCAACCTCTACCAGATCACGACCAAGTTCCGCGACGAGATCCGCCCCCGCTTCGGCCTGATGCGCGGCCGCGAGTTCATCATGAAGGACGCCTATTCGTTCCACGCCAGCGCCGAGAGCCTCGACGAGGCGTACCGGGCGATGGAGCGCGCGTACCGCGGCGTGTTCGACCGCTGCAAGCTCTCCTACACCGCGGTCGAGGCCGACACCGGCAACATCGGCGGGAGCGAGAGCCACGAGTTCATGGTCCTCGCCGACACCGGCGAGGACGCAGTGGTGGCGAGCGAGTGCGGCTACGGCGCCAACGTCGAGAAGGCGACGACCGGCGCGATCCCGCCGCCGCCGTCGTGGCCCGGCAGGCCGCCCGCCAAGCCCGAGG
>DATIYW010000070.1:0-2793 GCA_035517415.1 Thermoanaerobaculaceae bacterium
GGGTGCGCGCCGGGCGCCGACTCACCGAGCTCGTGCCCGGCACCGATCCAAGATCGGAGGCGTTAGATGGCCGACACGTCCTACTACGTCTACGCGCTCAAGGACCCGCGCCATTCTCCCGCACTTCCCTTCTACATTGGCAAGGGGACCGGCACCCGGGCGTTTGACCATTTTGTCAGGCCCGACGCGAGCGCCAAAGGCCTTCGAATTCGGGACATCGTCGCCGCAGGCCAGTCCGTCGTAGTCACGGTCTTGGTCGACAACTTGACTGAACCTCAAGCGCTAAAATCGAGGCGGAGCTGATCTCGGCCTTCGGGACGGAGGCCTCCGGTGGCTTGCTCACGAACACCGTCCTCCCGTCCGGCCTCGGGGCAAAGGCGCGAGCGACCGTCGTGGTTCCATCTGGGGTGAAGGAGAAGGCGCAACTGGGTCTAGCGCTTCTTAAGGATGCGGTTCTCGAACTCGCAAAGTCGAACCCGAAGGGGATCTCGAACTCAGACACTGCCAGTCTCCTCGGCCTCCGCAGTGACTACGGTGGAGGCTCGAAGGACTACCTCTCGTACAGCGTGATTGGCCTCCTCATGCGAGAAGGGAAGCTCCATCGGGATCCGTCTTCTCGGCGTCACATCGCGCAGGTCCGGTAGAGCACGGAGCGGTCTCGTGTTCCGCTCCCTGGCGTTTATCCGACACTCAAATGGAGCACCTCCGCGATCGCCGAACGCGTCGGTGCGTCGCGGACAGGTACGCGCGGAGCGTTGGGCTTAGAATCGCTGGCCGGATGAGCGAACCGACTCCCCCGCCGCGCGCGCCGCGCGTCGAGATCCTCCGCCTCGCGCCGGCGTGGGACGGCCCGCGCGGCCGCGAGCGGTGCGAGCGGCTCGCCTCCGACCCCGGGGCGCTGGCAGCCGGCACGGTGCTGTGGGCGGACCGCAACCAGCTCTACCGCATCCGTCTCGACGGCGAGCCCGGCGGCGAGGTGGTGGTCAAGCGCTTCCCGATCCGCGCGCTGGTGCCGCGCCTGGTGTACCTGATGCGCTCGAGCAAGGCGACGCGCTCGTTCGACAACGCGGTGCGCCTCGCCGCGCTCGGTGTCGGCACGCCGGCGCCGCTCGCCGCCTGGCAGGTGCGCGCGGGCGGGCTGCCCGCGGTCGCGTTCTACTGCTGCGCCTACCTCGAGCACTGGATGCTCGCCCGCGACCTCAAGTTCGAGGGCGCGCCGGCCACCCCGGAGCTGCTCGCGGCGATCGGCGGCTTCGTCGCCCGCCTCCACGGCCTCGGCGTGCTCCACCACGACCTCACCGCCGGCAACATCCTGATGGTCCGCGACGGGACCGAGCCGGCGGGCGTGTCGTTCCACCTCATCGACCTCAACCGCCTGGCGTTCCGCCGCGTCGGGCTCGCTTCCGGGCTCGCCAACCTGGCGCAGCTCGGCAACTTCCAGTTCGAGGACGCGCTCGTCGAGGGCTACTGCCGCGGGCGCGGCGTCACCGTCGCGCGCGCCCGGCCGCTGTTCCGCGCGCTGCTCGGCATGCGCACGCTGCGCTGGAAGATCAAGAACGGCACGCGGCCGCTGCGCCGCAAGCTCGGACTCTAGCGTCCCGGCCGGCCCAATACGAGGTAGCTGCGGCCGCCCGGCTGCGGCAGGTCGACGCGGCGCAGCACGTCGAGGCCGAGCTCCCGCGCCAGCCCGCCCGCGTCGCCCTCGCGCTGCTTGCCCGGCCACGTCTGCCCGACGAGGACGAGACCCGGCTCGGCCGCCAGGCGCTGCCTCGCCGCCGCCGGGTCGGGGACGGCGGGCGGCGTCAGGCCGACCTCGAAGTCCATCACCGCGATCAGCGTCTCGTCCGGCCGCCAGAGCGCGAGCGGCCGGCCGGCCGCCGCCTCGCGCGCGGCGAGCGCGACCGGGCGCAAACTCTGGGAGCGGTTGACCACCGGGACGACGAGCGGCGCGAGCGCGGGCGCCGCCAGCACCGCGATCAGCGCCGCGCAGGCGAGGCTCGCCGCGATCCGGCCGTTGCGGGCCGCGCGCCAGCCGCGCCAGGCGAGCGCGACGCCGGCGACCCATCCGGCGGCGAGCGCCGCGAGCGCCCACGCCGGCGACGGCGCGCCGAAGTGGAGCACCGCCGCGACCACCGCCGGCGGCACCAGCGCCGCGAGCGCGAGGAACAGCGCCGCCGTCGCCCGCGTCATCGCCACGTCGAGGCGGCGCGGCGCGAGCCGCGCCCGGGCGAACCAGACGCCACCGGCGAGCGCGATCCCCGGCATCAGCACGCCGGCGTAGATGTCGCGCATCGTGGTCGAGGCCGAGAGCAGCAGCAGCGGCGGGACGATCGCGCCGAGCGCGAAGCGCGACACCGCCGCGTCCTCGCCCGCACGCTCCCCCGTCTCGCGGCTCGCCCGCCACGCCGCCGCCAGCGCGGCAGCCGCGACGAACAGCCACGGGAAGACGTACACCGGCAGCTCCGCCAGGTACATCCCGGGCCAGCCGCGGTGGCTCTGGGTGTAGCCCACCCCCTCGACCGGCGTGAAGCGACCGAGCAGGTTGTCGCGGAAGAAGATGCGCAGGTAGGTCGCGCCCGCGGGCTCGGCCGCGACCGCCGCCACCCACGGCAGCACCAGCGCCGCCTGGAGCGCGACGCCCGCCCACAGCTCCCACGCCGCCAGCTCGCGCCAGCGCCGCTCCCACGCCACCAGCGTCAGCCAGGCGAGCGCGGGCACGATCCAGGCGACCACGTTCTTGGTCAGGAAGCCGGCGGCGAGGAAGAGGTGCATCACCAGGTACCAGGCGAGCTT
>DATIYW010000071.1:0-33060 GCA_035517415.1 Thermoanaerobaculaceae bacterium
GATGCTGGTGGTGGCGCTGCTGATCTCCAACCTGACCACGCGCATCCGCGACCAGGCGGCAATGGCGCGCTCGCGCGAGCGCCGCACCGCCGCGCTCTACGCCGTCAGCCGCGCCTGCGCCGCCGCGGGCGAGACCTACGAGGTGGTGCGGACCGCCGCGCGGCAGGTCGGCGAGGTGTTCGACGGCGAGGTGGCGGTGTTCCTGCCCCACCGTAACGGCCGGCTCGCCGCCGTCTACTCGGAGAACGCCTCGTTCGCGGTGAAGCCGACCGAGTCGTCGGTCGCGCAGTGGGTGTTCGACCACGGCGAGCGGGCCGGGCTGGGCACCGCGACGCTGCCCGGCGCCCAGGCGCTCTACCTCCCGCTCACCGGGGCGCGGGGCGCGGTGGGCGTGCTCGCGATCCGGCCGCAAGGGCAGGTGCGGCAGCTCGACCCCGACCAGGTCCGGCTGCTCGAGGCGTTCGCCAACCAGATCGCGCTCGCGGTCGAGCGCACCAACCTCGCGGCGGAGGCGCAGGCGGCCGAGCTCGAGGCGGAGACCGAGCGGATGCGCAGCGCGCTGCTGTCGTCGGTCTCGCACGACCTGCGCACGCCGCTCACCGCGATCGAGGGCGCGGCCGGCGCGCTGCTGCGCGGCGGCGAGGCGGTGGCCGGCGCCGACCGCGTCGACCTCCTCCAGTCGATCCACGAGGAGGCCGAGCGGCTCAACCGGTTCGTCGGCAACCTCCTCGAGATGACGCGCCTGGAGTCGGGCTCGATCAAGGTCCGGAAGGAGTGGCAGCCGGCGGAGGAGGTGGTCGGCGCCGCGCTCGGCCGCCTCCAGGAGCGGCTCGCCGGGCGGACCGTCGTGACCGACCTCCAGCCCGACCTGCCGCTGGTGCCGCTCGACGGCGTGATGGCCGGCGAGGTGCTCGTCAACCTGCTCGACAACGCCATCAAGTACACCGCGCCGGGGACCGCGATCGAGGTCGCGGTGCGGCGGGACGGCGCCGGCGTCGCGTTCGAGGTCGCGGACCGCGGGCCTGGACTCCCGGAGGGCGAGGAGCTGCGCGTGTTCGAGAAGTTCTACCGCTCGGCGGGGGCGCCGTCCCAGAACGGGGCGGGCCTGGGCCTGGCGATCTGCAAGGCGATCGTGGCGGCGCACGGCGGCACGATCCAAGCCGCCAACCGGCCGGGCGGCGGGGCGGCGTTCACGTTCTGGATCCCGGTCGACTCCGAGCCGCCCGCGGCCCCCGCGCCCGAGGCCGAGGCGGAGTGAGGGGCCTATGATCTCCGAGCCAGGAGAGTGAGGCCGCGATGGTGTCCAGCCCCCCGCTCGTGCTCGTGGTCGACGACGAGGCGCCGATCCGCCGCTTCCTCCGCGCCACGCTCGCGGCGGAAGGCTGCCAGGTGTGCGAGGCGGCGAGCGCGGCGGAGGCGATCGAGGCGGTCGCGGCCAAGCGCCCCGACCTCGTCGTGCTCGACCTCGGCCTGCCCGACCGCGACGGCCGGGCGGTGATCGCCGAGGTGCGGGAGTGGTCGCGGGTGCCGATCCTCGTCCTCTCGGTGCGCGACCGCGAGGGCGACAAGGTCGGCGCGCTCGAGGCCGGGGCCGACGACTACCTGACCAAGCCGTTCGGCGTCGGGGAGCTGGTCGCCCGCCTGCGCGTCGCGCTGCGGCACGCCTCGGCGGCGGGCGTCCCGGCGGCGGAGCCGGTGTTCACGGCCGGCGACCTGCGCGTCGACCTCGGCCGGCGCCAGGTGTTCCGCGCCGGCGCGGAGGTCCGCCTCACGCCGATCGAGTACAAGCTCCTCGCGCTGTTCGTCCGCCACGCGGGGAAGGTGCTCACCCACCGCCAGATCCTGCGCGAGGTCTGGGGCCCGGAGTACGGCGACGAGAGCCACTACCTGCGGGTCTACGTCGCCCAGCTCCGCCACAAGCTCGAGGACAACCCGGCGCGGCCGCGTTACCTCCGCACCGAGGCGGGCGTCGGCTACCGGCTGCTCGCGGAGTGAGCCGCCCGACCGGCGGGCGCCTTCTGCTTCGCCGATCCCGCCGCGGCCACGGCGGGAAGCTCGCCGCTTGAGTCCTCGCGGCCGCCCTGCTTGGTCAGCGCCGCCAGCGTCACGCCGTCGGACGAGGCGTCGGAGGGCGGCGCCGCGCCGCCGCTGCGCGCGCGGATCTCGGCGAGGGTGATGGCGTCGGCCGAGCGCGCGAGGCGGAAACCGCCGCGCGACGGGGTGAGGATGGCGGGCTCGGCGACGAGCCCGTCGAGGAGCGCCTCGCTGTCCTCGCCGAGCGCCTCCTCCACCGCCTCGACGGCGATCCCCCCGTCGCGGTGAGCGGCGGTCAGAACGGCGACGACGCCGTCCACCTTCGCCTCGCCGGCGACGCGCTCGGTGTGCCCGACGACCCACGAGGCCTCGGCACCGAGCAGCACCGCGAACCAGAACACCAGCAGCGAGACGAGGAAGAACAGCAGCATCGCGAGCGAGCCGTAGATGACGTTGAGGTCGGCGGCGAACACGAAGTAGCTCTGGAAGCCGACGTGGAGGACGGTGAGCGCCAGGGCGCCGACGGTCGCGCCGGCGACGGCGGCGCGCCACGCGACGCGGGTGTGCGGCACCCAGCGGTAGAGCGCCGTCAGCACGACGACGGCGATCAGCGCCGGCAGCGGCCGGGTGAGCGGCGCCAGCGACCGGTACCAGGTCTGCGAGGAGAGCCAGTAGAGCCCGGAGAACAGCGCCCCGAGCAGCAACGGGCCGCACGCCAGCACGGTCGCGAAGGAGATCAGTCGCCACTGCCAGCGGCGTCGCGGCGGCACCCCCCAGATGGCGTTGATCACCTCCTCGATCTGGTAGAAGGCGTTGAACGTCACCAGCACCGAGATCGCCACCGCGATCCACCCCAGCGCGGCGGTGCGCTGCGCGAAGGCGGCGAGCGTCGCCTGCACGCGCTCGGGCGAGAACGGCAGCACGGTGGCGATCGCCCGCACCACCACCGCCGCCTGCTCCGGCTGGACGCGGCCCACGGTGACGAGCGCGACCGTCAGCAGCGGGACGATCGACAGCAGCGTGGTGTAGGCGAGCGCGCCGGCGCGGAGGAGGAGTTGGTCGCGGTGCTGCGCGACGCCGAGCTCGCGGAGGAACCGCGCGAGGTGGCGCAGCCGCCGCCTCACAGCTCGACCCGTTCTCCGAGTGCGGGCACGATGCACTTCCAGCCCAAGCGCTCGGCGAGGCGCGCCGCCAGCGCCTGGCTCGCGGCCGGCTCGCCGTGGGTCACGAACGTGGTCGCGGGCGGCCACTCCGCCCCGCTCGCCCAGATCGTCAGCTCGTCCGCGTCGGCGTGCGCCGAGAGCGACGAGATGCTGCGCACCTGCGCGCGGACCGGCACCATCTCGCCGAAGATCTTGACCTCCTTCTCGCCGTCGAGGATGCGCCGGCCGCGCGTCCCGGCCGCCTGGTAGCCGACGAACACGACCGTGTTGGCGGGATCCGGAAGGCGGTGGCGGAGGTGGTGCAGGACGCGCCCGCCGGTCGCCATGCCGGAGGCGGAGATGATGATTGCCGGCCCGTCGATCTCGTTGAGCCGCTTCGACTCCTCGACGCGGCCGACGACCGTCAGCCCAGCCGGCGCGATCGGGTCGACGCCCTCGCGCACGAGCGCCCGCATCTCGGCGTCATGCTCGAGCGCGCAGGCGCGGTAGGCGGCGGTGGCCTCGCGCGCGAGCGGCGAGTCGAGGTAGATCGGCAGCGGCGCGACCGCGCCGTCCTCGATCAGCTCGCGGAGGAAGTAGAGCACCTCCTGGGTGCGGTCGATCGCGAACGCCGGGATCACGATCACGCCCCTGCGCCCGGCCGCCTCGCGCACCAGCTCGCCGAGCTGCTCGGCGGGATCGCCGGGGTCGTGGAAGCGGTCGCCGTAGGTGGACTCGACGACGAGGAAGGTCGCACCGGGGAACGGCTCGGGCGGCCTGAGGATCGGCGCCGCGAAGCGCCCGACGTCGCCCGAGAAGTAAATCGTCAGGTACTCGCCGCCCGCCGCCTTGACGCGCATCTCGACCGCGGCGGCGCCGAGGATGTGCCCCTGGCGGTGGTAGCGGAACTCGATCCCGGGCGCGAGCGTGAAGCGCTGCCCGAACGGGACCGGGGCGAGCGAGGCGAGCGCCGCCTGCGCGTCCTTCACCGTGAACAGCGGCAGCGCCGGGGTGTGCTTCGACGATCCCACCTTGTTGGCGAAGCGCGCTTCTTCCTCCTGCAGGTGGGCGGCGTCGGGCAGCACCGCGCGGAGCAGCTGGCCGGTCGGCGGGGTGACGTGGACCGGTCCGGGGAACCCGTCGCGCACCAGGCGCGGGAGGTAGCCGGCGTGGTCGACGTGCGCGTGGGTGAGGATGACGGCAGCGAGCGACGACGGCGGCACGGGGAAGTCGGCCCAGTTGCGCAGCCGCAGCTCCTTCGCGCCCTGGAACAGCCCGGCGTCGACGAGGTAGCGCCGGTCATGGGCCTCCACCAGATAGCGCGAGCCGGTGACGGTCCCGGCCGCGCCGAGAAACGTGAGGGAGACCATCACGCCGCATGATAACAACCCGCGCGGCGCCGCCCGCGCCCCCGCGCCCGGCCGCCGACCCCGCGACGCTCCGCAGCGCACGTCGATTGCGCGGCCCCGGCGCGCGAGCGTAGAATCGCGTTCATCAGGGGAGACTTGGAGGCATCGATGAACGCGCCAAAGAAGCCGTCCGGAGTCGACGAGAAGATCGAGCAGCTCGAGGGCATCGCTCACGAGGTCCTGGAGGGCGCCAAGGAGTCCATCGCGCGGGCGGAAGGCTCGATGGAGAAGGCGAAGGAGGCGCTCGGCGAGGGCGTGGGCAAGGTCAAGACGCAGACCGGCGAGGCGTACGGGAAGGCCAAGAACCACCTGATCGAGGCGCGCGGCGCGCTCGAATCGGCGCGCGAGCGGATGGGCGAGCTGTACGGCCGCTCCCGCGAGCTCGCCGAGGAGGCGTACGACAAGGCGAAGGTGCAGTTCGAGAAGCTCTCCGCCGAGGTGCGCAAGGGATACGCGAAGGTGAAGGCCAAGGTGCAGGAGGTCGACGTGAAGGAGGTTCGCGACGACGTCGTGAACTACATCCGGCGCAACCCCGGCAAGTCGATCCTGATCGCGCTCGGCGTCGGGTTCGCGATCGGCTACCTGGTCCGTCGCCGGGAGCCGTAGCCGATGGACGACCAGGCCAAGGACGACCAGCCCAAGGGCGAAGAGCCGTCGGGCGACTTCGCCGAGCACGAGTCGGAGGAGCTGTTCGGGCTCGACGACGAGCGCGACGAGCCCGCGGCGGCGCGGCAGCGCCTCGACGCCGACTTCCTCCTCGACAAGGTGATTCCCGACGAGATCGACTGGCGCGACCTGGTGCGCCGCCACCCGATGATCGCGGTGAGCGTCGCGGCCGCGCTCGGGTTCGTGATCGGCCGCTCGAAGGGCGCCGCGATCGTCGCCGGCGCGTCGGCGGCAGTGACCGGCGCCGTGATGCGGCAGCTCTCCGACGTGCTCGACGGCGAGGTGTTCGAGTTCTGAGGCTCTCCGGGGGGAGGAGCGACATGCCGTGGTGCCCGCAGTGCGGCTCGGAGTACCGCGACGGCTTCACCGAGTGCTCGGAGTGTCACGTCGCGCTGGTGGAGCGCGAGCCGGCGCCGCAGCCTCCGCCCGCCGACCCCGACGCGCCCGAGCCGGGCCCCGACTGGGTCACGGTCGGTGTCTTCTCCACCAACGAGGAGGCGCGCCTGGCGCAGGGATTCCTCCACGGCGAGGGGATCTCGAGCGCGATCCTGTTCGACCGCGAGCGTGACGAGGAGCTCGGCGTCGGCGTGATCGGCGACGTCGAGATCAAGGTCCCGCCCGCCCAGCTGGCGCAGGCCCGCACGCTGCTCTCGGACGCCGAGCGCGGCGTGGTCGCGCTCGACGAGAGCGCCGACTCGGGCGATCCCGCCGGCGAGGGCGAAGGGAAGCCGTGACGCCGGCCGGCTAGCCGGCGGAGCCCGGCCGGCGCGCGGCGCGCAGCTCCTGCAGTGCGACGCGGACCGGCTCCGGCACCAGGCCCGACACATCGCCGCCGAGCTGCCAGATCTCCTTGACCACCCGCGACGAGAGGTAGGTGTACTCCTCGTTGGGGGTGAGGAAGACGGTCTCGGCGAGGTTCCACAGCCGGCGGTTCATCAGGGCGATCTGGAACTCGTACTCGAAGTCGGAGACCGCGCGCATGCCGCGCAGGATCACCCTCGCCTTGGCGTGCCGCATGAAGTCGACGAGCAGGCCGGAGAACGCCATCACCTCGACGCCGGGGAAGCCGGCGAGGGCGGCCTCGATCAGCTCGACGCGGCGCTCGGCCGGCATCAGCGGCGCCTTGTCGGTGTTCTCCAGCACGCCCACCACGACGCGCGGGAAGATGGTCAGCGCACGGCGCACGATGTCGAGGTGGCCGAGGTGCATCGGGTCGAAGCTGCCGGGGTAGACCGCGATGATCGGCTGGTCGCTCACGGCTTCTCCTCCACCGTCACGGTCGCGCGGTTGTGGTGGTCGTCGACGGCGCGGACGGCGAGCAGGTGCGCGCCGTGCTGCGCCGGGATGCGGATCCGCTCGTGCTGGCTGTCGAGCAGGCCGTCCTCCGCGGCGACCGGGTGCCACTCGTCGGCGTCGCGGTTCCACTCCACCCGCACGATCGGCGAGAGGCTGTCGTCGATGCCGACGAGCCAGGCGTCGCCCTGGCGCGTGATCGTCACCGTCGGCGGCGTGTTGTCCACCACCACCCAGCTCGAGAGCGCCTGCGCGGTGGCGGGCGCCTCCGGGTTGGCGGGCGCGTCGGTGGCGGTCAGCCGGAAGCGGTAGAGGCCGTCCGCGAGCGCCTGGGTGTCGATCGCGATGACGGTGGTCTCGAGGTGGTCCCGCACCGTCCACCACGCGTCGCCGCCGGCGCGCTGCACCTCGAGCTTGAAGCGCAGCGGATCGCCGTTAGGGTCCTCGGCCTTCCACGACAGGCTCTGGTAGCCGACCCGGTAGTAGCGCTTGCCGAGGTTCGCCTGCCGCTCCGAGCCCTCGTCGTCGAGCGTGGTGAAGATGCCGGAGAGGTCGGGGTGCTGGACCTCGATGATGCGGTCGGAGGGCGGCGGCGTCTTGAGGAAGATCTCGCCCGGCTCGTGGACGGTCAGCTCCTTGATCTCGGGCGGGAGGTTCAGCTGGCGGTAGGCGACCTCGACCCGGCCGATGCGGGGCGGCGGCGCCGGCGCCGCCGGTTGCAGCTCCAGCTGCCACTGGAGGTAGCGGGCGGGCGGGGCGGTCGCGGGGGCGGCCACGCAGGGAGCCGGGGCGGACCACGCGCTCCAGGTCTCGTCCGGGGTCGAGGTCGCGCCGGAGCGGAAGCGGATCGCGCAGCCGCCCTTGGGCGGCAGCTCGCCGCGCACCGAGCTCTCGCCCCAGCGCGCCGGCTGGCCGGCGTCGAGCACCGGCGAGGTGAACGTCCCGTGCGGCGCGCCGCGGCGCTGCAGCAGCTTGACCGGGCCCTGGGTGAGGACGAGACGGCCGCCGGCCGCGAGGCGGACCACCTGGCTGGCGTTGACGGTGTCGAGCTGCGCCGCGGCGGCGTCGACGAGCTGCCACAGCTCGCCGTCCATCCCGGTGCCGATCACCAAGCCCTGGTCGCCCCAGGCGAGCGCGTCGGCGATCGGCTTGGTGAAGCGGTGCGCAATCGTCGCGGCGCCGGCCGGGAGGATGCGGACGATCTCGGAGGTCGCGCCGCCCTTGTCCGTCGCCGGGGCGGGCGCCGACGTCTCGCCGACGGTGACCGTGGCGGTCGTGCCGCCGTCGTCCTTGGGCGGCTTGCCGAGCGTCGGGTCGCCGGTCAGGCCGGCGCCGTAGGCGACACCATCCGGGGCGACCGCGAGCGCGGCGATCTCGGTGAACCCGGAGTCGTAAACCACGCCGGGCGCGCCGCTGCCGTCCCAGCGCATCACCAGACCCTTGCCCGAGCTGCCGATCAGCAGCACGTCGCCGCTCACCGCCAGGCAGCGGGCGTGGTGGTCGGGGATGGTCGCGACCACCTCCAGGCCCTTGGCGCCGAGGCGCATGAGCCGGCCGGGGTTGCCGGCCGCGAGCACGAGGCCGCCCTTGAACCAGGCGAGGTCCCAGAGGTTGCCCTCGGCGAGCGCGGCGACCGGCTCGACGGCGGCCTTCCCGCGCGGCACCCGCACCAGCAGCGCCGGCACCGCGGTCGTCGCCCACAGGTTCCCGTCCGGGTCGAGCAGCAGCGCCGTGATCTGGTCCGCCTTGACCTCGCCGAGCAGCTCCTTCTTGCCGTCGCGGACGCGGTAGACGCGGGCGGGGTGGCCGGTGCCGACGTACGCCGTGCCGTCGGGCGCGGCGGCAAGCGCGAGCCCGAGCGGCTCCTCGAACACCGCCGCGACCTCGAGCGGCGGGATCGCGGCGAGCGACCCGTCCGGGTAGACCGCCACGCCGAGCCCGGTCGCGCCGGCCAGCGCGCGGGGGGTGTCGACGACGAAGTGGCGGGTCGAGCCGGCCTCGACGGCGGCGGTTGCGAGCAGCGGGAGAAGTGCGGCGGCGATCGGTCTCATGGCGCCTCCACGCGCGGTCGCACGGTGAGCGGGATGCGGAACGCCCCCTCGAGCGGCATGCCGGCGGGCACGCGGGTGATCGCGAGGACGGACGACCCGAGCCGGGTGACGCTGCGCGGCCCGAGGCCGGTGGCGACGGTCGCCGCCCACGACGGCGGCAGGTCGGGCTGCGACGCGCCCGGCACCGCGACGCCGCGGGCGTGGCCCACGAGCACGCCGACCAGCGTCGCGCTGCTCTCGAGCAGGCCGAGCTCGGCGAGCTGGTCGGCGAAGTCGGCCGGCATCAGGCCCTCCGCGCGCAGCCGGTACTCGCTCCACGCCGCGCCGTCGGCGACGATCAGGTCGACCGGACCCGGCTCGGCGTCGGGCGGCACGCGCAAGGTGAGGCGGCGCGACTCGACCGCGGCGTGCTCGGGTTGGAGCCGGACCTCCACCGCGAGCGCCTCGCCCGGAGCGACGACGGTGCGCGCCGGGAGCGCCTCTGCGATCACCGCGCCGCGCGCCTCCTCGTCGCGGTCGAGGCGCATCTCGACGCCGGCGACCGCGGGGTGGGCGAACGGCGAGTTGGCGAGCGCGCCGACGACGCCGCCGGCGAAGGCGGCGATGCGGGCGAGGATGTCGAGCCCGCGCCCCGACTGGTCGAGGCTGACGCTGCGGCCGTCGGCGAGGTCCACCTTCATCGCGATGCGGGCGGACGCCTGGCCGACCCCCGCGCCGCGCGAGGTGAGGCTCGCGTTGGTGAGGTAGGTGACCATCGACTGCGCCAGCAGCGGCTCCTCGACCATGCGGAAGTGCCAGGTCGCGTCGCCCATCGGGCCGTGCACGTCGATCGTCACCGGGATCCCGGCCGGCGCCGCCCCGGCGAGCGCGACGATCCCCGCCGCGCGGTCGACGACCAGCGTCCCGAAGCTCTTGCCGACCGCGAAGATCTTGAACGGGTTCTGGTACGAGCCCTGGATCGCGAGCACCCGCGCCCGCACCGCCGGCATGCGCACCTTGCCGAGGTTGAAGAGCGGGTGGCCGAACGCCCAGACCTTGTCGCCCTCGCGGGCGGTCACGGTGCCGCCGGCGGCGAGCGTCGCATCCCCCCACACGAGCGGCACGGCGAGCATCTCGCCGGGCTCGGGCGGGCCCTCGCCGGGCGCCCCGCCGCCCGCCGGCACGGTCTGGAGGCCGAGCCGTTCGAGCAGCTTGGCGGCGAAGCCGGAGGGTTCGGGAAGGCCGCCGAGGGCGGCGAGCTGGGGCTCGCCACCGCCGTGCGAGGGGAGGTCCGGGAGGATCGCCATCGGCTCGAGGTGGCCGTCGGCGAGCGCCGCGAGCTGCGCCACGGTCGGCGCCGGCGCGCCCGCCGAGCCGCCGCCCGGCTCGAGCTTGTGCATCGTCTCGAACGGCGTCACGCCGGCGAGCGGCTCGCGCGCGAACGACCAGCCGAACGCCACCGCGCCGAGCAGCTTGCCGTCGACGTACACCGGCGAGCCGCTCATCCCCGCGACCACGCCCGAGCCGGTGAGCCGGTCGTCGAGCAGGCGGACGAGCACCGCGGAACGCCCGGGCGCGACGGCGTCGAGCGTGCCCATCACCTCGACCGGGATCTCGCGGCGCTCGCCGCCGCTCCACTCGGTGACACACACCCCGCGCTGCTGCGGCTTGACCGCCGACGGGTCGAGCCACTGCAGCGCCGCGGCGAGGGCGAGCGGCAGGAACGGCAAGCCCATCGGGCTAGACGCCCGCCCGCATCGCCTGCGAGAGGTGGCGCCCGGTCAGGGGGAGCAGGGCCGGGAGCTGCTGCATCAGCTGCGCGAGCTCGTCGGGGAGGATCGCCTGCGAGCCGTCGGAGAACGCGTGGACCGGGTCGTGATGCACCTCGATCATCAGCCCGTCGGCGCCCACCGCCGCGGCGGCGCGCGCCATCGGCACGACCTTGTGGCGCTTGCCGGTGCCGTGCGAGGGGTCGACGATGATCGGCAGGTGCGAGAGGCGCTGCACCGCCACCACCGCCGGCAGGTCGAGGGTGAAGCGGGTGTGGTCGGCGAAGGTGCGGATGCCGCGCTCGCACAGCACGACCTCGTAGTTGCCCTCGGCGAGCAGGTACTCCGCCGCCATCAGCAGCTCCTCGACGGTCGCGGCCATGCCGCGCTTGAGCAGCACCGGCTTGCGGGTCCGCCCGACGCTGCGCAGCAGCGAGTAGTTCTGCATGTTGCGGGCGCCGATCTGGATCATGTCGCAGTACTCGACCGCAAGCTCGAGCGAGCGCTCGTCGAGCGCCTCCGAGACCACCGGCATCCCGACCTCGCGGCCGACCTGGCGGAGGATCTCGAGGCCGGGCTTGCCCAGCCCCTGGAACGTGTAGGGCGAGGTGCGCGGCTTGAACGCCCCGCCGCGGAGGATCTGGGCGCCGGCGCGGCGGACGTGCCGGGCGATCGTCAGGGTCTGCTCCGGCGTTTCGACCGAGCAGGGGCCGGCGAACACGGCAAAGTGGCCGCCGCCGACGCCCACGCCGCCGATCCGGACCACGCTCGGCTCGGGCTTCGCCTCGCGGCTGACCAGCTTGTACGGGTGGGAGACCGGGATGACCTCGAGCACGCCCGGGAGGTTCTCGAACACCGCCGGGTCGACGGCGCCTCGGTTGCCGGTGATGCCGATGGCAACCCGCTGCGCCCCCGGGATCGGGTGCGCCTTGAACCCCAAGGCGATGATCTGCTCGGTGACCCGCTCCACCTGCTCGCGGGTCGCTCCCACCGTCATCACGATCAGCATCGTCGAACCCCCAGGTTTGGCTATACTAGCGAAGGTGAGGAGGTTGTCAACGTGAAGAAAGCCGTGATGTTCGGCGTCTTCCTCGTCCTCGCTGCGAGCCAGGCGTTCGCGGTCTACGTCATCGTCCTGCGCAACGGCAGCCGGGTGGTCGCGAGGGAGAAGTACCAGGTCAAGGGCCCGAACGCGGTGTTCGTGTCGAAGATCGGCACCGCCACTTCGATCCCGCTTGCGCTGATCGACCTCCCGGCGACCGACAAAGTCAACGCCCAGCACCTCGGCGACGCCCAGGCGCTCGACTGGGTCGACCAGGAAAAGCGCGTGCTGCCGACCCCGACCCCGACCCCGCCGGTGGCGGAGCTCGGCAAGATCCAGCCCGGCATCGCGAAGTCCGAGGGCTTCGCCGCCCATCCCACCCCCACCCCGGGCATCACATTCCACGAGAACCACTACCACGACGCGCAGGTGGACCAGGCGTTCCAGCAGGGGCTGGAGAGCTACCACATGTACCTGTACCGCACCAGCGTCGGCACGCGGCCGGAGTACATGTTCATCGAGGTCCAGGTCAACGGCCAGGCCGAGGTGCTCAAGGCGCCGCAGGCGGTGTGCGCGACCTACAAGCTGCTCGCCGACAAGGCGCCGGAGCGGGCCCCGGAGCGGGTCGAACTGGAGATGATCAACGAGGCCGGCAAGGAGGCGGGCGTGTTCCGCATCTCCCTCGCCGACGCCAACGAGCTGGTGGGCGGCAAGGCCACTCCCGAGAACTTCTTCGTCCAGCACGTGATCTTCTAGGAGCCTGTCCGGGAAATGGAGCGGGATCGCGCGCACGGGGATTGCGGGCGCAGGCAAGGCGCGAGGAGGCGGGCGATGTGGAGCCACCGCGGCCGACGAGCAACACAGCATGCGCCCGCCAGCCCCTGCGCCCGTGGGTTGCGGCGGCGCGGGGCGATCTGCGGCGTTGCCGCTCCTCGCCGACGGATCCACGTCGCCCTCGTCGCGGCGCCTTGCATCTCGCCCCGCGGCGCCGGCAACGCGACCCGCCCGCTTCCCCGGACAGGCGCCTAGCCCGGACCGCGAGCCGTGGCCGCCCGACCGCGCCCCGCCGCCCGCGACCCGCGCTCCCCGTCGGCCCGCGACGGCCTCGGGCCCGGCCCGGCGCGCCGCGGTCCGCCACGGACCCGGTGCCGCGCGCGCATCGGCCCGGCAACGAGTCTGCTGCTCGCGGCGGCGGCGCTGGCCGCGGCCGCGTGTCACGCGCCGCTGCCGGGGCCCGAGCGGGCGTGGCGCGAGCAGCGCGAGCGCGACGTCCGCGCGGCCCTCCCCGTCGCGGCTCAGGCGCGCTTCCGCGGGCTCCGCTTCTTCCCCTGGGATCCCGAGATGCGCTTCGACGCCGCGCTCGAGCCGGTCGTCCCGCCCGAGCCGCTCGAGATCGCGGCCTCGGACGGACGGCAGCGCCCGGCGCACCGCGTCGGACGGCTCCGCCTCCGCCTCCCGGGCGGCGTCGCGGTCCTCGCCGTGTACCAGCTCGACGACATGCGCCAGAGCTACCCGGACAACCTGTTCCTGCCGTTCCGCGACGCCGGCGCCGGGAGCGTTACCTACGGCGCGGGGCGCTACGTCGACGTCGAGCGCATCGCCGGCGGCCTCGTCCGCGTCGACTTCAACCGCGCCTACAACCCCGACTGCGCCTACGGCATCGCCGGGCAGTGCCCGATCACGCCGGCGGAGAACACGCTCGCATTCGCGGTCCGCGCCGGCGAGGCGATGCCGCCGGGCCACGGCTAGCCCGCGCCGATGCTCGGCCCCGCGCTGCTCCTCGCCGCCGCCACGGTGCCGGTCGTGATCCCCGACCCGCGCGACGGCGCCTCGCCCTGGGTCGAGGCGCGAACCGGGAGCGAGCCGCAGGCGGGCGCGGCCGGCTACCTGCTCGAGCTCCCGGCGCCTCCCGGTGTTCCGAGCCAGGCGTGGCTCGAGACCGCGGTCGCGCTCGGCGCGACGCGGGCGCCGGTGATCGCGGTCGGCGCGGCCCCGCCGCCGGCCGACCTGCTGCCGTACCTCGACGGCGTCTGCGTCGAGCCCGCGCCGGCGCCGGCCGCCTTCCCGGAGCTGCTCGGCCGGCTCGCCGGCGCGCGGCTGGTGGTGCGCGAGCGCGACGCCGCCGGCGCGGTGGCGGCGCTCGCCGCGGGCGCCGACGCGGTGGTGGTGCCGGACCCCCCGGCGGGGCTGGCGGCCGAGCTGGCCGGGTTGCTCCCGGCGCCGGTGGCGGCGCGGGCCGGCACGTCGGCGCTGCCGACCGCGCTGCGCGGCGCCGACCTGGCGACCGTGATCGGCCTCCCGCGCGGCTTCCCCGGTGGGCACGTGGCCTTGCCCGAGGGCGCGGCCGGCGCCGCGACGCTCGTGCCGCCGGCCGCGGCGATCCGCCTGCGGCGCGTGGGCGCGGAGACCGTAGCCGACCTGCCGGCGCTGCCGGGCGGCGGGCTGCTGGTGGCGCGGCGGCCTCGCACCGGAGCCGGCGGGGCGTTCGAGAGCGTGGCGGTGAGCGGCGAGCGGCTGCCGACCGCCGCCGAGGTGCTCGCCCGCCACCAGCGCGCGGCGGCGCGCCAGGACCGCCTCCTCCCGCGCTGGCGCGCGCGGCAGCGCCTGCTCGTGCGGGTGTGGGTCGCGGAGCTGGCGCGCAGCTTCGAGGTGGTGCTCGAGGGGCCAGTGTTCTTCGAGCACGGCGTGGGCGGCGACTGGGAGCTCGAACGCGCCTGGGTCGACGGGGTGGCGTGGGACCCGGACAAGCTGCCCGACCTGCCGCTGCTCGAGCCGCGCCGCCCGCCGGTGCCGCCGCTCGCGCTCCGCCTCGACCCCGGCTACGCCTACGCGCTCCGCGGCGTCGAGGAGCGCCTCGGACGCCGCTGCTTTGTACTGGAGTTCACAAGCGGCCCGGGCGGGGACGGCGCGGTGCGCCGGGGCACGGCCTGGATCGACGCCGCCGACTTCGGGTTGGTGGAACTCGAGCAGACCGCCGAGCGGCTGCCCGGGGAGGTGCGCGCGACGTCGGAACGCACTGCCTTCCGCGCCGTCACCCTCGGCGGGGAGACGTTCCGGCTCCCCGAGCGGCTCGACGCCGACGACCTCGTCGACGCGTTCGGCGGTACCACCACCGTCCACCGCGAGCTGCGGCTCGCGGCGTTCGCCCCTCTTCCCGCCGACTTCGCCGCGGGCCGGGCCGCGGCCTGGGCCGGCCCGCACCGCATGCTGCGCGACACGCCCTCCGGCGTGGTCCCGCTCGTGCCCGACGGCAGGGGCGGACGGGTGCCCTCGACCGAGACGCGCGCGGCGCAGCGCTTCCTTCTCGCCGGCGTGGTGTGGGACCCCGGCCTCTCCACCCCGCTGCCGCTCGGCGGCCTGCAGCTCCAGGACTTCGACTTCCGCGGGCGCCGCGAGCAGCTGCGCCTGCTCGTCGCGGGCGTGGTCAACGACGCGGCGTGGTCGGCGCCGCGCGGGCGCGTCGAGCCGTCGCTGCGCGCCTTCGTCCAGCTCATCCCGCTCACCAGCTCGCTGTTCGTCCGCGGCCGCGAGGCCAAGGCGGAGGAGCTCAAGGTGCAGCGCCAGCGGATCGGCGGCGGGTTCGCGGTCACCGCCGGCGTGACCCGTTTCCTCCTCGACCTCGGCGTCGACCGCTGGGACTTCGGCCGCACCGACAACACCTCGCCCGGCTTCGTGCTCCCGTCATCGACGTTCGAGGGGGTGGCGCGCGTCGAGGCGCAGGCGTCGCTCGGCGCGGCCACCGCGAGCCTCGCCGGCGAGGGCGGGTGGCGGCACGACTGGCGCGCCTGGGGGACCGGCGCGAGCGAGCCGCCGCGGCGCAGCTGGCGGCGCGTGCGGGCCGCGGCGGTGTGGGAGAAGGCGCCGTTCCCGCTCGCCAAGCTCCACCTCGACGGCGAGCTGTGGACCGGCAGCGACCTCGACCGCTTCTCCGCCCCCACGCCCGCCCGCTTCGGCGGAGTGCGGATCCGCGGCATCGCCACCTCGCTGGTGATTCCCGACCGCCTCGCGGTGGCGCGCGCGTCGCTCGCGCTGCCACTCTCGCCGACGCTCCGCGGCGAGGTCGGGATCGACGCCGCCTGGGTGCGCGACGAGCGCTCCGGCTACCGCGCGCGGCCGCTCTCGGGCGTCGGCGCCGCGGTCACCGCGCCCGGCCCGTGGGGCACGCTGCTGCAGGCGGCGGTCGGCTTCCCGCTCGCGACGCCGGGCCGGCGCGCGCCCACGCTCGACCTCTTCCTGCTGCGCCCGCTCGCGAGCCGTCACGCCGCCGAGTAGCGCGCCGCCGGCAGGCGGTCCGGGGCGCTACGGGTTGGCGGCGGGGGTGTGCTCGTACATCCAGGCGTGGCGGGCGCCGTAGCCGGAAGCGTCGAGGCGGCGGCGCAGGTCGCGCGCCAGATCGGGGTCCTGGATGGTGCGGAACACGACGGGGTTGAGCTCGACGGCACGCACCAGGTCGGCCATCCCCGCCTCCCGGTCGCCGCTCATGATCAGCGCCATCCCGACGTCGAAGCGCACCTCCGGCCGCTCCGCGACCGCGAGCGCGGCGGAGAAGCTCGACAGCGCGAGCGGCGCGTCCTGGGCGGCGGCGGCGAGGTTGCCGATCGTCAGCGGCGCCTCCCACGTCCCGGGCAGCCAGCGCGCCCGCGGGATCACGTTGGCGAGGGCGGCGCGCGCCACGCCGACCTTCGCCGACTCGCCCAGGCGCGAGGCCTGCAGCGTCGAGGCGAGCAGCTTGCCCTCGCCGACCGCGACGCGCGCGGCGTAGCGCTGCCAGGCGACGAACACGGCGATCGCCGCGAGCGCGCCCGCGAGCGCGAGGCGCAGTCTCGCGCCGCGACGGTCGGGGACCGGCGGCGGAGGGAGTGGCGGCAGGAGCAGCGCCGCGACGACCGCCCACTGCGCCGCGATCGCGGCGAGGTGGAGCGGGAACTGGGTGAGCAGGATGACGCCCGCGGCCGCCGCAACCGGGGTGGCGCGCCGCCGCTCGAGCCCAGCCGCGGCGCGGCGCCGCAAGGCGAGGAACGCGGCCGCCGCGGCGATCGCGATGCCGAGCGCGCCGGTCTCGGCGGCGAACTGCAGCGGCTCGTCGTGGGCCTCGCCGAACGCCGTCTGCAGGCCGAGGATGAGGCCACGGTCGGCGAGGATGTCGGGATCGAGGAAGCGGAACGAGTTGGACTCGAACTCACCGAACCCGACGCCGGTGAGCGGGTGTCGGGCGACCATCCGCAGCGCCGCGGAGTAGGCCGCAGCGCGCGCGGAGCCCGCCCACAGCCAACCGCCGCCGCGCACCTCCGACACCGCCTTGGCGATCCGCACGCGCAGCGGCGACAGGAGCGTGACCGCGACCAGCAGCACCGCTCCCGCGGCGAGGACCCGGAGGCGCAGGCGGCGCGGCGCATAGGCCCAGACGATCAGGCCGGCGCCGAGCGCGAGCGCGGCGATCGCGGTCAGCGTCCGCGAGCCGACGATGGTCGCCGCCATCAGCAGCGCGGCGCCGCCGTAGAGCGCCCGGGAGCGCTTCGCCTCGACCGCGCGCTGCGCCGCGAGCAACGCCGGGAGGAGGAGGAACACCGCGATGTCGGCGGGGTTGCCGAGCGTGCCGAGCCAGGCGTACCGCCCGTTCCCCTGGTCAAGCGCCGCGAAGCCGGGCGGCTGCCAGTCGCGATCCAGGAAGAGCAGCACGAGCGCCGCCTCGATCACGCCGGCCCAGACGACGAACCGCGCGAGCCTGGCCCGCCGCGCCTCCCCGAGCTGGCGGACCGCCCCCCAGCCGAGCCCGGCGATCAGGAGCGGGACGACGCTGCCGAGCACCCGCAGCGGAGCCGCGCTGCCGAGCGCGCTGACCGCGCCCGCGGCGACCACTCCGCCCCACACCGCGAGCCACGGGTCGCGCCACGCCGCGCCGCGCCGGTTGCCGACGGCGAACACCGCGGCGAGCGTCGCCCACGCCGCCAGCGCGAGCTCGCGCTTGGGCCCGCGGAACGGCTCGAGCGCGCGCAGGTCGACGAGCAACGGGAGGGCGAGCACGAGCACCGCCGCGGCGAGGAAGGCGACCGTCGACAGCGCCCGGGTGTACGGCCCTTCCCCAGGGTGGGCGGGCGCGGTGCGCCGCACGCCTCACTCCTCCAGGCGCACCGAGACGATGCGCGAGACGCCGGGCTCCTCCATCGTCACGCCGTAGAGCACGTCGGCGTGCGCCATCGTGCGGCGGTTGTGGGTGATGAGGAGGAACTGCGTCTCTTCGCTCATCTCGCGCAGCAGCGTGGCGAGGCGCTCGACGTTGGCGTCGTCGAGCGGGGCGTCGACCTCGTCGAGGAGGCAGAACGGCGCCGGGCGGATGCGGAACAGGGCGAGCAGGAGCGCGATCGCGGCGAGCGCCTTCTCGCCGCCGGAGAGGAGCAGCACCGACTGGTTGTGCTTGCCGGGGGGGCGGACGCGGATCTCGATCCCGCTCTCGAGCGGCGCCTCAGGGTCGGAAAGCTCGGCGACCGCCTCGCCGCCGCCGAACAGGCGCTTGAACACCTCGTCGAACGAGGCGTTGGCTTCGGCGAGCGTGGCGAGGAAGCGCTCGGCGCAGGTGGCGTCGAGCTCCTTGACCGTGCCGGTGAGCGACTCCAGCGACTTCTCGAGGTCGCGGCGCTGGACGCCGAGGAAGCGGTGGCGCTCCTCCAGCTCCTCGCGCTCCGCGACCGCCAGCTCGTTGACCGGGCCCAGCTCCTCGAGCTCTCGGGCGAGCGTCCGCTCGCGCTCCTCGAGCGCCGGGACCTCGGCGGGGTCGGGCGGCGCGGGCAGCTCGGCCTCGCCGGCGAGCGTGAGCGCGATCGTCTCCTCGAGTCGGTCGCGCGCGCCCGCGGCCTCGGCGAGCGCCAGCCGCGCGGCGTGGGCGGCGTCGCGCGAGGCGAGCTGGCCGGCACGGTGGCGCTCGGCGTCGGCGGCGGCGGTGGCGACGCGCGCCCGGCGCGACTCGACCTCGCCGGCGAGGCCCTCCACCTCGCGCTGCGACACCGTCCGCCGGGCGAGCAGCTCCTCGAGCTCGGCGCGCGCCGCCGCGGCGGCGGCGCCGGCCGCCTCGGCGCGCTGAGCGTGCGTCTCGGCGTCGGACTGCGCCTGGCGGCCGCGCTCGGCGAGGTCGGCACTCTCGGCGCGGTGGCGCTCGGTCTCGCGCTCGGCTGCGGCGAGCCGCTCGCGCGCGAGCGCCGCCGCCCCGCGCGCCCGCTCGGCCTCCGCCCGCGCCCCCGTCGCCGCCTCGCGCTCGCGCTCCGCGTCGCGGGCGAGCGCGTCGACCTCGGCCTCCGACTGGGAGGTACGCGCGCCGAGGCGCTCGACCTCGGCCCGCGCCGAGACCAGGCGGCCGGCGAGCGCCTCGCTCTCCGCGTCGAGACGGGAGAGCTCCGCGCCGAGCGCGTCGGACTCGCGCTCGAGCCGCTCGCGCTCGCGGTGGAGCGCCTGGTGCGAGGAGGCGGCGGCGGCGAGCGCCTCGGCGGCCTGCCGGCCGGCGTCGTCCTGCGCCGCGAGCTGCGGCAGTAGCGCCGCGGTCTCGGCGTTGACCTCGGCCAGCCGCGCCGCGAACTCGCTCTCGCTCGCGGCGGCGGCGCGCTCGGCGGCCTCGACCACCCGCTCGCGGGCGCGCAGCTCCATCACGCCGGGGGCGGTCGGGCGCGCGCCGGGAAGCTCGATCCAGCCGCCGCGGCGGCGGCTGCCGTCGGGCAGCAGCACGACCAGCTCGGGGTCGGCCGCGGCCAGCTCGCGAGCGTGCGCGGCGTCGCGCGCCTCCTCCGCCCGCGGCAGCGCGGCCGCCAGCCAGCCCATGTCCTCCGCACGCGCGCCGCTGCGCTCGAGCAGCGGCGAGGGCCGGGCGGGAAGCGCGCGGTCCGCGACGACCACCTCCAGCCGCCCCTCGATCCTGCCGGCGTGGCCCGCCAGCGACCCGGCCGCCTCCTCGCCGGCGATCACCGGCGTCCGCAGCAGCTCGCCGTAGGCGCGGTCGAGCAGGCGCGCCTGCCCGGCCTCGGGCGCGAGGAAGTCGGCGACCGTGCCGAGCACCTGCTCGGCCGGCAGCGCGCGGGCGAGCGCGTTCGGCAGCGCCCGGGCGCTGGCGAGCGCCCGCCGCAGCCCCTCCAGCTCGTGCTGCGCCTGCCAGCGTTCGTGGCCGGCGCGGTCGCGGCTCGCGCTGAGCTCGCCGGCGCGGCCGGAGAGGTCCTCCTGGCGGGAACGGAGCGCCTGGCGCCGCTGCTCGGTCTCGCCCGCGGCCGCGGCGCACGCCTGCTCGCGGGCGGCCGCCTCGGTCTCCTTGGCCGCGACCTCGGCCAGGTGCGCCACCAGCCGCGTCCGCTCGGCGTCGAGGCGGGTGCGCTGGTAGCGGTCCTGCTCCAGCTCGACCTCGAGGCGGTGGACGCGGTTGCGCGCCTCGGTCGAGGCGGCGACCGCGGCGAGCAGCGCGCGGCGCGCCTCCTCGGCGGTGGCGCCCGCGGCCCGGGCGGCGGTCTCGGCCGACTCGGCGCGGGTCGCCGCGTCGCGCGAGCGGACGTCGGCGTCGTCCAGCGTCGAGCGCGCGGCGGCGAGCGCCGCGGCGAGCGCGCCGCCCTGCTGCTCGAGCGTGGCCAGCGCGGCGAGCAGGCGCTGCGCCTCGGCGCGCGCGGCGGTGCCCCGCTCGGCCGCCTCCGCCATCTCGCGCCGCGCCGCGGCCTCCTCCGCCTCGCGCCGCTGGGCGAGGGCGTCGCTCGCCGACTGCCGGTCGCGGGCGGCGGCGAGCGCCTCCTGCGCCGCGTCGAGCTCGCGCCGCAACGCCTCGAGCGTGGCCTCGGCGCCGGCCAGCGTCGCGGCCGCCTCGGCGTCGGCGAGCTCGGCCGCGGTCACCGCCGCCTGGCGCTCGGCGAGCGCGAGCACGATCGCCGCGCGTCTCCCGGCGAACAGCGCGGCGCGGGCGGCGGCGAGGGCGTGGCGCAGCTCGAGGTGCTTCTCGGCGCGCCGCGCCTGGCGCCGCGCCGCCTCGAGCGCGCGCCGCACCTCGCCGGCGATGTCCGCCAGGCGCACCAGGTTGGCGTTGGTCTCGGCGAGCTTGAGCTCCGCCTCGTGCCGGCGGGCGCGGAACTTCGTGATCCCGGCCGCCTCCTCGAGCAGGGCGCGGCGCTCGGTCGCCCGCACCGAGAGCACCTGGCCGATGCGTCCCTGCTCGATGATCGCGTAGGCGCGGGTGCCGAGCCCGGCGTCCATCAGCTCGTCGGCGATGTCCTTGAGCCGGACGCGACGGCCCTGGAGGCGGAACTCGGAGGTGCCGTCGCGCAGCACGCGGCGGGAGATCTCGAGGCGGCCGTCGGTGTCGGGCCAGCGCCCGTCGCCGGAGGCGAGTCCGAGCGTGACCTGCGCCGAGGCGAGCGGGGGGCGGCCGGCGGCGCCGGCGAAGATCACGTCGGCCATGTTCTGCGAGCGCAGCAGGCGCGCGGACTGCTCGCCGAGCACCCACGCGATCGAGTCCGAGACGTTCGACTTGCCGACGCCGTTGGGGCCGACGATGGCGATGATCGCCCCGGGGAACGACATCTCCACCCGGGACGCGAACGACTTGAACCCTTCCAGGGTCAGCGAGGCAAGACGCACCGATCCCATCGTCGAACGGGAGATGGTACCTCAACGCGCGGAGGCGTGCGCGGCTCAGGGCGCCGGCGCGGGCCGCGGCGCGGCACGGTCCGCGGGGCGCGGCGGCTGCCAGCCCGCCCGCCGCGACCACAGCCCCGGGACCGGCGCGCGGCACGAGGGGCAATGACCCTCCGGCGTGACGTCGACGCCGAGGACGGTGAAGCCGGCGCGGCGCACCAGCAGCGCCGCGCACGATGGGCAGCGGGTGTTCTCGGTGTCGCCGAGCCGGCCCGGGAGGTTGCCGGCATAGACGAAGCGGAGCCCGGCCTCGCGCCCGATCTCGACCGCGGAGAGCAGCGTCGCCGCCGGCGTGGGCGCCGGGTCGGTCATCTCGTAGTCCGGGTGGAACGCGGTGACGTGCCAGGGGATGTCGGGCGACACGCCGGCCAGGAAGCCGGCGATCTCCCGCAGCTCCGCCGCGCCGTCGTTGAGCCCGGGGACGACGAGCGTGACGACCTCGACCCAGATCCGCCGCGCCACCAGCCCCGTGATCGAGTCGAGGACCGCCTGGAGCTTGCCGCCGAGCGCAAGGTAGGTCTTCGCCGAGTACGCCTTGAGGTCGACCTTGTAGGCGTCGATCACCGGCGCAAGGTAGTCGAGCACCTCGGGCGTGGCGTGGCCGTTCGACACGAACGTCGTGAGCAGGCCGGCCCGGCGGGCCGCGACGAACACGTCGTGCGCCCACTCCGCGGTGATGAGCGGCTCGTTGTAGGTGCTGGTGAGGACCTCGCAGCGGTGCGCGACGGCCGCCGCGACGAGCTCCTCGGGGGAGGTCGGGTGCGCCGATTCGGACGCCCGCTCGTCGCGCAACGACTGCGAGGTGAACCAGTTCTGGCAGTAGGCGCACTTCAGGTCGCAGCCCAGCATGCCGAACGAGAGCGCCCGCGCACCGGGTAGGACGTGGAAGAACGGCTTCTTCTCGATCGGGTCGACCGCCACCCCGGCGGTGTAGCCCCAGGGCACGGTGAGCGCGTCGCCCTCGCGCCCGCGCACCAGGCAGACGCCGCGCGCGCCGTCGGCGAGCTTGCAGCGGTGGGCGCAGGCGACGCAGACGAGCTTGCCGGACGGGTGCGGCAGCGCCAGCTCGGAACGCGGTACCGCGAAGCGTTCGAGGCTCGACCCCACCCTGTCAATGTGCGGCGCCGACTTGACGATGGCAAGTGCCGCGGCGAGAATCGCCTACGGTTCTCTCGAGGCACCGGTGAGCCAGCCAGGAGAGGAGATCGTCGCCGTCCCCCCCGCGCCCGGCGGCGTGAGCGGCTCCATCCGCGTGCCGCCGTCGAAGAGCCTCACGCAGCGCGCGCTGCTCGCGGCGGCGCTGGCCGGGGGCGGCTCGACCGTCCAGCACGCCCTCGACGCCGAGGACCCGCGGCTGCTCTTCGCCGGCCTGCGCGCGCTCGGGTTCCGACTGGAGTGGTCGGGCGACACGGTCACCGCGTCCGGCCGCGACCCGGTTTCCGAGGCCGCGCTCGACCTCGGCAACAACGGCACCGGAGCGCGCTTCCTGCTCGCGCAGCTCGCCGCCCTGCCCGGCACCTGGACGCTCGACGGCACGCCGCGCCTGCGCGAGCGGCCGATGGCGGACCTGGTCGCCGCGCTGCGCGGGCTGGGCGCGGAGATCGAGGCTGGTGGCGCTGCCAGCGCTGGCGCTCCGGCGCGGCTGCCGCTGCGCGTCAGGGGCCGGCCGCTGGCCGGCGGCGAGGTGTCGATCGACGCGTCGGCGTCGAGCCAGTTCGTCTCCGCCCTGCTCCTCCTCGGCGCGGCGCTGCCCGCCGGCCTGACCGTGCGGCTCGACCGGGAGCCGCCGTCGCGGCCCTACCTCGACCTCACGGCCGAGGTGCTGGCGGCGTTCGGCGCAGCGCCGCGGGTCGACGAAGGGGGCCGGGTGCTCGCGGCCGGCGGCGGCCGGCTGGTCCCGGCGGCGTACCCGGTCGAGGGCGACTGGTCGGCGGCCGCGTTCCCGCTCGCCGCGGCGGCGGTCGCGGGGGGCCGCGTCGAGGTCGAAGGGGTGCGGCGCGACAGCCGTCAGGGCGACGCGGTGGTGCTGCGGCTGCTCGCGCGCGCCGGCTGCACGGTGCGCGAGTCGGCGCGCGGCGTGGTGCTCGAGGGCCCCGCCGGCGCGCCGCTGGAGGCGGAGCTGCGCGACATGCCGGACCTCTTCCCGGCGCTCGCCGTGGTGGTCGCCACGGCCGGGGGCAGGCTGCACGGCCTGCGCGGGCTCGCGGGCAAGGAGAGCGACCGCCTCGCGGTGATGACGCGGCACCTCGCGGCGCTCGGCTTCACGGTCGCCGCGGGCGCCGACTGGTTCGCCTCGCGCGGTGGCGCACCGCGCACGGTCGCGCCGCCGGTCGCCCTCGACCCCGCCGCCGATCACCGCATCGCGATGGCGCTCGCGGTCGCGGGCACGGTCGTGCCGGGTGTCCGGGTCGCCGGCGCGGCGTGCGTGGCGAAGTCCTGGCCGGGTTTCTGGAGCGACTGGCGCTGCATCACCGAGGCTGGGGCGTGAGGGTCGGCGTCTCCGCCGCTCCCGGCCTCGCCCGGTTGCTGGCGTGGGACGCGGCAGTCCTGCCCGTCGTCGAGGTCGCGGGGGCGGCGGAGGGCGGCGCGACGCTGGAGCTCGACGCCGCGGGCGCCACCTTGCAGCAGGCGGCGCGTTGGCCCCGCGGGCAGCGAACGGCGGTCGCGCTCCAGCTCGTCGCGGCCGGGACGTTCCTGTTCGAGCGCGGCTGGTACCCGTCGCGCGCGATGCTGCGCGGCTGCCGCGTCCGCAACGGACCGGACGGGCCGTGGCTGCGCCTCGGCGCGCTGCCGAGCTGGCGTCTCGACGATCCCCGGTTGGCGCGCCGCATGGGCGCGGTGTTCGGCGCGGAGGAGAACGTGGTGCGGCGCACGGTCGCGCCGCTCCTCCGCCTGGTGCTGCCCGAGTGCGCGCGCGACTTCGAGCGCGCGGTCGCCGCGCGGCCGGCGTGGGAGGCGGCGGCGGCGTGGCTCGGCGTGTTGCTCGACGCGGGGCGGGAGCGCGCGGCGTTGCGCCACCCCGCCGGCGCCGGCCGGGCGCTGTGGGCGCGGCGCTTCCGGCTGCCGGAGGTCGGCACGTTCTGGGTGGAGGAGGAGGCGCTCCTGCCGGCGCTGGCGTCGGCGGCGCGGCTGGCGACGCTCGGCAAGGCCGTCTCCGTCGAAGCCGGAGCGCTCGAGGAGGAGGACGTCGCCCGACTGCAGGCGCGCGCCGCGGCGGCCGGCCGGGACCTCGTGGCGCTGACGACGTTGACCTTCCCCGGCGTGCGGCCGCTCCCGCTGGACGGCGGGATCGAGTCGGTGTGGGTGCTGGCGGAGCGTAGCGAGGCCGGCCTCGCCCACGCCGGGGCCGCGGTCGAGGTCGGCGCGCGGCGCCCGGCGTTCGCCCGAACCGCGCTGGAGCGGGGCGCGGCGGACGGATTCGTTCGGCCCCCGACGGGCGACTCGCCGCCTGAGGGCCTCGAATCGCTCGCTTCGCCCGCGGCACGGCGGGCGATGGCGTGGCTGGCGAGCGCCCCGGTCGGGCTCGAGGCGGCGGAGATCGGCGCGCTCGCCGGGACGCCGGAGTCGGTGCTGCCGGAGATCGAGCGCCTCCGGCTGGCGCAGCAGCGCAGCGGGGCGTGGTGCGCGGTGCAGACGGCGGATGAGCCGGAATCCTCCAAGCTCGACGAGATGGCGACACGGTTGCCCGGCGACTCCGCGGCCGGCGCGGTCGCGCGGTCGCTCGCGCGCGGCGAGTGGCGGCCGGCGGCGGTCTGGTGCGAGGAGCGCCTGCGGCGCGGCGCCTTCCGCGAGGCGCTCGCCGTCGCCCACAGCTCGGGCGCGTGGCCCGCGCTGCGCAAGCTGGCAGCCGAGGGGGCGCTCGGCCTCGGGAGGCTGGCGGATGCGGAGGCGGCGCTGGAGGCGGTCGCGCCGGCCGAGCGCGACGCCGCCTGGCATGCGCTCGCGGCGTGGTGGGCGGAGGGCGCGGGCCTGCCGGAGCGGGCGGCGGCCGAGCTCGCCGCGGGCGGCGCGGACGGCCTCCCCGGCCGGCTGGCGGCGCGGCGCGAGCTGGTCGCCGCCGAGCTCGCCCGCCGCGCCGGCGATCGCACCGGCGAGGAGGCGCACCTGCGAGCGGCGGTCGCCGGCTGCGATCCCGCGCTCGCCGACGCCGAGCTGCTGCTCGCGGACTTCCGCGGCCCGCAGGCGCTCCGCGAGCTGCGCCGGTCGCGCGCCGCGGGCTGGTCCGGCGACCTCAGAGCGAGGGCGCTGCACCTCGCCGGCTCGGCCGCGTTCGCGCGCGGCGCGTGGGCGGCCGGCTCGACCGCGCTGCGCGCGGCGCTGCGCGTCGCCACCGGCGAGAACCCGCGCCTGCTCGGCGAGGTCCACGGCGATCTCGGGTACGCCGCGATGTTCGCCGAGCGCCCGGCGGTGGCCGACCGCCACCTCAAGCTCGCCGAGGGCATCCTCGAGCGCTGCGGCTCGCGGCGCGCCGCCACCGTGGTGCGCGCCAACCGCGCCGTGCTCGCCTGCGACCGGCTCGACGTCCGCCAGGCGCGCGAGCTGACGCTGGCGGCGCGGGAGCTGCGCGGCGCCCCGGACGACACCGCGACCTGGCTCGGCGAGATCGAGCTGGCGCGCATCGAGCTCGGCCGCGGCGATGTCGCGACGGTCGAGCTGGTCCTGCCGCAGCTCGAGGCCGCGTGCGAGCGCCACCGCGGCCACCGCGTGATGGCGGAGGCGCTCGCCGGCCTGCGCGCCCACCTCGCGCTCGCCTCGGGAAACCTCGCCGGCGCGGCGGCGGCGGCGGTCCAAACCGACGCGGGCGAGGGCGAGCTGATCGACGCGGTGATCGCCGCCGACGAGGGCCACGAGCCGGCGGCGGGGCTGCCGCAGCGCTGGGGCGTGGCGGTGACCGCACACCTGCTCGCCGCCTGGCGCCGCGGCGAAGGCAAGACGGCCCGCGCGTGGCTGCTGCGCGCGCTGGAGCGCTCGCCGCGGGAGGCGGCGGTGGGGCTGGCGCGGCTGGTCACGCTGCTGGCGGGACGCGGCGAGCGGCTCGACCCGGCGTGGGCGGAGTGCGAGCGGCGCGCCGAGGCCGCGCTCGCGGCCGCGGGCCTCGACGGCTGGGCCGAGCGGCTGCGCGCCGGCTGCGGCGTCGACCCGGTGCGGGTGGTCGAGGCGCTCGACGATGTCCTCAACGCCGGGACCGACTGGAACGCCGCGGCGCGCCTCGAGGCGCTCGGGCGGGCGCTCGGGGTACGCGGGTTCGCGCTCGAGCGCGGCGGCCGGCCGGTCGCGGCCTGGGGCGAGCCGGGCGCGGACGCGGAGGAGCTCGTCGCCGACGGCGTGACGGTGCGCTTCGCGGCGGCGGAGGCCGGCGTCGCGGCGGCGGCGTTGCGGATGATCGCCCGCCACCTCGCGCTGCACCCGGACGCGGCGACGGCAGGCGACGCGCCGGCGCTCGAGACCGCTGCGGGAGCGACGATGCGGGCGGTGCGGGAGGAGATCGCGCGCTGGGCGCCGCTGCCGCTGACGGTGCTCGTCACCGGCGAGCCCGGGACCGGCAAGGAGCTGGTCGCGCGGGAGCTCCACGCCGCGAGCGGGCGCCGTGGCCCGTTCCTCGCGGTCAACTGCGCGGGGATCCCGTCGAGCCTGCTGGAAGCGGAGCTGTTCGGGGTCGTGCGCGGCGCATTCACCGGCGCGGACCGCGACCGCGCGGGGCTGGTCGAGGCGGCGGAGGGCGGCACGCTGTTCCTCGACGAGGTCGGGGAGCTGCCGCTCGAGCTGCAGGGCAAGCTCCTCCGCCTGCTCCAGGAGCGCGAGGTACGCCGCGTCGGCGCGACCCGCTCGCGCGTCGTCGACGTCCGCTTTCTCGCCGCCACCAACCGCGACCTCGGCGCCGCGGTGGCCGCCGGCACGTTCCGCCAGGACCTCTACTACCGCCTCGCCGTGGCGGTGATCGAGGTACCGCCGCTGCGGGAGCGCCCGGAGGACATCGAGACGCTCGCCCGCGCCTTCGCCGCGAGGCTCGGCACGACGCTCGGCCGCCCCGGCGTGCGCCTGGCGCCGGCGGCGGTCGCCGCGCTGCGCCGCGGCGCCTGGCCGGGGAACGTCCGGGAGCTCGAGTCGGTGGTGGTGCGGGCGGTCGCCGCTGCGCGCCCCGGCGAGGTGCTCGGGCCCGATCGCTTCCCGGAGTTCGCGCCCGCGGCCGACGCCCCGCGCCGGCCGCGACCGTGGCCGGAGGCGGCCGATGCGTTCCGCCGCGCCTACTTCACCGAGCTGCTGGCGGCCTGCGACGGGAATCGGACGCGGGCGGCGCGCGAGGCCGGCATCTCGCGCCAGACGCTGCTCTACCACCTGCGGGAGCTGGGCATCCGGGGCGGGGCCGACGTTTGAGCTACACTCGGGTGGCGTCGATCCCCTCCCGAAATGCGGTGCCCCCGACGCCGACCCGGCCGCCGGCCTCGCGGTCGGGGGCAGGGAATTCGTCCCCGGGAGAGGCCGCGCGCCGGAGCGGTCGCGGCGGGCGACTGCTGCCAGCGGCGATTCACTCGCCCGGAGCGCGCGGGGGGCGCGGGGGTTCATCTGCGGCGGGGGAATGGGCGGGGGGTCGCGGGGATCCCCCGGACAAAAAGGTGGCGGGCTTGTGGGCCCGCCAGGATGAAGGAGGAGGTTGGATGCGTGCGTTCAGGTCGTGGCCGTTGATCCCTGACCGCACCCAAACCACCAGCAAACCGCATGCCAAGTCCTGAGAGCTGGGATCAGTTCAATCAGGAAGTCAGGACGCTTCCGCAAGATATGCTGTCGGTGGAGGAGCGCGTGCCGCTCGCCTCCCACACCACGCTGCGGATCGGCGGCCGGGCGCGTGTCCTCCTTCGCTGCCAGCAGGCCGCCGCGGTGTCCGCCACGGTGGGCGCGGCGCGGCGGGCGGGGGTGCCGTGGTTCGCGCTCGGCGTCGGCGCCAACGTGCTCGCTCCGGACGAGGGGGTCGACGCCGCCGTCGTCACACTCGCCGGCGAGCTGACGCGGGTGACGCGGGACGGCGCGCGGCTGCGCGGGGGCGGCGGCGCTCCCCTGGCGCGGGTGGTGAGGGCCGCCCTGGACGCCGGACTGGCCGGTGTCGAGTGCCTCGGTGGCATCCCCTCGACGCTCGGCGGCGCGCTCGCGATGAACGCCGGCGCGTACGGCCAAGAGATCCTCGATGTGCTTGCATGGGCGGAAGTTGTCGAAGCCGATGGAGCGCTCCGACGGCTCGAGCGGTGGGAGGTCGAGGGTGGCTACCGCTGGAGCGTCCTCGGCAGGGGACGGATTGTCACCTGTGCCGAACTGGTGCTGCAGGCGGCGGAGCCCGAAGTGCTGAAGGCGCGGGTGCACGAGGTGATCGCCAAGCGGCGCGGCGCGCTGCCGAGCGAGCCGAACGCCGGGAGCATCTTCCGCAACCCCCCGGGCGACCACGCTGGCCGCCTGCTCGACCTCGCCGGTTGCAAGGGGCTGCGGCGCGGCGGCGCGGAGGTCAGCCAGCGCCATGCCAACGTCATCGTCAACGCCGGCGGCGCGACCGCGGCGGACGCGCGCCGGCTGGTGGCGGAGATGGCGGCGCGGGTGCGCGAGCGCTTCGGCGTCAAGCTGGAGCTCGAGCTCAAGATCCTCGACCGCGACGGGGGCCTCGTCACCGATCCGGAGCCCCCGCTTGCGCCCGAACCGCCCCTGTGATAGAACACCGCCCGCCGTTTACGACGCGGACCGCGAAGGAGACCACCGGATGAATATCGAACAGAAGGTCAAGGACATCATCGTGCAGCAGCTCGGCGTCGATCCCGAGAAGGTCAAGATCGAAGCCTCCTTCGTGGAGGACCTGGGCGCCGACTCGCTCGACACCGTCGAGCTGGTGATGGCGTTCGAGGAGGAGTTCGGCGTGGAGATCCCGGACGACGAGGCGGAGAAGATCCGCACGGTCGGCGACGCCGTCACCTACCTCAAGGAGCACGTGAAGGAAGCGTGATGACACGCCGGGTGGTGATTACCGGCGTCGGCCTCATCTCGCCCCTCGGGGTGGGAACCGAGGCAACTTGGGAGGGGCTGGTTTCGGGAAAGTCCGGGATCGGCCCCATCACCCGTTTTGACGCCTCCGCGTTCCCCGTGCGCATCGCCGGGGAGGTCAAGGGGTTCGACTCGGCGCGCTACCTCGACGTCAAGGAGCTGCGCAAGTACGACCTGTTCATCCACTACGGCATCGCCGCGACCGAGCTGGCGATGGAGGCGGCGAACTTCAAGGTCACGCCCGAGAACGCCGAGCGCGTCGGGGTCGTGATCGGGTCCGGGATCGGCGGCCTGCCCTGGATCCAGGAGAACCACCTCACGCTGATCGAGAAGGGGCCGCGGCGCGTGTCGCCGTTCTTCATCCCCGGCAGCATCGTCAACATGACCGCCGGGCTGGTCTCGATCCGCACCGGCGCGAAGGGCCCGAACAGCGCCACCTGCACGGCGTGCTCGACCGGCGCGCACGCGATCGGCGACGCGTTCCTCTACATCAAGCACGGCTACTGCGACGCCGCGCTGTGCGGCGGCACCGAGGCGGTGATCTCGCCGATGACGGTGGCGGGGTTCGCCAACATGAAGGCGCTGTCGAGCCGCAACGACGAACCCGCGAGGGCGTCCCGCCCGTGGGACCGCGACCGCGACGGATTCGTGCTCGGCGAGGGGGCGGGGATCCTCGTCCTCGAGGAGCTCGACAGCGCGCGGCGGCGCGGCGCGCCGATCGTCTGCGAGCTGCTCGGCTTCGGCATGTCGGGCGACGCCTACCACATCAGCGCGCCGTCGGAGGACGGCGACGGACCGGCCCGGGTGATGGTCAACGCCCTCCGCGACGCCGGCCTGCCGCTCTCGGCGGTCGACTACATCAACGCCCACGGCACCTCCACGCCGCAGGGCGACCGGGTCGAGACGATCGCGATCAAGCGCACCTTCGGCGAGCACGCCGCCCGCCTCGCCGTCTCCTCGACCAAGTCGTCGACCGGGCACCTGCTCGGCGCCGCCGGCGGGCTCGAGACCGGCATCACCGCGCTGGTGGTGGCGCGCGACACGATCCCGCCGACCATCAACCTGGACAACCCCGACGAGGGCTTCGACCTCGACTACACCCCGCACCGCGCGGCCCGCCGCGAGGTCCGGGTCGCGATCTCGAACTCGTTCGGGTTCGGCGGCACCAACGCCTGCGTCGTGCTCGGCAAGCTGCGGTGACCTAGGCCGCGCCAGGGGGGCCTCGGGCGCGGCTCCGAAGCGCTGCAGTTGAACCGGCCCACCGCCGGTGGGTCGAGGAGGCAATCCATGAAGTGCTGCGTGCTCACGGCCCACGTCCCCGACACCGCCTCGGTGATCAAGGTGGGCGCCGCCGGCAACCGCATCGACGAAGCCGGCATCAAGTGGATCATCTCGCCCTACGACGAGTACGCCCTCGAGGAGGCGATCCGCATCAAGGAGGCGCGGACCGGCACCGTCACGGTGCTCACCTACGGCCCGGAGCGCGCCCAGCAGGGGCTGCGCGAGTGCCTGGCGCGCGGGGCGGATGCGGCGGTCCACGTCAAGGGCGGCGAGGGCACGTTCGGCGACGCGCTCGCGATCGCCCGCGTGCTCGCCGCCGCGCTCGCCAAGACCGGGCCGTACGACCTCGTCCTCACCGGCGTCAAGGGCGTCGGCAGCGACAACGCCCTGGTCGGCGCGATGGTCGCGGAGCTCGCCGGCCTGCCCCACGTCGCGAGCGTCGTCAAGCTCGAGCTCGGCGACAGCAAGCTCGTCGCTCACCGCGAGATCGAGGGCGGCGCGGAGGTCGTCGAGGCGCCCCTGCCGTGCGTGGTCACGGCGCAGAAGGGGCTCAACGAGCCGCGCTACCCCTCGCTCAAGGGCATCATGGCGGCGAAGAAGGTCGCCATCCAGACCCTGGCGGTCGCCGACCTCGGCCTCGACGAGGCGGCGCTCGCCGGCGCGGAGGCGCACTGCCGCTGGGTCAAGCTCGCCTTGCCGCCGGCCAAGAGTGGCGGCGTGATCCTCAAGGGCGAGGAGGACCCGGCCGGGTCGGCGCGCGAGCTGGTCCGGCTGCTGCGCGAGCAGGCCAAGGCGATCTGAGGCAGGGAGGGCGACATGGCTGGCATTCTCGTCTTCGTCGAACAGCGGGGCGGCGCGATCCGCAAGGCGTCGCTCGAGGCGCTCTCCGAGGCCCGGCGCCTGGCCGGCGCCGCGGGTGGCCCGGTCACGGCGGTGCTGGTCGGCCACGGCGTCGCGGCCAAGGCGGCGGGACTCGGCGCCTGGGGCGCGGCGCGGGTGCTGGTCGCCGACGAGGCGCGCCTCGAGCGCTACTCCTCCGAGGGCTACGCGGCGGCGGTGCGCGCCGCCGTCGACGCGACGCAGCCGTCCGCGCTTCTCCTCGCCGCCACCGCGCTCGGGCGCGACCTCTCCGGGCGGGTCGCGGCGCGGCTCGGCTGGGGCTGCATCGCCGACGCCACCGGGCTGGCGGTCGAGGGCGGCGCGCTGGTGGCGTCGCGGCCGGTCTACTCCGGCAAGGCGGTCGCGACCGCCGACGGCGCCGGCAAGCCGGTCGTGATCACGCTCCGGCCCAACGTCTTCGCGGCCGAGCAGGCGGGCGGCGAGGCGCAGGTCGAGACGCTGCCGCCGACGGCCGGGGACATCCGCGCGGTGGTGCGCGAGATCGTCGGCAAGGAGGGTGGCGAGCTCGACGTGGCGGAGGCGGACGTCATCGTCACCGGCGGCCGTGGCATCAAGGGCCCGGAGAACTTCGCGCTGATCCGCCAGCTCGCCACGCTGCTCGGCGCCGCGGTCGGCGCGTCGCGCGCGGTGGTCGACGCCGGCTGGATCGACCACGCCCACCAGGTGGGGCAGACCGGCAAGGTCGTCTCGCCCTCGCTCTACATCGCCTGCGGCGTCTCCGGGGCGATCCAGCACCTCGCCGGCATGTCCTCCTCGAAGCTGATCGTCGCGATCAACAAGGACCCCGAGGCGCCGATCTTCAAGGTCGCCGACTTCGGCATCGTCGGCGACCTCTTCCAGGTCGTGCCGGCGATGATCGAGGAGGTCCGCAAGCTCAAGGCCGAGGCGTAGAGCCGGCGCCGAACTGACGGTGCCGCGACCCTCGAGCGAGCGTCACCGACTGTAACCGACGGCGTCGAGCGCCCGTGAGCGCTTCCGCCAGTGGCTGGTCCCCACGCGGAAACGTCCGCCGCACCAGGGTTTCCCGATGTGGCCCGGGCGGAGATGGCGTTCCGGCCGGGCCGGGGCGTCGCTCGAAGCCGTATCCCTCGTTCGTGGGATTGTAAAGGCGATGGGGCGGACCGAGAGTAGGCCTGCAAGGTGGAAGCTGGCCGCTCCTTCCGGTGGTGCTCGCGCACCACCAAATTTTTTCTCCAGCGTATCCCGTGACGCCCGCCTGCCGCTCGACGGCGACACCGGTGTTCCGGCCTATCGCCTTGCCAGCAGCAACACCGCGGCGGCACATGCCGCGCCGAGCGCGCTCATCGCCAGCGCCAGCCTCCACACGCGCGGCCGGAACCGCAGCTCCACCTCGTGGTGGCCCGCTGGCAGTTCGACCGCCATCACGGCGAGGTCGCAGGGGTACAGGCGGAGGTCGCGGCCGCGCTCGGCGGCGCGCCAGCCGCGGTCGTACCCCTCGCCGATCACGACGACTCCCCCCTTCTCGAGGGCTGCGGTGAGTCGCAGCCGGCCCGGGGCCGGACGCGCGAGCACCACCGTTCCATGCGCGGCGGCGTCGGAGGTGTCCGCGGGTGCCTCGACGAACGCGACGCGCGCCGGTCGGAAGTCGGCCCGCAGCATCGCATCGCGGGCACGGTCTTCGTCGGGCACGATGCGGACCTCCTCCGGAGCCCACGCGCCCGGCAGTGCGGTCGGGTTGCGGTAGAGGTAGCCCTCGCCGACGCGCCCGACCAGCTCGAGGTTGGGCGCCGCCAAGGGCCGGCGCGACGTCACAACGCGTACGCCGAGCAGGTCGAGCACTGGGGCGTCGGTGCGGTCGTAGCG
>DATIYW010000072.1:0-26694 GCA_035517415.1 Thermoanaerobaculaceae bacterium
CCGGAGGCCGCGCACCGCGACACCCACGCCCTGGCGGTGCTCGCCGACGCGCTCTCCGGCGGGGTGACGTCGAGGCTCTACCAGCGCCTGGTCGAGCCCGGGCTCTGCCTCGACGTGCAGGCGGTGGCGTGGCAGCTCCGCGACCCCGGCCTGTTCCAGGTGTTCGCGACGCTCAACCCGCCGGCGGAGCACGAGCGGATCGAGGCCGCCATCCGCGAGGAGGTCGCCGCGGTCGTCGAGGCCGGCCTCACGGCGGAGGAGCTGGAGCGGGCGAAGGTCCAGGTCGAGGCGCACACCGCCTTCCACCGCGACTCCCCGGCCCAGGTCGCGAGCGCGCTGACCGAGTCGATCTCGGCGGCGGACTGGCGTTTCTACCTCGACTACCCGGACCGCGTCCGCGCGGTCGGCGAGGGCGACCTCCCGCGCGTCGCGGCCGCGACGTTCGCGCCGGACGCGGTGTCGGTCGGCTACTTCATCCCGCGCAACGGCGGCGGAGGCGCGCCGGCAGGGCGCCCCCCGCTGCCGGCGGCGCTGCGGCCGCAACCGTGCCACCTGCACGACGGGGTGGCGGCCGGCGTCGTCGGCTCGCGTCTGGCGAGCGGCGCGACGGTGCTGCTGCTGCCGCGGCGAAGCAACGAGACGGTGCACCTCCACGGCTCGCTGTTCGCCGGCCACGGTCTGGTCGAGCCGGCGCAGTGGACCGCGGCCTCGGTGGTTCCGGAGATGCTGGAGCGGGGCACCGACCGCCACAACCGGCTCGAGCTCGCGCGGCGGACGGAGGACCGCGCGATCGAGATCGACGTCTCGGCGGAGACGTTGAGCCCGCTCGAGGTGGCCTGCACGGCGCGTTGTCTCGCGCGGCATCTCGACCTCACCCTGGAGCTGCTGGCCGAGATGCTGCTCCGGCCGATCTTCCCCGTCGAGGAGCTGGAGAAGCTGCGCGCGCTGCGCCTCGGCGAGCTGGCGCAGGCGCAGGAGGACACCTTCGCGCGGGCGTTCGAGGCGTTCTCGCGCCTCGCGTACCCGGCCGGCCACCCCTACTGTCGGCGCCCGGTCGAGGAACGGCGCGCCGGCCTCGAGACCCTCACCCGTGACGAGGTTGTCGACCTGCACCGCCGGCTGTACGGCCCCACCTCGCTGGTCCTGGCGCTGGTCGGCGACTTCGAGCCCGACGAGGTGCTGAAGCGCCTCGCAGGCCTGTTCGACGGGCGTTCCGGCGGGATTGCCGAACCCATGCTCGCGGACCGGCTTGCGCCCAACGCGGGCGCTGCAGGCGAGGCGCACGTCGAGATGGCCGACAAGCCGAACCTCGACGTGATGCTCGGCCACCCGGGAGGTCTGCGGCGTGCCGACGACGACTTCTTCGCCGCCATGCTCGGCAACGCGGTGCTCGGGCACTCGACGCTGTCGTCGCGCCTGGGGATGCGGCTGCGCGACCGCGAGGGGCTGACCTACGGCGTGGTGTCGCGCTTCTTCGGCGCCTCGCTGCTCGACGGGCCGTGGGCGGCGACGTTCTCGGTCGCGGCGGAGAACCTCGAGCGCGGCGTCGAGGCCGCGCGCGACGAGATCGGCCGCTACGTCGCCGAGGGGCCGAGCGAGGCGGAGCTCGAGGACGAGCGGGCGGCGATGGCGGGATCGTACCGGGTGGCGCTCGCCACGCCGATGGGGAAGGCGCGCGAGCTGGTGCGGCTGGCGCGGCACAGGCTCCCGCCCGAGGAGATGCACCGGATCCCGGAGCGCATCCTCGCCACCGGGCGCGAGGAGGTCGCGGCGGCGGTCCGGCGGCACATTGCCCCGGCGCACCTGTGCCTGGCGGCGGCGGGCAGCCTCGTTGCAAACACGCGATCCGGTCGCTAGCATCGCGTCGCATGCTCTGCGAGCTTGAGGTCCGCGACCTCGGCATCATCGAGCGGGTCAGGCTCGAGCTCCCGCCCGGCTTCGTCGTCCTCACGGGTGAGACCGGCGCGGGCAAGTCGCTGCTCGTCCAGTCGCTCAAGCTGCTCGCCGGGGAGCGCGCCGACGCCGAAGCGGTGCGCGGCGGGAAGGACCGGCTGCTGGTGGAGGGGCGCTTCGTCACGCCGGAGGACGGGCCGGCGCGATCGCTCCTCGCCGAGCTCGGCATCGACGCCGGCGAGGAGATCGTCGTCCGCCGTGAGGTCACCACGGGCGGGCGCTCGCGCGCCTGGATCGAGGACGTGCCGGTCACGGTCGGGGCGCTGCAGCGCCTGGCGCCGGCGCTGCTCGCCATTCACGGCCAGCACGAGCAGCGCGGCCTGACCGATCCCGCCACCCACGTCGAGCTGGTCGACGCGGCCGGGGGCCTGCTCGAGCTGCGGGGGTCGGTCGCCGCCGCATTTGACGCCTGGCAGGGGGTGCGCGGCGAGCTCGACGCGCAGCGGCGTGCGCTGGCGAGCCGGCGCGACCGGCTCGACCTGGTCGCCTACCAGATGCGCGAGATCGACGAGGCGCGGCTCGAGTCCGGCGAGAGCGAGCGGCTGCGCGAGGAGAAGGCGTTCCTGCAGCACGCCGAGCGGATCGGCGAGCTGCTGGCAGTGGCGCGCGGCGCGCTCGGCGGCGACGGCGGATCGGTCGCGCTGGCTCGGGCCGCGCGCGCCCTGCGCGAGCTGCACGTCCTCGGCATCGGCGTCGGCGACACCGCCGGCGAGCTCGAACAGGCGCAGCTCCTCGCCGAGGAGGCGGAGCGCGCCCTGGTGGCGCTGGCCGACCGGGTGCGTCCCGACCCGGCGCGGCTCGAGGCGGTCGAGGCTCGTCTCGCGGCGATCGAGCATCTCGCCCGCAAGTACGGCGGCAGCCCCGAGTCGGTGCTCGAGCACCGCCGGCGGCTCGACGAGGAGCGCGGCCAGCTCGACGGCGTGGAGGATGAAATCGCGCGCCTGGAGGCGGAGCTGGAGTCGGTGGCGCGCTGCTACCTCGAGCACGCCGTGTCCCTCTCGACCGCGCGCGGCGAGGCGGCCACGGCGTTCGCCGCGCGGGTGGTGAAGGTGCTCGGCTCGCTCGGCATGCCGCGCGTGCGGCTGCGCCTCGCGCTGGCGCACCGAACCGTGCCGGACGGGGGCATGGAGCTCGGCGGCGAGCGCGTCGAGCCGGCCGCCGACGGCATCGACGTCGGCGAGTTCGAGCTCTCGCCCAACCCGGGCGAGGAGCCGCGCTCGATGGCCCGCATCGCGTCGGGAGGCGAGCTGTCGCGCCTCCACCTCGCGATGCGGTCGGTGCTGCGCGACAGCCGGGGACCGCGCGACGCGCTCACGCTGCTGTTCGACGAGGTCGACGCCGGGATCGGCGGGAAGGTCGCGGACGAGCTCGGAGCGCTGCTCGCCGAGCTCGGCCGCCGCGACCAGGTCCTGGTGGTGACCCACCTTCCCCAGGTCGCGGGGCGTGCGTCGGCGCACTTCGTCGTCCGCAAGGGGCCGTCGCACGGCCGCACCGTGGCGCACGTCGAGCCGCTCGCCGCCGAGGAGCGGGTCGAGGAGCTGGTCCGCATGCTCGGCGGCGGGCCACCGACCCAGGCCGCGCGCCAGCACGCGCGCGAGCTGCTGCGCACCTCCTGATGCGCCTCCTCCCCTTCACCGACGCGGCGCACGTTGCGGCCGCCGTCGAGGCCGTGCGTGGGGTCGCGCGCGCGCACGGCGTCACCGCGCTCCCGACCGAGACGTTCTACGGCCTCGCGGCTCCACCCGGCGATTTGGCCGCGGTCGAGCGCATCGTCGCCGTGAAGGGGAGGCCGGCCGAGAAGCGCTTCCCCGTCGTCGGCGCGACGCTCGAGCAGCTCGACCGCCTGGTCCGACTGGAGGGGCCTTGGCGGGGGCGGCTCGCCGCGGTCTGGCCGGCGCCGTTGACGGTCGTCCTGCCCGCGGTGTCGGAGGGCGGCGGGACGATCGCCGTGCGCGTGCCCGCCCATCCGCTGCTGCGCGCGCTGCTCGCGGCAGTCGGACCGCTCACCGCGACCTCCGCGAACCGAAGCGGCGCCCCGGCGCGCAGCGCTCCGGGCGAGGTCGAGCGCGAGTTGGGCGCGGATCTCGATCTGCTCCTCGACGGCGGGGCGACCGCCGGCGGCCTCCCGTCGACGTTAGTGGACCTCACATCGAGGCCGCCGAGGCTGTTGCGCGCGGGCGCGTTCCGCGTGCCGCGGGAGTGGGGCGTGAAGGAGGGGTGAAGTTTCCGCAGATTTTGCGGAAAAACCTGCGGAAAACCCCATGCGAGGTGCGCAAACCCCCCCTGTCTCAACGGGTTATGCATCTTGCACTGCGCTCAGTGCGCTGGTATATCTCATTGGAAATAAAAGTGTTACGCGTATTGCACGGAAACTGCTCTAGTTGCAGCGGCCAGGCTTGTGCGTGCTTCCACAGGGAACCCCGCGCGGCCCCACGGTTGGCGCGTTGCCCCTGACGGATGTGTGTGTTAGCGTGACGGCCCGGATGGGAGGGGCGAAGGTGCGGCTGCGACCGTTCTCGGACAAGCGACCCCGCTTCGGCCAACGCGTGTTCGTCGCGTCGTCGGCGGCGGTGATCGGCGACGTCGAGCTCGCCGACGACGTGAGCGTGTGGTTCGGCGCGGTGCTCCGCGCCGACCTCCAGGCGATCCGCATCGGCGCCCGCTCCAACGTGCAGGACAACGTCGTGATCCATGTCGACGCCCCCGACTTCCCGGTCCTCGTCGACGTGGACGTCACGGTCGGCCACGCCGCGATCCTCCACGGCTGCCGGGTCGGGCGCGGCGCGCTGATCGGCATGCACGCCACCGTCCTCAACGGCGCCGTCGTCGGCGAGGAGGCGGTGGTGGCGGCCGGGGCGCTGGTGCCGCCCGGGATGGAGGTCCCGCCGCGGAGCCTCGTCGCCGGCGTCCCCGCCAAGGTCCGCCGCGAGGTGAACGCCGACGAGCTGGAGCACATGCGCCGTGGCGTGCGCAGCTACCTCGAGCTCAAGGGGCGCTACCTCGCGGCCGACGACGAGCAGGAGCTCGCCGACCCGGCCGACGCCGCGAGGCTGGCGTGATCCAGCGCCCGCGCGGCACCCGCGACTTGCTGCCTCCCGAGACGCGCCTCTGGCAAGCGGTCGAGCAGACCGCCCGCGAGGTGTTCGGCGCGTTCGGAGCGGACGAGATCCGCACGCCGATGTTCGAGGCGACGGAGCTGTTCGTGCGCTCGGTGGGGGAGACCACCGATATCGTCCACAAGGAGATGTACACGTTCCCGGACCGCAAGGACCGCTCGCTGACGCTGCGCCCGGAGGGTACCGCCGGCGTGGCGCGGGCGTGGATCGAGAACCGCCTCGGCGACCGCGGCCAGCCGCTGCGGCTCTACTACATCGGGCCGATGTTCCGCTACGAGCGGATGCAGCGCGGCCGCTACCGCCAGTTCTCGCAGATCGGCCTCGAGATCCTCGGCGCCGACACGCCACTGGCCGACGCCGAGCTGATCCTGGCGATGTACGAGTTCTTCGCCCGCCTCGACTTCGCCGACGTCGTCATCCACGTCAACAACCTCGGCGACCCCGAAGACCGCCCGCGCTACCAGGCGGCGCTGCGCGAGGCGCTCGAGCCGCGGCGGGCCGAGCTCTGCGCCGACTGCCAGCGCCGCCTCGACGAGAACCCGCTGCGGATCCTCGACTGCAAGGTGCCGTCCTGCCAGGTGGTGGTCGCCGACGCGCCGGCGATGGACGACGTCGCGGCGGAGCCCTCGAGGCAGCACGTGATCGCCGTGGAGCGCCATCTCCACCGCCTCGGCGTCCCGACCGTGCGCAACCGCCGCCTCGTGCGGGGGCTCGACTACTACGTCCGCACCGTGTTCGAGGTCGTCTCTCCGCAGCTCGGCGCCAACACCGTGCTGTGCGGCGGCGGGCGCTACGACCGGCTCGTCGCCGACCTCGGCGGCCCGGTGCTGCCGGGGACCGGCTTCGCGATCGGCGAGGATCGGCTGATCGAGGTGCTGCCCGAGGCGTTCAAGCAGGCGGTGCTCTCCCGGCCCCGGCTCTACCTGGTGCCGCTCGGCGAGCTGGCGCAGGAGCGCGTGCTCGAGCTCGCCCGCGCCTGGGTGCGCGCCGGCGTGCCGCTCGAGGTGGAGACCAACGCTCGCTCGCTCAAGGCCGCGCTCAAGCGGGCCGACCGCGAGGGGTTCCGCGCCGTCGCGATCCTCGGTGAGGACGAGATCCAGCGCGGCGTCGTGACGGTGCGCGACCTCGCCACCGGCACCCAGACCGCGCTCGCGCCCTCGGCCGTGGCCGACTGGTGGCGCGCCACGACGCAGCCGGCCGGCCGGTGAGCCCCGGCGCGCCCCGGGGCGCAGGGTAGAATCCACGCCGCCAGCGGCGGGCGGAAGGGACAACGGATGCGGACACGGGTCTTCCGGCAGCTCTCCGGCACGCTCTACTCGGCGGTGGTCATGGAGCTGTTCGAGCGGCTCGCCTACTACGGCATGGTGCTGGTGCTCGGCATCTACCTCGTCGACCACATCGGCATCCGCCCGGACGTCTACGGCGTGGTGTACGGCGTCTCGACCGCCGCACTCTACCTGCTGCCGCTGATCGCCGGCGCGCTTGCCGACCGCTTCGGCTACAAGCCGGCGCTGGTCATCGCGTTCGCGACCCTCACGGCCGGCTACGCCCTGCTCGGGACCACCCGCAGCTTCCCGCTCATCTGCGTCGCGCTCGGCCTGATCGCGATCGGCGGGTCGATCGTCAAACCGACCGTGTCCGGGACCGTCACCCGCACCACCGAGGAGGGCAGCACCCGGCCAGTCGGCTTCGGCCTCTACTACATGATGGTCAACGCCGGCGGGCTGATCGGCCCGGTGATCGCGGCCCAGGTGCGCAACCGCAGCGAGTTCCGCTACGTCTTCTGGGTCTCCGCCGCCGCCTGCGCCCTGATGTTCGTGCAGGCGCTCGCGGGCTACCGCGAGCCGGTGAGCGAGGCGGAGCGGAAGCAGGGGAAGAGCGTCGCCCGGGTGATCCGCGACATGGTGCTGGTGCTCGGCAACTGGAGGTTCGTCCTGCTCCTCGTCATCTTCTCCGGCTTCTGGGGGATGATCGAGGTCCTCTACGCGTTCATGCCGCTGTACGTGCAGAGCTTCACGAACCTGCCGGCGGTCGAGGCAGCGATCGACCACGTCGTACCGATCACCCGGTTTGCGGGGCACTGGCTCAACCCCGAGGTGTTCATCTCGCTCGACGCGCTGCTGATCGTCTTGCTCCAAGCGCCGATCTCGGCCGCCACCCGGCGCTGGGGCACGCTCACCGCGATGCTGGTCGGCACCGCCGTCGCCGCGACCTCGTGGGTCTTCCCGGCCGCCTCGCCGCGCGCGGCGGTGGTCGCGATCGGCATCACGGTGTGGTCGCTCGGCGAGATGACGTGCTCGGCGCGGTTCTTCGAGTACTGCGGGACGATCGCGCCCCCGGACCAGGTCGCGGTCTACCTCGGCTACTCGTTCTTCGCCATCTTCCTCGCCAACCTCTACGCGCCGCCGTGGGCCGGCTTTCTCTACCAGCGGTTCATCACCAACCGGGTCGCCGCGCACCTCGAGCCGCACTTCTGGCCTTTCTTCCTCGGCGTGATGCTGCTCGGCGCGCTCGCGGTGGCCGGTCTCGCGCTCTACGGGCTGCTGGTCGCGCCGGCGCGGCCCGGCGCGGGAGGCGCGGCGCAGGCGACCGCCTGACGGCGGCGTTCCTCGCGCCTATCCGGTCGCGATCTCGACCGGCGCCGCGGCGGGTGGCGGCTGCGCCTCGCGGTAGACGGTCGCGAAGGCGTGGGTGACGATGCAGTGGGCGGCGAACCGGGTGGCGAAGATGCCCACGCAGCACACGACCAGGCCGAGCTGCGCGACGATCTCCGCCGCGATCGCGACCAGGAAGCCGAGCGCGTACGGGCCGACCACCCGAGAGATCGTCCGGCCCACACCCTCGAGGTCGAAGGCGGCGGCCAACTCGTCCCTGGCGACCGCGGCGAGCAGCCCCGCCGGGAGGTAGCCGAGCGTGAGCAGCACGGCGGGGGGAGCGACCAGGAGGATCGGCAGCCAGGCCCAGGCCGGCGAACTCACCGCCATGATCAGCAGCGTCAGACCGGCGACGACCGCGATGGCGGGCAGGAACAGCGCCACGCCCACCAGCCAGAGCTTCAACCCCTCGACGACGTCGTCGGCGAAGCGGTCCCAGGCGGGAAGCTCGTCGCCGTCACCGGCGAGCACCCCCTTGGCAACCCGGCGCAGGTAGCCGAGCACGACGAAGCGGCCGGCGAGGCCGAGCGCGCCGGCGACCGGGAGCAGGACCAGGCCCGGCAGTCCCGGCAGGCGGTGGCGCCGGAGGATCGTGAGCAGCGACGGGAGGATGAGCAGGAGCGGGAGGAGCTCGAAGAGCGCCCCGACGGCCAGGCGACTGAGCCAGGCCGGGCCGCGGAACGGGAACGAGAAGCTGCGCCCGAAATCGATCACGTTTACCTTACGAAGCCGTAATCCCGAGGTTTACTGTAGCATCCGGGAGGCGATGGGCGTTTCCCCGCGAACGCGGTCGGCGCTGCAGCGGGTCGTCTCGGGCGGGCAGACCGGGGTCGACCGCGCCGCGCTCGACGCGGCGATGGCGCTCGGCATCCCCTGCGGCGGCTGGTGTCCGCGCGGGCGGCGCGCCGAGGACGGCCGCATTCCGGCGCGCTACCCGCTGCGCGAGACGGCGACGCCGGACTACCCGGAGCGGACCGCGCGCAACGTGTGCGAATCCGACGCGACCCTGGTGCTGACGCGCGGCCGACCGCGGGGCGGAACCGCGCTGACGATCGCGCTGGCGAGACGGAGGTCGAGGCCGGTCCTCCTCGTCGACCTCGACGGCGCGCCCGACCAGGACGAGGTGCGCGCCTGGCTCGCGGCGTGCGCCGCGCGGGTCCTCAACGTCGCAGGCCCGCGGGAGAGCGAGCAGCCCGGCATCCACCGCCAGGCGGAGCTCTTCCTCCGGACCGTCCTCGTCGCCGCGGCGGTGTCCCTCGCGCCCTCGCCGACAGAGAAGGTGCCGTTGTAGACTGATCGAGAGCCGAGAAAGCCGATTCGATGCTCTCCAACGACCCCCGCCTCCGTCGCTACCGGCAGCTCCCGCCGCCGGAGACCGCCGTCGTGCGGTTCCTCATCCCCGGGCGCGACCCCTACGTGGAGCGGCTGCACCTGCAGCAGGCGCCGAGGATCGGCGGCGTGGTCAACTACGGCGGCGCGCGCTGGCGGATCGTCCGACGCGAGCAGGAGGCGTACGTCGCCGAGCTGTGCTTCGACCCGCCCGAGGGTGGCGCCGAGACCGAGGCGGCGGTCGCGCCCGCGGCGGCCGCGGAACCGGATTAGCCGTCCGTCCGCACCGGGCCCGGCGCGGGCGCCGGATAGACTGGCGACGTGACCTCGACCGTGCTCGTGCTGCTGCCGGGGCTGGACGGCACCGGCCTGCTGTTCCGGCCGCTGTTGGACGTCCTTCCGGATGCGCTCCGGCCCCGCGTGCACGCCTACTCCGGTTCGCGAGCCGAGACCTACGCCGAGCTGCTGCCCGGCGTGCTCGCCGGACTCCCGCACGACGAGCCGTTCGTGCTCCTGGGAGAGTCGTTCTCCGGGCCGCTCGCCCTCATGGCCGCCGCGACGCGGCCCGCGGGGCTGCGCGCCGTGATCCTCTGCGCCACGTTCGTCCGCAATCCGGTGACGCTCGTGCCGCGCTGGGCGAGCGGACTCGTCGGCGCGCCGCTGTTCCGGCTCTACCCGGCGGTCGTGGCGTTCAAGAAGTGGTTCGGGCGCTTCTCGTCGCCGGGGCTGCGTGCCGGCGTCGCCGAGGCGCTGACCCGGGTCGAGCGGCGGGTGCTCGCCCACCGCGTGCGCTCGGTGATGCAGGTGGACGCGACCGAGGAGCTGCGCGGCTGCCCGGTGCCGGTGCTCTACCTCGCGGGCGAGCACGACTGGATCGTGCCGGCGCGCAACCTCCGCCGCATCCTGCGCCTCCGGCCGGACGTGCGGGTCGCGCGGATCCGCTCGCCGCACATGGTGCTGCAGATCCGGCCACGCGAGGCCGCCGCGGCGATCGCCGCGTTCATCAAGACGCTTCCGGAGGCGTGAGCGAGGGCCGCCCCGCCGGTTTCCGTGGAGCGGGGCCGAGCGGGCCAGCGCTTGCGTTCAGGTCAGGTCGATCCGGTCGACAATGCCGACGATGACGGAGCGTACCGGCGCGGTATCGGAGGCGAAGATCTGGCGGGCGCCGTTGCCCTCGTCGTTGACCAGCACGCGCTCGCCGGCGCCGGCGTCGACCGCGTCCACCGCGATCACGTAGTCGCCGGTCGGCTTGCCGGCGGGATCGGTCTTCTCCACCACCAGCAGCTTCTTGGCGTCGTAGAACGGGTGGTTAATGGTCGAGACGATCTCGCCGACGACGATGCCGAGCGTCATGGGCGCGCCTCGTCGCCGGGCCGGTGGAGTGCATCCACGATGCCGACGATCGTGTGGTCGACCGGTACGAAAGGCGGGTCGAGCGCGAGCGCGGCCTCGCGCCCGCCCTCGTAGTAGACCAGCTCGCCGGGGCCGGCCATGCGGGTGGAGTCGGCGGCGACCAGCGGGCGGCCCTTCGCGTCGCCGTGCGAGTCGAGCGGCTGGACGAACAGCATCGGGGTCGCCTCCAGGCCCTCGTACACGACGCAGGGGACGACGACGCCGACGACGCGGCCGAGCAGCATCAGTCGCCCTCGCCCTCCAGCTCGACGAGCGAGGCCGAGCCGAAGTAGGTGGAGTCCTTGACCTGGACTCCGAGCGCCTCGTGCGGGGCTGAGATGATCTTGTAGACCACCTCGCCGCCCGACGCCTGGAGGTAGCCGACGACGATGTCGACCGCGGCCTCGACGTCGTGCAGCTCGCCGTGGTAGATCGACAGCCCCTTGCCGGAGAGCCCGGTGTCGGCGAGGCGGATCTCGATCAGGTCGACCGGCGTGCCCTTGAGCGCGAGCTCCGCGGCGCGGACGTTGGCGGAGACCGTCCCGGTCTCGATGATCGCGAGCGAGCCGGAGCCGACCTGGCGGCGCACGCCGAGGATCGCGTCGTAGACCTGGGGGTGGACGTCGGCGAGCAGGACGTGGTCGAGCACCGAGGCGCCACCGAGGTGCAGGCCGGCGGCGAGTGACTCCTGCACCGACGCGGTCGAGCCGCCGATCAGCGTGAGGTAGCGGCCGCGGGAGATCGTGCCGGACTTGACGAAACCGATCGGCGCCTTCTTCAGCATGGCGTCGGTGGCGACCATGCCGACGGCGATGTCGCGGAACTCGACGATGGCGATGGCGGGGTGCTTTTTCATCACGTGATCCTGAAGTGGTCGACCAGCACGCATCGGCGCCAGCGCGAGAAGCTGCGCGGCCCGGTCATGCCCTCGCCGGTCGGGCTCGCGATCGTGAACGAGCAGTAGCCCTCGCCGTCGAGGCCGAGACCCGCCTGCGAGCGCCCGTTCTTGACGAAGATCGAGCAGTCGCACGCCTTGGCCATGCGCGAGAGGTTGTCGAGCTGCTTGGAGTGCATCACCGCGGTGTGGCGGTTGCCGCCCTCGACCTGGACCGCGAGGTCGATCGCGGCGTCGGCGTTGCGCACCCGGCAGACCGGCAGGATCGGCATCATCTGCTCGGTCCACAGCAGCGGGTGGTCGACGTCGACCTCGACGACGCCGAGGCGCACCGAGTCGGGCGCGGCGATGCCGAGCTTGCCGAGGATGAAACCGGCGTTCTTGCCGATCAGGTCCTTGTTGACCCGCGCGTCCTTGCGTGCGCCGCGGATCTCGGTGAAGACGAGCTTCTCGAGCGCCGGGAGCTGGTGCGGCCCGAGCACCACCGCGTCGGACTTCGCGATCGCCTTGAGCAGCTCGTCGGCGACCGCGGCGACGGCGATGACCTCCTTCTCGTCGGTGCAGATGATGTTGTTGTCGGTCGAGGCGCCGAGCACGATGTCGCGCGCGGCCTTGCCGACGTCCGCGGTCTCGTCGACCACGACCGGCGGGTTGCCCGGCCCGGCGCAGATCGCGCGCTTGCCGGACGCCATCGCCGCCTTGACCACCGCGCCGCCGCCGGTGACGACGAGCAGCCGCACGCCCGGGTGGCGCATCGTCTCCTGGGCCGTCTCGATGCTCGGCTCGGCGAGGCAGGTGACGACGTTCGCCGGCCCGCCCGCCGCGGTGATCGCGCGGTTGAGGAGCGCCACGGTCTCGATCGAGCAGCGCTTCGCGAGCGGGTGGACGTTGAACACCACCGCGTTGCCGGCGGCGAGCATGCCGATCGCGTTGCAGATGATGGTCGAGGTCGGGTTGGTGCACGGCGTGATCGCGCCGATCACTCCGAACGGCGCGGGCTCCATCAGGGTGAGGCCGTGGTCGCCGGTGACCGAGGTGGGGACAAGCTCCTCGAGCCCGGGTGTCTTCTCGGTCACCAGGCGGTTCTTGACCACCTTGTCTTCCCAGCGGCCGAGCCCGGTCTCGGCGTGCGCCGAGCGCGCCAACGCTTCGGCGTTGTCGAGCATGGTGCGGCGGATCGACGCGATCACGGCGGCGCGGACCTTGAGCGGCAGGGCGACGAACGCGGGCTGCGCCTGCCTCGCCGCCTGCACCGCCTCGTCGATGGTGGCGAACGCGCCGAGGCGCGACTCGCCGGCGGGGTCGGCGCCGCCCGCGCGACCCTGGAGGTCGGCCGCGATCCGCCGCGCGATCGCCTCGATCTCCTGATCGCTCAGTTTCGCCATTGGCTCTCCGAAGAGGCGGGGCCAGGGGCCGGGGGCCAGGAACCAGACAGCCAGGCGCGAGGGTCCAGACCCGGGGGGAGTAGACGACAAACGGCGGTGGGCGTGAGGTGTGAGCGCGCCTCACAGAGCTCCACGCTGGCGGTGTCGCTCACTGGCCCCTGGCCCCTGTTCCCGGACCCCGTCTTCATTTCTTGTACTTCTGCTTCCCGGCGATCTCCCAGGAGTCCACGATCGCCATGATCACCGCGTCGACCGGGCGCTTGTCGGTCGCCCGCGTCTGGCGCGCCGAGCTCCCTGCGGCCACCAGCACCACCTCCTCCGGGCCCGCGCCGACCGCGTCGGCGGCGACGAGCGGGTTGCCGGTCTCGCGGCCCTCGTCGTCGAGCGGGCGGACGAGCAGCAGCTTGAGCCCTTCGAGCGAGCTCTCCTTGCGCGTTGCCACGACCGTGCCGATCACCTTGGCGAGCTGCATCGGGGTCCGCCTCGCTGGGCGCCGCGGTCCGCCCGGATGCGCCGACCGCGGCGCGCCGCTACTTCTTGCTCGCCCGGGCTTCGGCCTGGCGGCCGAGCGGCATCACCTGGTCGACGTTGACGTGCGGCCGCGCGATCACGTGGACCGCGACCACCTCGCCGACGCGGCCGGCGGCCACCTGGGCCGCGTCGCACGCCGCCTTGACCGCCGCGACGTCGCCGCGGACGATCACCGAGACGAAGCCGCCGCCCGTCTTCTCGTACGTGACCAGCTCGACCTTCGCCGCCTTGACCGCGGCGTCGGCGGCCTCGACCACGGCCGGGAACGACCTGGTCTCGATCATCCCGAGTGCTTCCGCCATCGTGAACCCTCCTTCTCCCGTCGCCCCGTGAGCTTCCCGGGGCCGAACGACGGACTAACCGCCGCCCAGCTTCGCCTCGCGCCCGGACACCGACGCGATCGCCTGCTCGGCGGCGCGGTGTCCGACGTCGATGTCGCGCTCCTCGCCTCCAAGATACACGCGCCCGAAGCTGCCGAAGGCGCGCACCTCGAGGATGTTGATCTCCGCCGCCTTCTCCGCCTCGTTGGCGGCGAGCGCGGCGTAGCCCGCCGGCGCCACCTCCATCACGTAGAGCGTCTGCCCGGGCATGATCATGTCGCCGTGCCGCGTGCGGTTGATCAGCTGGGTGTGGTACGGCGAGATGTTGCGGATCACCTGGCTGGAGACGAGCTGCGGCTTGACGCGGTCTCCCTCCTCGAGCCCGAGCGAGGCGAGGATCGCGCGCCCCGCCTGGCGCACGTCGGCCTGCGAGTCGGAGTGGACCTCGAGCATGCCGTAGAGCCGCTCGATGATGAGCATGCCGGGCCGCACGTCGGTTGCCTTCAATGCGACGTCGGTGACCCGCATGATCTCCATGCCGGGCGCGATCTCGATGAACAGCGAGGCCTGGCCGGGCGTGGGCAGGAATCCCTGCGCGACGGTGCCGAGGAACGAGGCGTATTGCGGCTGCAGGCTGTCGAGGTAGACGTAGCAGCGGAGCTCCGCCATCGTCCTACTCCCTTCGTCCACTCTGCGCCAGCGCCTCTTCCATGATCTTCACGCTCGCGCTCGCGCCCACCCGCGTCGCGCCCGCCTGGATCATGCGCACCACGTCGGCGAGGGTGCGAATGCCGCCCGAGGCCTTCACCCCGAGCTTGCGCGGCGCAACCGTCCGGCTCATCAGCGTGACGTCCTCGACGGTCGCGCCGCCGCTCGAGAAGCCGGTCGAGGTCTTGACGAAATCGGCGCCGGCGCGCATGGCGAGCTGGCAGGCGCGGGTCTTCTCCTCGTCGGTGAGGAGCGCGGTCTCGAGGATCACCTTGCAGAGGGCACGCCCGTCCTTGCACACCTCGACCACGCCGCGGATGTCCTTGCGCACGGCGTCGTCGTCCTTGCCCTTGAGCGCGCCGACGTTGATCACCATGTCGATCTCGCGCGCGCCCTCGCGGATGGCGCGGCGCGCCTCCAGCGCCTTGATCTCGGCGGGCTGCGCGCCGAGCGGGAAGCCGACCACGCAGCACACCTTGACCGGTGTGTCGCGCAGCAGCATGTGGGCCTGCTTGACGTAGGAGGGGTTGACGCAGACGGAGAAGAACCCGAAGCGGCGGGCCTCGGCGCACAAGCGCTCGATGTCGGCGAGGGTCGCCTCGGGCTTGAGCAGCGTGTGGTCGATGAGCTTGGCGAGCTGGTCCGGAGGGATCACCGGCGCCGTGGCGCCGCCGCCCCCCTCGCGCAGGAGCTGCTTGACGCGCTCCGCGATGCGGGCGACGTCGTCGGGGGAGAGGTCCGCGGAATCCGTGCTCGCGCCCACCGCTTTCGCTCCTCGCTCCAGGTCGCGGATCATCTGGACGCGGCGGAGATGGCGATCCGCCGTGCAGGTGGTGGAGAGGAACACCTCGGTGATCCGCTTCGCTTGCTCCAGGGTGACCTGTCCGGCGCCCAGCGTCAAGACGTTGGCGTCGTTGTGCTCGCGGCTGTTGCGCGCGAGGTCCTCGTTGTAGCAGGCGGCGGCGCGGACCCCGGCGATCTTGTTCGCCGTCATCGCCGAGCCGATTCCGGCGCCGTCCACCATCACGCCGAACTCGCAGCGCCTGGAGGCGACCCGCTCCGCGACCGCGCGGGCGATCAGCGGGTAGTCGACCGGCTGCTTGCTGTCGGTGCCGCAGTCCTCGACCGTGTGGCCGAGCTGCGTGAGGTGTTGGACGAGCTGTACCTTGAGGTCGTAGCCGCCGTGGTCAGCGCCCACCGCGACCCGCCGGGATTGCGCCATGGGCGGATGATACAACATCCAGCGTGCTTTCCGGCCGTCGCGATCGCGCGTGAGGGCCGCCGATCATGTGAGCTCGCGGCGCGCCGGGACAAAGCAAGAGCCCGTGCCGGAGAGAGGTGTCGTTCGACCGCTCTAAGGCACGGGCTCGTACGAGCTCGGGGCGATCCTACTGCGGAGCGGCGCCCGCCGTAGTCGGGGCCGCGCTCAGGTCTTCCAGAACGATGCCCAGGTTCTTGGCGCCGTGGTCGTTGCAGATGTCCATGAAGCGGGCGACCTTGTCGTACGGCAGGTTGCCGTCCGCCGCGAAGAAGACGACCTTGGACTCGCGGCCGCGGGTGACGTCCTCGAGTTTGGTGGGGAACTCGCGCTCGGTGTACTGCTCCTTGTTGATGTACATCCCACCGTCCTCGCTGAGGCGGACCACGATCTGGTCGGACATCTGGGGCAGAACCTCGGTGGTCTTCACCTTGGGAGGAACCTTGGTCTCGTAACCCCGTTGCAGCAACGGCGTGACGACCATGAAGATGATCAGCAGCACCAGCACCACGTCCACGAGGGGCGTGATGTTGATGTCGCTCTTCATGTCACCCATCTTGCCGCCGGTCATTGCCATGGCGATTCTCCTTGAGGCGAGCCGGACGAACCGGCTCCCTAACTGGCCCCCTTCTTGGTGGTGATCAAGCCGACCTTGGCGAAGCCCGCGTCGTTGAGGGCCTTCATCACCTCGCGGACCTCCCGGTACTTCAGGCGCTTGTCGGCCTTGATGACGACCTCCTTCTGGGGATCGGCCTTGAGGATGTCGTCCATCCGCCGGACAAGCTCGGACTTGCTGGGGACCCAGTCCTGGTTGATGAAGATCTTCCCATCCTCGGTGATCGCCACCTTGATCTGCTTAGCGCCCTCGGGATACTTCTCGGGCTTGCTGGTCTCCGGGAGCTGCACCGGGACGCCGGACTGCAGCAGCGGGGTGACGACCATGAAGATGATGAGCAGCACCAGGCAGACGTCGACGAGCGGCGTGACGTTGATGTCGGCCTTGACGTCAGCCGAGGCCGAGACCGCCGGCCCCTTGTGCTCAGCGTGCCGCCGACCCAAGCGCATCGGTTCCTCCGTGCTTCTTGATGAAGAAGTCCACGAGCTCCGACGAGGAGTTGGCCATCTCCACCTGGAAGCGCTCGACCTGGTTGAGGAAGTAGTTGTACAGCCACACCGCCGGGATCGCGACGAACAGACCGAACGCGGTCGTGACCAACGCCTCGGCGATACCCGCGGACACGGCGCCGAGACCGCCCGAACCGGTGATGGCCATGCCCTGGAAGGCGTTGATGATGCCGACCACGGTGCCGAACAGGCCGATGAACGGCGCGGTCGCGCCGATGGTGGCGAGGCCGCCGAGCCCGCGCTTGAAGTCGGCGCTCGTCATCAGCGTCGCGCGCTCGATGGCGCGGCGGGCCGCCTCGATGACGTCGTAGCCGGACAGCGGGCTGGACTGCTCCTCCACCATGAACTCAAGCAGGCCGGCCGCGACGACCTTGGCGAGGTGGCTCTGCTTGAACTTCTTGGATGCGGCAATCGCGTCCTGCGCCCGGTCCTGCTTGAGGTACTGGGTGGTCAGCAGCGCGAACTGCAGCGACTGCTTCTTCGCCGCCCGATAGCGCCAGTACCGCTCACCGGAGAGCGTCAGCGAGTAGACGGACAGGATCGCCAGGATGATGACGACGAGCTTGGCGATGATGCCCATCGATTGCCACAGGGCTAGGGGTGTCATTTCCATTACAGGTTCCTCCTCTTCTGTAGACCTGAGGGTCTATTGCAGGGTAAAGGTTACGGTCACGGTCAGGTAGACGCTCACCGGCCTTCCGTTCAGCGTCGCCGGCGTGTACTTCCACTTCTGGATCGCGGCGGTGGCGGCCTCGGAGACGCCCATCGGCAGCCCACGCAGCACCCGCGCGTCGGTCACGTTGCCCTGCTTGTCGATGATCGCTTCCACGATCACGACGCCCTGGACGCGGGCCTTGCGCGCGATCTCGGGGTAGACCGGCTGGACCTTGGTCTTCAGCTCGGGCGGGACGACCTCGCCGCCGATGCGGATCGGCGGCTCGTCGACCACGCCGCCCTCGACACCGCCCACCACGCCGCCCGGCACGCCGCCGGGGATCCCGCCGGCCACGCCGCCCTCGATGCCGCCCTCGACGCCACCCGCGACGCCCTCGTCCTTGCCGGTCGACGGCGCCGGCGGCTTGTCGGGGATCGCGACCGGCTGCACCACCGGCGCGGCGACGGGCTGCTGCACCTGCGGCCGCGGCTGCGGCGCGGCGGGCTTCGGCGGCGCCGGCGGCGGAGGCGGCGGAGGCGGCGCCTGGTAGAAGCTCACCTGGATCGGCGGTTCCGGGACGTCGGCGACCGACCACATCTGCGCGATCACGTAGCCGCCGAAGACCACCACATGGATGACGACGGCGATGGGCAGGGTGAGCAGCTGGTTCTTGTTCCGCTTCTGCTTCTTCGAGGCGATCAGGGTGTCTTCAAACATGGCTCCCCCGGTTCACGACTTCGCCAGCGAGGTCTGCTTCTTGAGCTTCTCGCGGAGCGCCATGGCCTTGGTGCGCCACTCCTCGGCCTTGTCGAAGTAGGCCTGCTTCTGCTTCTCGTCGGTCTGGAGCTTGGCCTTCTCGCGGTAGAGCAGGTTGGTGTAGACCATCGCCTCGAAGTACTCCGGCTGCAGCTGCAGCGCCTTGTCGACCGAGGTCAACCCGAGCTCCACGAACTTCGAGCGCTCGACGGGCGAGAGGGAGGCGTCGCGGTAGGCCTTGTCCCAGCAGTAGACCGAGACGAGGTAATAGGGCTCCGCGTCGGCCTTCGGGATGTGCGTGGTCACCCAGTCGTACGCCTCCGGGATGTGCTGCGTCCGGAGCAGGATCGAGACGATCGCCTTCTGGTTCTTGAGGTCGCTCGGGTTCTTCTTGACCTCGCCCTGGAGGTACCTCAGGACGTCGTCGAAGCGGTTGGCGTTGATGTAGGTGGAGATGAGGAAATCTTGCGCCTTCTGGTCCTCGGGGAACGCCTCGAGGTACTTCTTGAACGCGTCGATCGCGGTGTCGGCGAACTTCTTGTTCTCGGGCGTGTCGACGCCGGGGCGGTACGCCGTCATCGCGCTCAGCGCCACCGACCGCCACGCGAACTTGAGGGTGGGGTCGAGGGCGAGCCCCTTCTGGAACTGGATCATCGCGTCCTTGTACTTCTCGTCTTTGTAGTAGGAGTTTCCCTTCTTGAGCTCGATCCGCGCCTCGAGCTTGGCGCAACCGCCCAGGAGCAGGACGGCAGCCATGGCCATCAGGATTGGGGGAACAGCGACCTTGCGCATAAGGGATTTCCTCCACCAGGCGCCCAACGAATGTTTTAGCTGAGAAAGGTTGAGGTCAAACCTGTCGGGGTGGCCCATTCCCTTAGGTCAGCTCGTTGGCGTCTTTCTCCTCGAACACGCTCTTGGGTGGTTCGCCTCCCAAGCTCGACGACGGATGAAGGGATCCGGGAGGGCGCTGCTTCGACCGCTCGCGACCAGCCTGTATGGCCCTCGCAGGATTCCGCTTCCCGACCCTCCGCCCGCGCCGCGCACACTATCTTACGGAGGGTGGCGGTTGTCAAGAGGGAGGCGCTTCGGCGGCCGACCGACTGTGAAAAGACCAATCAAGCACAATCCTTTTGCCGCCTAGCCGATCGCAGCACGCCGGGCCGACGCCGAGCTCGGCGGCGGGAGCCGCGGAGGCGGGGGCGAAGGCGTGTCGGGGTCGGTCAGCGGGCCGGCCGTCGGTGGGCCCGGAGGCGCCGGGCCGACCGACTACCACGCCGGCGTGTGCGCGAGCAGCGCCTCCGCGTCCGACGTCCCGACCGGTTTCGAGAACCAGAACCCCTGTGCGTGGGGGCAGCCGATCTCCTTCAACCGCTTGAGCTGGGTGGCGGTCTCGACGCCCTCGGCGACGACGTTGATCTTGAGCATCTTGGCGAGCGCGACGATGGTCTTGACGATCGCGGTCGCGTCGTGCTTCTGGTCGATTCCGGAGACGAACGAGCGGTCGATCTTGAGGGTGTCGTAGGAGAACCGCTGCAGGTAGGAGAGCGACGAGTAGCCGGTGCCGAAGTCGTCGACCGAGAACTGCACGCCGAGGCCGTGGAGCTGAGACAGCTTCGTCAGCGCCGCGTCGCCGTGGTCCATGATCACGTTCTCGGTGATCTCGAGGCGGAGGCTCGACGGCGGGAGGCCGGATGTGTCCAGCATGCTGATCACGCGGTCGAACATGTCGGGCTGCATCACCACCTTGCCCGAGACGTTGACGCTCACGTAGAGCGGTGGCTTCATCGGGAACTGCTTCTGCCACAGCGCGCCCTGCTGGCACGCCTGCTCCAGCGCCCACCAGCCCAACGGGACGATCAGCCCGGTCTCCTCGGCGACGGCGATGAAGCGCGCGGGGTGGACGAGCCCGCGCTCGGGGTGGATCCAGCGCATCAGCCCCTCGAAGCCGACGATGCGCCGGTCGTCGAGCGAGACGATCGGCTGGTAATGCATGATGAACTGCTGGCGCTCGACCGCGCGCCGCAGCTCGGTCTCGAGCTTGAGCAGCGCGACGACGCTGTGGTGCATGGTCTGGTCGAACACCTGGTAGCAGTTGCGGCCGGCGCCCTTGGCGCGGTACATCGCGGTGTCCGCGTCGCGCAGGATCTCCTCCGGGCGCTGGTAGGAGGGCGACGAGATCGCCACCCCGATGCTGGCGGTCGTCGTCACCTCGTGGCGGTCGATTACCAGCTTCTCGCGGATCACCTCGAGGATGCGGTCGACGACGCGGGTGGCGTCGTTCACCCCCTGGATGTCGGCGAGCAGGACGGCGAACTCGTCGCCGCCGAGCCGGGCGACGGTGTCGCCGGGGCGCAGCACCTTGGCGATGCGGTGGGCGAGCTCGACGAGGAGCTTGTCGCCGATCCCGTGGCCGAGGCTGTCGTTGATGTTCTTGAACCGGTCGACGTCGACGAACAGCACGCCGACCACCGAGCTCTTGCGCCGGCGCACCTGCTCCATCGCCAGCCCGAGGTGGTCGATGAAGAGCGTGCGGTTGGGCAGCTGGGTGAGGGCGTCGTGCAGCGCGTCGTGGAGGAGCTGGTGCTCGGCGTGCTTGTGGGCGGTGATGTCGGTGAGGGAGCCGGCCATCCGGTACGGCTTGCCGTCCGCGCCGCGCACGGCGAGGCCGCGGCTCAGCACCCAGATCACCTTGCCCTCGCTGTCGAGCATGCGGTGCTCGTGCTCGAAATGAGAGGTCGAGCCGTGGAGGTGGGCGTCGAGCGCCTTGCGCAGGCCGGCGAGGTCCTCGGGATGGACGCGGGAGAACCACTCCTCGATCGACGGCGCGGCCTCGCCGTCGGTGCAGCCGAGCATCGTCCGCCAGCGTTGCGAGAACTGCGCCGCGCCGGTGACGAGGTTCCAGTCCCAGATGCCGTCGTTGGCGCCGAGCGCGGCGAGGGCGAAGCGCTCCTCGCTCTCGCGCAGCGCCTCCTCGGCGCGCTGGCGCTCGATCGCGTAGCGAAGCGAGCGCGACAGCATGTCGCTGTCCACCTGACGCTTGACGAGGTAATCCTGCGCCCCGTTGCGGACCGCCTGCACGGCGAGGTCCTCGTCGTCGACGTTGGTGAGGATCACGATCGGGACGTTCGGCGCGGCGGCGTGGGCGCGCTCGAAGGTGGCGATTCCGCTCGAGTCGGGCAGCGTGCAGTCGAGCAGCGCCACGTCGACACCGTTCGCCTTGAGCCGTTCCAGGCCGGTTTCCAGGCGGTCGACGTGGTCGACGCAGATCGGCTCGTGCCGGCTCTGCGCCAGCATGACGCGGACCAGCTCGGCCTCCTGCTGGTTGTCCTCGACCAGGAGTACGCGCAACGGTCGTTCCTGAGTGCTCATCGGTTCACTCCTCCGGCTCCCCGGCGGCGGCCGCTGCCGGCCCGCCGAGGTGCTTGGGGACGGTGAAGAAGAACGTCGATCCCTTGCCCGGCTCGGACACCGCCCAGATCTTGCCGCCGTGCCGCTCGACGATTCGCTTGCAGATCGCGAGCCCGATCCCGGTGCCGGGGTACTCGCTCGCGGTGTGGAGGCGCTGGAACATGCCGAAGATCCGCTCGAGGTGCTGCGGCGGGATGCCGATCCCGTTGTCGGCGACGGCGAACGTCCAGGCCTCGCCCTCGTCGATCGCGAGCACCTTGACGTGGGGCTCGGAGCGGTGGAACTTGAGCGCGTTGCCGATCAGGTTCTGGAACAGCTGGACGACCTGCGCGCCGTCGGCGTCGAGGGTCGGCATCGCCTCGCAGATCACCTCGCCGCCGCTCTCCTCGACCGCCGCCTTGAGGTTCGCCGTCGCCTTCTTGAGCGCCTCGCCGAAGTCCACCGGGGCGAACGGCTTGCCGCGCGTGCCCACGCGCGCGTAGGCAAGCACGTCGTCGATCATCGCCTGCATGCGGTCGGCACACTGCTGGATCGTCCCGGTGTAACGCTCGGCGTCCTTGCCCGCCGGGGACTTGGCGAGGAGGCGGGTGTAGCGGGCGATCAGCTGGAGCGGCTCCTGGAGGTCGTGAGAGATCGCGTAGGCGACCTCCTGCAGCTCGTCGCTCGAGCGGCTCAGTGCGGAGGCACGCTCGGCGAGCTCGCGCTCCGCGGCTCGCCTCGCCGTCACGTCCTCGAGCACGCCCTGGTAGCCGAAGCCGCTGCCGTCGGCCACCGGCCAGGCGGCGAGGCGCAGCCACACCGGCGTGCCGTCCTCGCGGCGCCCCTCGGCCTCGAAGCCGCGGATGACCTCGCCGCGCGCGAGCGTGTCGGCGACCTGCTGGCGCGCCTTCGGGTCCTGGAAGAACGCCGAGACCTGCCGCCCTCCGACCGCGTCCACCCCGGCGACGCCGAGCATCCGCGCCAGCGCCGGGCTGGCTCCCGCCACCGTGCCCTGCTGGGTCGCCGCGAACGTGCCGAGCGCGAGCTCGTCGGTGAGGCGATCGAGGCCGCGCGACAGCTCCTCGAGCCGGTGCGAGGAGGCGGCGGCCCCGATTGCCGCGCGCACGGTCTCCGCGAGCGCGAGGAAGCCCGCGCTGCCCTTGATCACGTAGCCGGCGAGCCCACGCCGGAGGCCGTCCGCAGCGACCGCCTCGCTGCCGTGGGCGGTGAAGAAGATGACCGGGCACGCGGGCCGCAGGCTGCGCACCGCGTCGAGGACCTGGAAGCCGTCGCCCCAGTCGAGACGGAACTCGGTGACCACCGCGGCGAAGTCGCCGCGGGTCAGGCGCTCGGCGAAGACCAGCGCGTTCGGGACCTCGACGACTTCGGCGCCGGCGAGCGCCTTTGTGAGGAGGAACACAGAGAGTGCCCGGTCGTCGTTGTTACCGTCGACGACGAGGACACGGTAGCTCTCGGCCATCGTTCAGCGGGGCGAGGCGTCGCGACGGCGACGAGATGTCCCGGAGGCGATAGCGCGTCTGCAGTTGAAGTGCGCCGGAGCGCCGCAGCGCCGAGTGATCTGTCCCATCGCTACCCAACTGGTCGCGAGGAGCATATCACGGAAATGCAATAGGCGGCCCGGTCCTGCGAGGCCAGCGGCGTCAGGCGATGGCCAGCGGCGAGGCCTCGAGGTAGTGCCCGATGTAGCTCGCGTAGAGTCGGTACAACCGCATCTTGTCGGGCAGCAGCCGGCGGAAGTCGACCTGCACCTGCCGGGCGCGGCGCACGATCTCGGCCTGCGCGTCACCGGCGCGGAAGCCGCGGAAGCGGTCCGCGTACGGGCGCAGCGCGTCCACCACGCGCCGGATCGCGTCGTGGAGCGCGGGCGTGGAGACGGTGTTGCCGCCGTCGAACTGCAGCATCGCGCGGCTCGCGACGTTGACCGGCAGGATCTTGACGAGGTCCAGGCAACGCTGCCGGCACAGCGCAGCCAGTCCCTTGCGGTCGAGTTCGAGGTGGTCGCGGACGCGGATCGGCTTGCCGTATGAGAGGTAGGTGTCGCCGATCGACCGGATCATCGAGAGCGAGTCGAGGACGTGGAGCGTGCGCGGCGCCCGGCTGCCCTCGCCGGTCATCTCCTCCGCCTCGCGCACGCGGGTGTAATCGACGTTGAACGGCACGACGAACGTCTCGTACGGCTTGAGCTCGGGGTTCGCGGCCCGGATCGCGTCGCGGTTGCGCTCGTACTCGAGCACCGCGTCGAACGCCGCGGGGAAGAAGTCGCCGTAACGCGCGCGGGCGGGGATGTTCTTGCGCGTCCCCTCGGGGAAGACCATCACGTCGAGACCGTGGGCGAGGAACGAGAGCACGTCGTCGCGCAGGCGCCGGGCGGACTCGAGCATCTCGCGGCGGGTGTTCGGCCGCTGCACCAGAAACGTGCCGAGCCTCTTGCTCATGGCCTGGAACACGCGCCCCTTGATCAGGTTGTCGCCCATGCCGACGTAGGGGAGGGGCAGCCCGGCGAAATAGAGCGGGGGCATGACGCCGCTCGTTTCCCACAGGCTCTTGTGCAACCCGCAGTAGAGGAAGACGCTGTCGCCCCGCCGCCTCAGCTCCGGCAGCGCCCCGTCGAGCTCGACGTGAGGGCGCACGAGGAAGCGGTGCCCGAGCAGGCAGATCGTCTTGGCGATCACGAAGTACACGTTGCGCCGGTCGGAGCAGTCGGGCGCCGCGATCACGAAGGCCGGCTGGCCCATGGCGGGAGGATACGCCGGTTTCGCGCGCGACGGGAACGGCGGTCGCCTCGCCGCTTTTCGCCCGCGCGTCCGCATCTCGAAACCCGCGATCGAGGTGGACGCGCCGCGGGCGCGAGCTACGGCTCGAACGTGACGCGCTTGGTGGCCGAGGTGACGACGAAGATCCGCTCGTTGTTGCTCTGCGGGTCCACCGGCGTGAGGAAGAACCCGAGCTTGGTCGGGTCGTAGGCGGGGGTGAATCCTGTCAACACTTCTCCGTCGCGGAATTCGCAACGGATCTTGCGTCCAAAACCCTTGGTGCCGTTGAAGTCCTTCTTCTCGCGATACGTCTTGTTGCCGTCCAGGCTCTTCACGAAGAAGATCGCCTTCACTTGGCCGAGCTGGATCTCGAGGACCTTCCCTGCCGGCGTGCTGACGTGGAACTTCGGCCGGGTGGGCGAGAAATTCGACGTCGTGCCCTTGATCGGGTGCCCGTCGAGCATCCTCGCGACGACGCGGTTGTCCACGGACGAAATCTAGATCGGGTCGCGAAATCTGTCAACTCTCCGAGACGCGGGTCCGGATTCCGCGCCCGTCACTGCGGGGAGTCGGTCCGCGCCGTCGCCGTAGGGCGCAGCGAGCGCGCGACCAGCCCCAGCCCGCCCGCGAGCAGGGCGAGCATGACCAGCGTGTTGTACAGGCTCGTCGGTTGGAAGTAGATCTGCAGGTTGGAGATGATCCCGACCACGATGATCAGGGCGCCGAGGCCGGTGAGGAGCCAGCCGGCGAGGCTCCTGCCGTCGAAGAACAGGAACCCGATGCCGACCAGCATCGGCAGCAGCGTGAGGCCAAACGTATTGCCGCCGAACCACGACCAGAAACCCGAGTGCACCGTGACCTGGTGCAGGAGCAGGTATCCGCCAGCCGTGGCCATGGCCAGACCGAGGAAGAAGACGCCCACGCCGCCCGGTGTTCCGCCCGCGCCTTTGATTTCCATTCGGTGATTCTAGTCCCGAATCCGGCGCCCGGCGCATGACCGGGGTCGCCTCGCCGCGTCGGCGGGCAAGCAACCGCCGTCCCCGCCGGCCCGTCGTTGCCGCCGGCGCCGCCCTCGGCCTAGACTGCGTTGCGACCCGGTCGCAGACGGCTGCGCGGCCGGGCGGGAGGCGGGCATGGGACCGACGGCGATGACGCGGCGGGGTTTCGTGACGGCGATCGGCGCGGCGAGCGGGGCGGCGCTCCTCGACCTGCCGTTCTCGCCGCGGCCTGCGGGAGCGAGCTACTCGCGCGGCCAGTCGAACGACTACATCCAGCTCAACTCGAACGAGAACCCGTACGGCCCGTTCCCGGCCGCGCGGGCGGCGCTCGCCGCCGCGACGGAGGCCGCCGGCCGCTACCCGGACGCGCTCGAGGACGAGATGCGCGCGGCGATCGCGAAGCTGCACGGCGTCGCGCCCGAGCAGGTCGTGCTCGGCTGCGGGTCGATCGACGTCCTGCGCATGGCGGACGGCGCCTTCCTCGATGCGGGCCGCACCGTGGTGGTCGCCGAGCCGACCTTCGAGGCGGTGCTCGCCTACAACCGCGTGACCCGGGCGAAGGCGATCAAGGTGCCGCTCAACGCCGAGTTCCGCCACGACCTCGCGAAGATGGCCGCCGCCTGCGACGCCGCCACCGGGCTCGTCTACGTCTGCAACCCCAACAACCCGACCGGGACGATCGTCACCGGCGACGAGCTCGCGGCGTTCCTCGCGCGCGTCCCGCCGGCGGTCACGGTGGTGCTCGACGAGGCCTACCACCACTTCGTCGAGCACCCGGCGTACCGCAGCGGCTTCGATCTCCTCGCGGCCCACCCCAACCTCGTCGTGCTGCGCACCTTCTCGAAGATCTACGGACTGGCCGGTATGCGCCTCGGGTACGCGGTCGGCGCCAGGGACCGCGTCGAGGCGATCGCGCGGCATGCGTCGTTCAGCAACGCCAACGCCGCGGTGCTCGCCGCCGGCCTGGCGAGCCTGGCCGACGCCGACGGGGTCGCGCTCATGCGAGGGCGCATCAACGCGGCGCGCTCGTGGCTGAGCGATCGCCTGGCCGCCGAGCGGCGGCGGTTCATCCCGTCGGAGGCGAACTTCGTCATGATCGACGCCGGCCGCGACGTCGCCCCGCTGATCGCCGCGTTCGAGGCGAGGAGGATCCTGGTCGGGAGGAGGTTTCCGTCGATGCCGACCTGGCTTCGCGTCTCGATCGGCAAGCCCGAGGAGGTGAGGGCGTTCGCGGACGCTCTCGGTGAGCTCGTCCCCGCTCGCGCGGCGGCGTGAGCGGCACGGGCGCGCCTGCCGCCCCGCCCTCGCACGTTCGGGAGCAGCGGGTCAGCCAGCGATGGGTTGTCCGGGTGGCGAGATCGAGCTGGAGCCAACGCGCGGGATCGAACCGCGGACCTGCTGATTACGAATCAGCTGCTCTACCGGCTGAGCTACGTTGGCTCTCCGGGCCGCGAACCA
>DATIYW010000073.1:0-4423 GCA_035517415.1 Thermoanaerobaculaceae bacterium
CCTCGAGCTCGACGTGCAGCGTGCCGGCGAGCACGTAGCCGACGTGGCCGCGCTCGCACCACACCGGGTCGGCGAAGCCGGGCGCGAACTCGAGCATTGTCGCGCCGTGCGCCGCGGCCTTCTTGCGCTCCAGCGGGTGGCTGCCGGGCGACCACGGCATCGCGGTGAATCCGAGGCGCGAGAAGCTCATCGCGGAACCAGGGCCGGTCGGTGGAACGAGCTCCGGCGCATCCGCGGCGTCACGAGGCGAGCTGCGCGAGGCGCGCCTCGAAGCGCGACTTGCCGTCACCCTCGAACGAGGCGATCCGCACGCCCACGCCGCTGACGCGCTCGCGGTTCGGGATGGTGTGGCGCACGACCACGGCGGAGCCGCGCACCGGTTTGCCCTCGCCCGGCAGAACCAGCTCGAACCCCATCTGCGTGCCGACCGGATAGCCCTGGTCGGTGCGCAGCAGCATGCCGTTCTGCGAGATGTTCTCGGTCTGGCACAGCGTGAGCCGGGTGCCGTTGTAGAGCTGGACGGTGAGGCGCGAGATCGCCCGCATCGAGACGCGCGGCGGTACCTCGAGGAGCCGGAACAGCACGTGCGGCAGCAGCTCGAGGTGCCCGTCGACCGCGAGCGCGCGGTTGGCGCCCTTGCCGACCAGCGCCTCCGCTTCCGCCACCGTCGCCTGCGACGAGAGCAGCACGACCGCCGCCTGCTGGCACGGCGAGCCCTTGCGCCGCAGCGCGTCGAGGAACGGCTGGGGCAGCATGTCGGGGAGCGGGTAGGCGACCAGGATCGCGTCGAACGGCAGGAGCGCGATCGACTCGAGCGCGCCCTCGCCGGTCTCGGCGTGCTCGGCGAAGAACTTCGCGCCGCGCAGGATGGCGGCAAGGCGCTCGAACAGCCGCGGCTCGACGCCGACCACCAGGGCGCTGCGCTGGACGCTGTCCACGTTGTCATTATCGCTCATCGAGCAAGCCCGGCCAACGCCGCGGCGCAGGACCGGCTCCTTCTCCTCCGTCCGGAAGTCGCCCGCCGCGGTGCGCCGGCGAAGAAACGGTTAGAATGTCGCCATGCACGTGGAGGTTCGTCACTCCAATGACGTGATCGTCGTCGACCTGATCGGCGACCTCGTCGCCGGCGACGGCGACGAGATGTTGCGCGAGGTGATCGACGAGCTGCTCGGCGAGGGCTGGAAGAAGATCATCCTCAACCTGGCCGGGGTGCACCGCATGGACTCCTCGGGCGTCGGCGAGTTGGTCGCGGGCTGGAAGCTGGCGGACGAGGTCGGCGCCGCGATCAAGCTCCTGCGGCCGGGCGACCGGGTGAGGTCGACGCTCCACCTGAGCCAGATCCTGCCGCTCGTCGAGGTGTTCGAGGACGAGGCGCACGCGCTGCACGGCTTTCGCGCGGTCTAGCTCGCGCGCGGCGAGCGACGGCGGACTGTGCGTTCAATCCCAGATGCCGAGTTCGGCCTTGACCTCGTCGGAGGCTTCCTTGCGCGGGTCCCAGGGCGGGTTCCACACCAGCTCGACCTCGGACTCCTTCACGCCCGGGAGCGCCGCCGCGATCTGCTTGACCTGCTCGACGATCATCGGCCCCTCGGGGCAGAACGGCGTGGTCAGCGTCATCGTCACCTTGACCTTGGCGCCGTCGGGCGCGACGTCGATGGCGCGGATCAGCCCGAGGTCGACGATCGAGATGTAGATCTCGGGGTCGACGACCGGGCGCAGCGCCTCGCGCACCCCCTCGGCGGTCAGCTCGCTCACGCCCGCACCTCCTCGCGTTCGGTCGTGCTCTCCGCGTCGCCGCGCCCGCTGCGGTAGCTCGCCAGCGCGTCGCGCAGCGTGACCCACGGCAGCAGCGCGCACTTCACCCGCACCGCGAACCGCTTGACGCCCTCGAGCGCCTCGAGGTCGCCGAGGTCGACGCCGGGCGCGGCCTGCTCGCCGTGCATCACGGCGCGGAACGACTCCGCGGTCGCCTCCGCGTCGCTCGCACTGCGGCCGGGCAGCAGCTCGGCGAGGATCGAGCCGGAGGCGGTGCAGATCGCGCAGCCCCGCCCCTGGACCTCGACGCCCGCGATCGTCGCCCCGTCGAACGCGAGGCTCAGCCGCACCTCGTCGCCGCACACCGGGTTGAAGCCGTGGGCGCGGGCGTCGACGCGCGCGAGCGGCGTGCGGCCGCGCGGGTGGCGGTGGTGGTCCATCACCACCTCGCGGTAGAGCTCGTCGAGCGCGACCTCGGGACGGTGGTCAGTCATGGGGAAAGACCAGGGGACGGGGGCCAGGGATCAGGGGACAGGGAAGAACGACAACGTCAGACGTGCAGTCGAGCAGGAACGCGCGCCGGCTTGCCCCGCGCCCTGGGCCTGTTCGCTCAGTCGTGATCACGCTGCCCTCACGCAAGGCCAAAGTACCTCCGCGCCGCGACCAGCCCGTCGACGAGCGCGTCGACGTCGTCGCGGTCGTTATACACGCCGAACGAGGCGCGGGCGGTCGCCGGCACGTCGAGGCGCCGCATCAGCGGCTGGGCGCAGTGGTGGCCGGCGCGCACTGCGATGCCGCGCGTGTCGAGGATGGTGGCGAGGTCGTGGGGGTGCACGTCGGGATCGTAGAACGACACGAGGCCGCCGCGCCGGGCCGGGTCGAGCGGGCCGTGGAGCTGCAGCCAGCCGAGCGATCCCAGCCGCTCGAGCGCGTAGCCGACCAGCTCCTCCTCGTGCGCGCGGACCGCCGCCATCCCGAGCTCCTCGAGCAGGTCGAGCGCGGCGGGGAACGCGGCGGCGTCGGCGATGTTCGGCGTGCCGGCCTCGAAGCGATGCGGGACGTCGTTCCAGGTGGCGTGGTCGAGGTGGACCTCGCGGATCATCTCGCCGCCGCCGAGCACCGGCTCCATCTGGGCGAGCAGCTTGGGCCTCGCGACCAGGAAGCCGACCCCGGTGGGCCCGTACATCTTGTGCGCCGAGAAGGCGAGGAAGTCGGCGTCGAGCGCCTGGAAGTCGACCGGCAGGTGCGGCACCGACTGGGCGCCGTCGACGACCACGACCGCGCCGGCGTGGTGCGCCGCGGCGGCGATCTGGGCGAGCGGGGTGATCGTGCCGAGCACGTTCGACATCGCGGTGATCGCCACGATCCGCGTGCGCGGCGAGAGCAGGCGCGCGAACGCCTCCATGTCGAGCTCGCCGCCGTCGCTGACCGGGACGTGGCGGAGGACGACGCCGCGCTCGCGGGCGAGCATGATCCACGGCACCAGGTTCGAGTGGTGCTCCATCTCAGTGAGCAGCACCTCGTCGCCGGCGGCCAGGCGCGCCCCCCACGAGCGCGCGACGAGGTTGAGCGCCTCGGTCGCGTTGCGCGTGATCACGACGGCGTCGGGATCGGGGGCGTTGACGAAGCGCGCGACGCGGCGGCGGCACGCCTCATACGCGGCGGTCGCCTCCTCGGCGAGGGTGTGGACGCCGCGGTGGACGTTGGCGTTGGAGTGCGAGTAGTAGTGGTCGAGCGCCTCGATCACCGCCGCCGGCTTCTGCGTCGTGGCGGCGTTGTCGAGGTAGACGAGCGGGCGGCCGTGGACCTCGCGGCGGAGGATCGGGAAGCGCACGCGCAGGGCGCGCGGGTCGAGCGCGGCGGCGGGGTGGGCGGCGGCCGCCGAGGTCATCGCGGCTCCGAGTGGAGGCGCGCCGCGACCAGCGCCTCGATCCGCTCGCGCGTCGCCTGCGGCAGGCGGTGCAGCGTCTGGTCGAGGAAGCCGTAGACGATCACGCGCATCGCCTGGCCGCGCGGCAGGCCGCGGCTGCCGAGGTAGAACAGCTGCTCGGGGTCGAGCGGCGCGACGGTCGCGCCGTGGCTGCACTTGACGTCGTCGGTGAGGATCTCGAGCTCCGGGATCGACTCTGCCCGCGCGTCCGCCGAGAGCAGCAGGTTGCGGTTCTCCTGGTACGCCTCCGACCCGGCCGCACCCGGAGAGATGCGGATCATGCCGGTGTAGGCGGAGCGCGCCGCGCCCGTCAGCGCGACCTTGAAGTCGAGGTTGGAGTGCGTCTTCCCGGCGCGGTGGAGGTGCTCGGTATGGTGATCGAAGTGCTGCCTCTCGCCGCCCATCGCGACGCCGAACGTCTCGACGTTGGCGCGCTCGCCGGCGAGGATCGCGCCGACGTCGGCCTTGAACACGGCGCCGCCGAACGAGGCGAGCGACATCTGGAAGCGGGCGCCGGCGCCGACCTCGGCGCGGGTGGTGAGGTGGCCGGTGACCGCCGGGTCCCAGCGCTGCACGAGGCCGTAGCGCACGTCCGCACCGGCGCCGACGAAGATCTCGCTCACGCCGAGCGTGAGCGCAGGGTCGGTCTCGCCGCCGACGTGCCCCTCGACCACCTCGAACGAGCTTCCCTCGCCGGCGATCATGACGATACGCGGGAGCGAGGCGGCGCCGGCGACG
>DATIYW010000074.1:0-2494 GCA_035517415.1 Thermoanaerobaculaceae bacterium
GCGCCGGCAGGGCCCACGGCCGATCGATCACCGGGGACGGCCGCCCGATCGCGCAGGACCTTCTTTCTCGGCACGACGCTATCACCCCCGCACGCCACCCGGGTCGCATTATGCCACCCGCAGCCTCGACGCGGTCGGGACTCGCATCGAATCGCGGGCGCCCGGACGCCATCCACGCGCCGACCCCCGGGTTGCGTCCGTCCGCGGTGCGCAAGGCCGTCACGCCACCTCGCACGGCGCATCGGGGGGAACGCGGCGGGACGTCCGGCTCGAGCGCATCGCCTGGGCTAGACTTCGGGCGATGACCAGGAACTCGAGGCCAGGACAGCTCGCCCTCGGGATCGAGGCCGGCCTTCGGGCGATCGCAGACCCGGAGCGCGCCGAGGGCGCCAGGCGCTACCTCAAGAGCGACCTCGAGTTCATCGGCGTGGCGACGCCCGACTTCCGCGCCGTGCTCAAGGCGGGGCTGCGGGCCGCCGGCGCGCTCGACCGGGCGACGCTGCTGGCGGCCGCCGGGCGGCTGTGGGCGCGGCCGGTGTTCGAGCTGCGCAGCGCGGCGGTCGAGATCCTCGCCCTCAACGAGAGGCTGCTCGAGCCGCGCGACCTCGGCCTGGTGGAGCGGATGCTCCGCGAGAGCCGGACCTGGGCGTTGGTCGACTCCCTCGCGCCGCACGTCGTCGGGCCGATGGTCGAGCGGCTCCCCGAGCTGGGCGCCGCGCTCGACCGCTGGGCCGCCGACCCGGACTTCTGGCTGCGGCGGGCGGCGATGCTGGCGCTGTTGATCCCGCTGCGCCGCGGTGCCGGCGACTGGACCCGCTTCGTCGGCTATGCTGACGCCATGCTCGACGAGCGCGAGTTCTTCATCCGCAAGGCGATCGGCTGGGTGCTGCGCGAGGTGTCGAAGAAGCGCCCGGCACTGGTCGCGGAGTTCCTCGCGCCGCGCATGGCGCGCGCGTCCGGGGTGACGCTGCGCGAGGCGCTGCGCTACCTGCCGGAGCCGGACCGTACGACGCTGGCCGCGGCGCGCGGCGCGCGCCCGCGCCGGGCCGGCGCGCTCGCCGCCGCGGCGCTGCTCGCGCTCGCCTCCGGGTTCGCGGCGGCCGCTCCGCCGGACGCGGCGGGACGAGACCCGCGCGCGGCGGCGGTCGCCGAGGCGCTCGCCGGCACGCCGAGCGCGTTCGTCGTGTGCAATCCGGACGGCGGCGACTGCGTGCGCTTCGACGCGGCGCGCTGCCGCACCCGCTTCAGCCCGTTCTCCACGTTCAAGGTGCCGAACTCGCTGATCGCGCTCGAGACCAAGGTGGTGACCGACGCCGAGCTGGTGCTGCCGTGGGACTCGTCGCGCCACCCGCGCCAGCCGTCGTGGCCGGCGGCGTGGGCCGGGCCGCAGAGCCTGCGCTCGGCGGTGCGCGACTCGGTGGTGTGGTTCTTCCAGGACGTCGCGATGAGCATCGGACCGCAGCGCATGGCGGAGTTCCTGCGCCGCTTCGACTACGGCAACCAGGACATCTCCGGCGGCCAGGACCGCTTCTGGCTCGGCTCGTCGCTGCGGATCTCGGCCGACGAGCAGGTGCGCTTCCTCGGCGCGTTCCTCCGCGGCCGCCTCGGCCTGAGCCCCGACGTGACCGCGACGATGAAGAGCGTGCTGGTGCTCGAGGACCAGCCCGGCTATCGGCTGAGCGGCAAGACGGGGACCGGCTCGCTTGCGCCCGGTCGCTGGCTGGGGTGGCTGGTCGGCTATGTGGAGCGGGGCGGCAGGGTCTTCGTCTTCGCATTCAACACCGAGGCGCCGAGCTTCGCGGAGGTGGCCAAGCGCCGGGGCGATCTCGCGCGTCGCGCGCTCGTCGCCGCCGGCGCCCTTCCGGATGCGGCTTTGCCAGCTCCGGCGCCCGCGCACTGACCGAGCGACGCCGATCGGAATGCCGCTACGGCTTTCGCAGTCTCTCCAGCGCCGCCGCGCCGCCGCGGTTCTCGGGGTTCAATTCGAGCGACTTCGCGTAGCACTTGATCGCCTCTTCCTTCTGACCCGCCGCCGCGAGCGCCTCGCCGAGGCTGTCGTAGACGTTCCAAGAGTCGGGGAACTGCTCCGCGTTCAGACGGAATATGGCGATGGCGGCGTCCACCTTCCCGCCGGCGAGGAGTTGGTAGCCAAGGGCGTTGAGATGGCTTTCCTCGACTTCGAAGTGATCGGGATGGTCCTGCCTGAGCGCGCCGTACTGTTTGACCGCGGCCTCGATTCCACGCGACGCGATCGTCGCAGCGAGCTCCTCGGCGATCGAGCGCCGCGGCGCAGGCGGGACGCGTTCATTGAGGATGTCGAGGATCCCGTCACTGATCGCCTCCAGGCGCGCGTCGCCGGTGTTGTTGAGGAGCACGACCAGCTGCCGGCCTTCCGGCACGCGCACGATGATGGTGTTGAAGCCCGGGATACCGCCCTCGTGGAAGATCACGGTCCTCTCGGCCTTGCCGGGACCCACCGGCGCCTGACGGATCC
>DATIYW010000075.1:0-11024 GCA_035517415.1 Thermoanaerobaculaceae bacterium
CGCGAGACGCGCCTCGAGACGTTCGACGCCGCCGACCCGAACCGGCGGATGGCGCTCGAGGAAACGCCGTGGCTGATCGAGGCGAGGGGCGGCTCGACCCCCGAGTCCGGGCTGATCAACGTCCTCGACCCGCGCATCGCCCGCGCCAACCGCGAGACGGCGCTCGCCAAGCTCGCGAAGGCGCAGACCGCGAGCGGCGCGTTCCCGTGGTGGCCGGGCGGGCCGCCCTCTCCCTACATGACGCTCTACATCATGCACGGCCTCGCCCGCGCCGCCGAGTTCGGTGTGGACGTGCCGAAGGAGATGGTGCAGCGCGGCTGGGCGTACCTCGCGAGCCACTACCGCGACGACCTGCGGGCGATGATGGCGAAGGACTGCTGCTGGGAGTTCCTCACCTTTCTCGACTACGTCGCGACCTGCTACCCGGATCCGTCGTGGATGGGCGACGCGCTCACCCCGGCCGAGCGCGCCGAGATCCTCGCCTTTTCGTTCAAGCACTGGCGGGAGCACTCGCCGCTCGAGAAGGGCTACCTCGCGCTGACGCTCCGCCGCATGGACCGGCCCGCCGACGCCAAGCTCGTCTGGGACAGCGTCATGGACTCCGCCAAGACGACCCGCGACGAGGGCACGTTCTGGGCACCCGAGGACCGCTCGTGGCTCTGGTACAACGACACCATCGAGACGCAGGCGTTCGCCCTTCGCGTCCTGATGGAGCTCGCGCCCGCCGACCCGCGCCGCGACGGGCTGGTGCAGTGGCTGCTGCTCAACAAGAAGCTCAACCAGTGGAAGTCGACGCGCGCCACCGCCGAGGTGATCGTGTCGCTGGTCCGTTACCTCAAGGCCGAGGGCGCGCTCGCGATCCCGGAGGACGCGACCGTCACGGTCGGCGGCGAGAAGGTGAGCTTCACGTTCCCGCCCGACAGCTACACCGGCAAGAAGAGCCAGGTCGTGATCCCGGGGCCGAAGGTCGGGCCCGCCGACGCCGTCGTGACCGTCGAGAAGACGTCGAAGGGGTTCGCGTTCGCCTCCGCGACCTGGACGTTCTCGACCGAGCGGCTCCCCGAGCAGGGCAGCGGCGACTTCTTCTCGGTGTCCCGCCGGTACTTCAAGCGCGAGTCCACGCCGCAGGGGTTCGTGCTGAAGCCGCTCGCCGACGGGACGCCGCTCGCGGTCGGCGACGAGGTCGAGGTGCAGCTCTCGCTCCGCGCCAACCATGCCGCCGAGTACGTCCACCTGCGCGACCCGCGCGCCGCCGGCCTCGAGCCCGAGAACGCGACCTCGCGCTTCCGCTGGGACCTCGGCATCGCCTGGTACGAGGAGGTGCGCGACTCCGGCGCGAACTTCTTCTTCGAGCAGCTGCCGGCCGGCGAGTACACGTTCAAGTACCGCTTGCGAGCGAACATGGCGGGCACCTTCAAGGTCTCGCCCGCGACCGTCCAGTCGATGTACGCCCCCGAGTTCAACGCCTACTCCGCCGGAGCGACGCTCACCGTCCGCGGCACGGAGTGACCCGGACCGGCCGGGTGCAGCGGCTGCGTTGCCCGAATCGCGCCGCACGCGGGCGCGGAGGTCCGACTCAGTCGGCGAGGAAGCGCTCGAGCGCCTTGTGCAGCTGCGCGGCGCTCGCCGGCTTGCCGATCACGCCGCCGGCGCCGTCGGCGATCGCCTGCTCGAGGCGGCCCTGTACGCTCTCCGACCCGGCGTAGCCGGTGAGGAACACCACCCGCGCCGCCAGCGCCGCGTCGAGGGCCTTGAGCGCGTAGAAGGTGTCCACGCCGTCGCGGTCCGGCATCTCGACGTCCATCAGGATGAGGTCAGGCCTGGCGGTGCGGCAGAGCGCGAGGACGGCGTTGCCGTCGCCTGCGAGCGCGATCTCGACCTCGTGCGCGCGCCCGCCGAGCCCCGCCTCGAGCGCCTGCTTGATCGCCTCGCGCACCGGCTCGACGTTGTCCGCAACGATGACCAGCTTTCTCATCGCGCCGTCCCTCCGTGAGATAGGCGGACGCGATCGTAGCAGGCGGCGGCCGGCCGCGACAAACACCGACGCGTCGCGGAGCCCTGCCCGGTCCCCGGCTGGGGTCAGAACGGGGCCTTCGGCAGCAGCGTGCGCGGGTTGACCGCCTCGTCGCCCTCGCGGATCTCGAAGTGGGTGTGCGGCCCGGTCGAGTGGCCGGTGCTGCCGAGCAGGGCGATCTGGTCGCCCTGCCTGACGCGGTCGCCCTTGTGGACCTCGAGCGCGCTGTTGTGCGCGTAGAGCGTGGTGGTCTGCTCGTCGTGGCGCAGGATCACGACGTTGCCGTAGCCGCGCAGCCCGTCGCCGGCGTAGATCACCTCACCGTCGGCGGCGGCGTGGATCGGCTCGCCGGTCTCGGCCGCGATGTCGATCCCTTTGTGCAGGCGTCCCCAGCGCTGGCCGTACTCGGAGCTGACGATGCCGGCGTCGACGGGCCAGCGGAAGCGGCCCGCGTACTCCTTGGGCAGCGGCGCCCCGCGCCGGCCGCCCGGCGGCGTCGGCTTGGCGCCGCCCGAGGGCGGTGGCGGCTGCGCGACCGGCTTGCGGCGGATCCCCGCCTTGCGCAGCACCCCGAGCACCGCCTCCTCGTCGTGGACGCCGCTGTCGTGGAACGTCTTGAGCAGGTCCTTCTCGGCCAGGTAGTGCTTCATCCGCTCGCGCGCCGAAGCGGCGGTGTGGCCGACCGCGTCGACCGCCTTCTCGGTGAAGTCGCGCGTCTTCTGGTAGGCGTCGGTGCCCTCGATCGTCTCGCACCCGGAGACCGCCACCGTCGCAAGCAGCAATGCGCAGCCGAGCCGGCAATCCACCCGAACGTCTCCCGTGACCCGCGTCACGTCCGCAATCGATCGGGTCAATTCGGGAGGGCCGGCGGAAATTCCGGGCCCGTTGCCCGCGCTTCCGGCCGGCCGCGGTCAGGCGCCGCGCAGCGCCTCGCGCAGCCGCTCCGCCATCCGCTCCGGCGTCATCGGCACGCGCGGCGCGGGGTCGGCGTCCGTCGCTTCGACCGGGAGGTCGAGGAAGGCCGGGCCGGGCGCGGCGAGGCAGGCTTGCAGCGCGTCGCGGGCGTCACCTGCGGCGTGGCATCGGCGCGCCCAGCGGTAGCCGGAGCCGAGCGCCGCCGCCGCGAGGTCGACCACCCGCGAGAGCGCCGGCTGGCCGCCGGTGGTCGCGTAGCAGCCGTTGTCGAGCACGACGTGGTGGAGGTTGGGCGGCTTGAGCCCGCCGACCATGGCGAGGCCGCCGAACCCCATTAGCAGGTTGCCGTCGCCGTCGAGGGCGACGACCCGCTCGCGGCGGGTCAGCGCCAGGCCGAGCGCGATCGAGGCCACCTGCCCCATCGAGCCGAGCATGTAGAACGTGCGCGGCCGGTCGTGCTCGCGGTACGCCTCGCGGGAGATCGCGCCGTCCGCCGCCACGACGATGTCGTCGTCGGCGACCGTCGCGAGCACGAGCGCCACCGCCTCGGCGCGCGTCACGAGTCCGCCCCCTTGCCGACCAGCAACGCCGCCGGGCGCCGGTCGCGCTCGGAGGCGCTCACCAGCCATTCGGCCTCGGCGTCCTCCTCCCCGGCGCGCGCCTCGCGCCACGGCACGCCGAACAGCTCGAGCAGCGCGCGGGTGCGCTGGCCGAGCACGCGGTGCTCCTCGTAGTCGCTCGGGGCGCCGCGGTCGGAGACGAGCATCGGCAGCGGGACCTGGTAGATGAGGTGGAGCGAGGTGAGCACCTCGAGGCAGTAGCCGAGGCCGGAGTTCTGCATCACGGCGAGCGTGCGGCGCCCGCCGAGCCAGGCGCCGACGCAGGCCGAGACCGCGTGGTCCTCCCGCACCGCAGGCAGGTAGGAGCCCGCCGGCAGCTCGTTGCAGCCGGCGAAGAAGCGCTTGAGGTAGGAGCACGGCACGCCGGCGACGAACCCGACGCCGGCGGCGCGCAGCGCGTCGAGGCGCCGCGAACCGCTCATCGCTTCTGGTCCGGGGTGAGGATCTCGAGGTCGGGCTTGGAGTCGGGCGTGATCCGCGGGCCGTCCTTGAGGTCCTCGCGGATGATCAGCTCGAGGAACATGTCGCGCACCCCCGCCTTGCCGCGGCTCTTGAAGACGCGGGCGACGTCGCGCGGGGCGAGCTTGATCCCGGTCATGTGCTCGAGGTACTGCGTGAACACCCGCGGTCGCGAGAGGAAGCTGATCACCAGCAGGAGGAGGAGGACGCCGGCGGTGGCGATGAGGATGAGGTTCATCTGGGGGGAGAGGTTAATCATCGGCATCTTCCGCGTCCTCCGCGGCGACGGCGGTCGCGTCCACCTCGCCGAAGTAGTCGGGTGGGACCAGCACCTCGCGGCCGCGCGACCCCTGCGACGGCCCGACCACGCCCTGCTGCTCCATCATATCGAGAAGACGGGCCGAGCGCGCATAGCCGAGTCGCAACTTGCGCTGGATGTACGAGGCCGAGGCCTTGCGCGACCCGACGACGAGGCGGGCGGCCTGGTCGTACATCGGGTCGTCCCACTCCGCCTCGCCGTTGACGCCGGCGCCGGGCTCCGGCTCCTCGATCACGCGGGGGTCGAACTCGGGCTTGCCGAGCCGCCGCAGGTGCTTCAGCACGGTGAGGATCTCCTCCTCGCGCACGAGGCAGCCGTGGAGGCGGATCGGCCGCGAGGTGCCGGCGGCGAGGTAGAGCATGTCGCCCATGCCGAGCAGGCACTCGGCGCCCTCGGTGTCGAGGATCGTGCGCGAGTCGAAGCGCGTGCGCACCTTGTAGCTGATGCGGCAGGGGAAGTTGGCCTTGATCACGCCGGTGACGATGTCGACGCTCGGCCGCTGGGTGGCGAACAGGAGGTGGATGCCGACCGCGCGCGCCATCTGCGAGAGGTGGCCGATCGAGTCCTCGACCTCCGAGGGGCAGGTCATCATCAGGTCGGCGAGCTCGTCGATGATGACGACGATGAACGGCAGCGGCCGCAGCTCGGTCGCGCCCGAGGTCTCGGCGACCGTGCGGCGGGCGTCGGCGTCGCCCAGCAGCGCGTTGTACTGCGTGATGTTGCGGACCTTGCAGGTGGCGAGGATCTGGTAGCGCTCGCGCATCTCGCGCACCGCCCAGCGCAGCGCGCGCGAGGCCTCCTTGGGGTCGGAGATGATCGGCGTGAGCAGGTGCGGCAGCTTCTCGTAGATCCCCAGCTCGACCTGCTTCGGGTCGATGAGGATGAAGCGGACGTGCTCCGGCGTCGCCTTGAACAGGATCGACATGATCATCGCGTTGATCCCGACGCTCTTGCCGGAGCCGGTGAAGCCGCCGATCAGCAGGTGCGGCATGCGCTGCATGTCGGCGACGTAGGGGCGCCCGTGGATGTCCTTGCCGAGCGCGAGCGTGAGCGGCGAGACGGAGTGGACGAACTTCGAGGACTCGATCACCTCGCGCAGCACGATCGTCTGCCGCTCCGGGTTCGGCACCTCGATGCCGACCGTCGCCTTGCCGGGGATGCGCTCGATCCGCACCGCCTCGACCTGCAGGCCGAGCGCGAGGTCCTCCTCCAGGCGCACCACCTGCGCGTACTTGACCCCCGCCGCGGGGCGGAACTCGTAGGTCGTGATCACCGGCCCCGGCAGCACGTCCTCGACCTTGCCCTCGGTGCGGAACTCGTGGCACTTGGACTCGAGCAGCTCGCGCATCGCCGCGAGCTGGCGCGGGTCGAGCACCGGCGCGGGCGGCGGCGGCGCCAGCATCGTCTTCTCCGGCAGCGGCGAGGCGGGCGTCTCCTCGACGAACGGGAACACCTCCTGCACCGCGACCGGCTTCACCCTGGTCGCGCGCCGCGGGGGGGCGGGCGCCGTGGTCGCGCGCTCCGAGCCGGACGGCGCGGGCTCCCGCGGCTCCTCGGCGACCACCTCGACCTGGCGCAGCCGGCGGATGCTGAAGCCGGCGTCGCCCTCGCGCTCGCGCGCCACCAGCGGCGGCGGCGGCGCGGGCGGGTGGCGCTCCTCGTGGCGGCGCACCAGCTCCTTGCGCAGCCCCTCGCGCCGCTGCCCCTCGCGCCGCCGCGCCCAGCGCGCCGCGATCGCGCTGCGCCGCGCCTTCAACGCGGCCGCCAGGGTCGAGAGCGCCTGCGCGAGCGAGCCGCGCACGCCGAACACGACGCCCGCGAAGAGGGCGGCGGCGCAGATCACGAGCGTCCCGAGCGGGCCCAATGAGGCGTCGAGGCCGCGCGCGACGAGCGCGCCGAACTCGCCGCCGGTTTCGAGGTCGCCGCCGCGGTAGGCGAGGTGCGGCAGCAGCGCCGCGAGCAGCCCGTCCGCGCCCATCACCGCCACCGCCCACGCCGCCCCCTGCAGCCTCGGCGACTCGAGCTGGCGCGCCTTGAACCACTCCCACCCGACCACCATCATCAGCACCGGCACGAGCAGCGCCGGCACGCCCATCAGACCGACCAGCACGCCCGCGAGCGCGGCGCCGACGCGCCAGAGCAGGTTGTGCACGACGTCGCTGCCGCTCGAGAACAGCGACGGGTCGAGCGGGTGGTAGGTCGCGACCGCGACCAGCAGGAGGAAGCCGATGATGCCGAGCAGGTACCCGGCGATCTCCCGCGCCACCTCGTCGCGGCTGCGCGCCATCACCACACGCCCGCGAAGTGGAGCGCCGCGGTCGCCGCCGCCAGCGGCAGCAGGTAGTAGGCGAACAGGTAGAGGCGCCCCTGCCACACCAGCCGCCTCACCAGCACCAGCGCGGCGAACCCCACCACTGCCGCCGCCGCGATGCCGGCGAGCAGCGGCGCCTCGAGGCCGCGCGCGGCCGCGAGCTCCGCGCGGTGGCTCCAGCCCTCGACCACCGCCGCACCGAGGATCGCCGGGATCGAGAGCAGGAACGAGAAGTCGGCCGCCCAGCGGCGCTCGAGGCGGGCGCCGAGGCCGGCGACGATCGTGGTGCCGGAGCGCGACATCCCGGGCAGCAGCACGACCAGCCCCTGCGCGAGGCCGACGAACGCCGCCGCGCCGAGCGTCATCCCCCGGCCCTCGATCCGCCCGGTGCTGCGCCGCACCGCCAGCAGCAGCACCGCCGTCACGACGAACCCGGCGGCGACCAGCAGCGGGTAGCGCACCGCGTCCTCGGCCCAGTGGCGCAGCGGCAGCGCGATCGCCGAGGTGGCGGCCATCGCGAGGACGAGCTGCGACCCGAGCCGGAACAGGTACCGCTCGCGCGCCACCTCGAGGATCCGCCGCCACTCCAGCGCGAGGATCGCGAGCACGGTGCCGAGGTGCAGCGCCACGTCGAACACGAGCCCGGGCTGGGAGAACCCGGGCATCAGCGCCTGCGCCAGGGCGAGGTGCCCCCGCGAGGACACCGGCAGGAACTCCGTCAGCCCCTGGATCACGCCGAGCACGATCGCTTGCCAGACCGTCATCTACAACTCCACCACCAGCGCCACGACGACGGGACGGCGGCGCGTGCGCCGGCGCAGCTCATTGCGGAGCCACCGGGTCATTGTACTTCGCAGCCACTCCGGGTCGCGCCGCGCGATCGCCCCGCCGCGCTGCAGCTCGGCGCCGAGCCCGGCCGCCAGCCGGTCGCACAGCGCCGCCGTCATCGGCATCCCCGAGACGTGGAGCTGCGGCTCGCCGAGCGCGGTGTGGTCGGCGCCCGAGCGCGGCAGCACCGCCACCACCAGGCCCTCCCGCGCCAGCGAGCGCCGGTGCTTGAGCACGGCCGCGTCGAGCACCTCGTCGCCGACGTCGTCGAGCAGGATCCGCCCCACCTCGCGGAGCTCGCCGCTGGGGGCGAGGCGCGCGCCGTCCCACTCCAGCTCCTCGCCGTTCTCCACCACCACGGCGGCGATGCCGCGCCCGCGCGCCAGGTCGCCGACCGCCTCGAGGTGGCGGCGCTGGCCGTGCACCGGCAGCACGACGCGCGGTCGGAGCAGGTCGAGCAGGCGCGCGAGCTCGGCGCGGTGCGGATGGCCGGAAGCGTGGAGCGGGGCGTCCGCGGCGGTGACCACCCGCGCGCCGCGCCTGACGCAGTGGTCGAACAGGTGCGCGAGGCGCCGCTCGTTGCCGGGGATGACGCGCGCCGCGTGGAGCACGGTGTCGCCGGCGCGCAGCCGCATGCCGGGCAGCAGGTCGACGGCGAGGCGGGAGAACGCCGAGCCCGCCTCGCCCTGCGAGCCGGTCGCCACCACCACCACCCGATCGCGCTGCAGGTGGGCGAGGTCGCGCGCCGGCCGGACCACGTCGAACGGCAGCTTCAGCCCGCCCGTGCCGGACTGCACCTCGAGCGCCTCGACCAGGCCTCGCCCGACCGGCACGATCACCCGCCCGGCGTGGGCGGCGGCGAGCGCGAGCTGGCGGAAGCGCCCGAGCTGCGAGGCGAACGAGACCGCCACCACCGCGCCGCGCGCCTTCGCCACCTGCTCCGCGAGCGCCGCCGCCACCGTCTCCTCGCTCGGCGGCGCGGCCTCGACCAGCGCGTTGGTGGCGTCGAGCAGCAGCAGGTCGACGCCCGCGTCGCCCCACGCCGCGAGCGTCTCCGGCGGCGTGGTCGCGCCGAGCGCCGAGGGTGCCAGCCGCAGGTCGGTCGCCACCACCATGGTCCCGGCCGCGCCGCGCAGCCGCAGCGCCACGCTGCCGGGGATCGAGTGCGAGACCGGCAGCGCCGCGACTTCGAACGGACCGACCGCCGCCGGCCGGTCGCCGCGGAGCTCGCGGCCGTCGAGCGCGGCGCCCGGCTCGGCGGAGCGCCGCGCCCAGGCGAGCGTGGTGGCGCTGCCGAACACCTCGACCGCGGGGAACGCCTCGCGCAGGAAGGCGAGGCCCTTGATGTGGTCGTCGTGGGCATGGGTGAACGCCACCGCCCGGGGCGCCCGTCCGAGCGAGGCGAAGTCCGGCACCTCGTAGCCGACCCCGAATGCGGCCATGTCCGAGAACGCCGCGCCGGCGTCGATCAGGATGCCGCCGCCGTCGTCCTCCACCAGCAGCGAGTTGGCGCCGAACTCGCCGAGCCCGCCGAGCGCCACCAGGCGCGCCGCGCTCACGCGCCCTCCGCCCGCGCGCGGCGGGCGCGTGCGCGGCCCGGCGCGTCCGCCGGCAAGGCCCTCGCCAGCGTCAGCCAGTCGCGCAGCGCGAGGTCCTGCGGGCGGGCGTTCGCGGGGATCGCGCCGGCCGCGATGGCGGCGGCGATCTCGGCCGGCGGCGCCGCGCCGGCGAGCGCGTTGGCGAGCGTCTTGCGACGGTGGGTGAACGCCCGCGCCGCGATCCCGAGGGCGCGCTCCAGCCGTCCGTCGGGAGCGGGGGGCGGGCGGAGCGCCATCCGCACCACCGCCGAGGTGACCCGCGGCGGCGGGACGAAGCAGCGCGGCGCCACGGTGAAGAGCAGCTCGGCGTCGGCGCGCGCCTCGGCCTCGACGCTCAGCAGGCCGCGCGCCGATGCGCCCGGCGGCGCCACCAGTCGTTGCGCGACCTCGAGCTGAACCATCACGACCAGCGTGGAGAACAGGTCCGGTCGCGCCAGCAGCCGCCGCACGATCGCGGTGCCGACGCTGTAGGGCAGGTTCGCGGCCACCTGCCACCGGCCGCCCCGCGCGATCGCGTCGAGGTCGGCGGTGACGGCGTCCAGGCGCAGCACCTCGAGCCCCGCCGGCCGGCCGAGGCGGTTGGGGAGCATCGCCGCCAGGTCGGGGTCGAGCTCGACCGCCGCCACTTGCCCGAAGCGCTCAATCAGGAGCCGCGTCAACGCGCCGCGGCCGGGCCCGATCTCCACCACCCGGTCGGGCTCGGCGTCGAGCGCGGCGACGATCGCGCGGGCGGTGCGATCGTCGTGCAGGAAGTGCTGGCCGAGCCTCTGCCGGCGGGTGCGCACGATTGCAGCCTCCGTCCCGTCATGCGTACAATAGCCCCGAACGTAGGCGGCGCGCCCCGGCGCGGCGTTTTTTTTCGCTCCGGGGAATGCCGCAGGCGGCCGCGGCAATTGCAGGGATGCGCCAGGCGTCCGCGCCGCCCGCCGCCGGCAGCAGACGGGCCTCCGGTCGGGCGGAGGAGACGAGGAAGGGAGCGCACGAGATGGGCGGAAAGGTCGCGCAGGTCACGGATTCCACCTTCGACACCATGGTCCTCCACAACGACAAGCCGGCGCTGGTCGACTTCTGGGCGGTGTGGTGCGGGCCGTGCAAGATCATCGCCCCCCACGTCGAGGCGCTCGCCGAGGAGTTCGACGGCAAGGCGACCGTCACCAAGCTCGACGTCGACTCCAACCGCAACACCGCGATCAAGTACGGCATCCAGTCGATCCCCACGCTGCTGTTCTTCAAGGGCGGCAAGCTGGTGGACCGCGTCGTCGGCGTCACCGACAAGAAGGTGCTGAAGGAGAAGCTGGCCGCCCTGCTGTGACGGCCCCGGCCCTCCGCACGATCGCAACGCAAAACGGGCCCGTCGGTTACGACCGCTTGGGGAGCGGGCCGCCGGTGCTGCTGCTGGCCGGGCTCGGCTCGCGCGCCCGGCTCTGGGGCGAGCTTCCACGGGTCCTCTCCGACCGGTTCACCGTGCTGGCGCCCGACAACCGCGGCGTCGGCGCCTCGCGCGGCGGCGCGCCGTTCACGCTCGACGGCGCCGCCGACGACGCGGCCGCGGTGCTCGCCGACGCCGGTGTCGCCGCGTCCGTGATCGGCGTGTCGATGGGGGGCCTGATCGCGTGCACCCTCGCGGCCCGCCACCCGGCCGCGGTGGAGCGCCTGGTCGTCGCCTCGTGCGGCGCCCGACTGACCCCCGCGCACCGCCGCGTGCTGCGCTTCTTCGAATTGGCCTTCACCCGACTCGAGCCCGCCGAGGCGGCGGAGGCGTTCATGGCGTTCGCGTTCGGCGCCAGCTTCGCCGACCGCTTCCCCGGCTTCGTCGACCAGGCGGCCAAGCTGTGGACGCTCGACCCCGAGGACAAGCCCGGCGCGCTGCAGCAGTTGGCGCACCTGCAGGCCGGCTGGGACCTGCGCCCGCAGCTCGCCGCGATCGCCTGCCCGACGCTGGTGCTCGCCGGCGAGCACG
>DATIYW010000076.1:0-20468 GCA_035517415.1 Thermoanaerobaculaceae bacterium
CGCCGACCGCCCCGACGTGATCGTGCTCGAGCTCGGCGACGGCGTGCTCGGCCTCTACGGCGTCGACGCGATCCTCGCCGACCCCGGCCTCAAGGGCGCGTTCGGGGCGGTCGTCCTCGCCGCCAACGACCCGGTGGCGGCGTGGGGAGGGGTGCGGCTGCTCGAGGAGCGGTTCGGCGTCGCCACCTCCGCGGTGACCGGGCCGGCGACCGACAACGTCGCCGGCACCCGGCTGGTCGAGCGCGAGACCGGCGTCGCGGCGATCAACGCCCGCTCCGAGCCGTCGCGGCTGGCGGACGCCGTGCTCGCGCGCCTGCACGTCGAGCCGCAGCCCGAGAGGGACGAGGATGCCTGAGCGCGCCCGAATCCCGGTCGTGGTCCTCGGCGGCAGCGGCTACGTCGCGGGGGAGCTGCTGCGGCTGCTCGCGGCGCACCCGCGCTTCGCCGTCGCCGCGGTCGCCTCGGGCGGCCACGAGGGCGAGGCGGTCGGGGCCGTCTTCCCGCACCTCGCCGCGACGTCGCTCGCGGGGATCGCGATGCGCAGTGCCGACGCGCTGGCCGACGTGCTGCGGGCCGGCGGCGACGTCGGCATCTTCGCTGCCACCCCGCACGGCACGACGGCGGCTCTGCTCGACCGGCTCCTGAGCGAGGCGGAGCGCGCCGGCACGACGGCGCGGGCGGTCGACCTCTCCGCCGACTTCCGCTTCGCCGACCCGGAGCGCTTCGCGGCGATCTACGGCCAGCCGCACGGCGCGCCCGCGCGCTGCGCCGAGTTCGCCTGCGCGGTCCCGGAGCTGGCCGGCTCGACGCCGCGCCACGCGGCACAGCCCGGTTGCTTCACCACCGCGGTCGCGCTCGCGGCCCATCCGCTGCTCGCCGCGGGCCTGGTGGAGCCCGAGCTGTTCGTCTCGGCGGTGACGGGCAGCAGCGGCGCCGGCCGCACGCTCACGGCCGCCACGCATCACCCGGAGCGGCGCAGCAACCTGTTCGCGTACGCGCCGCTCGCGCACCGCCACGAGCCGGAGATGCGCGAGCTGCTCGCCCGCGCCTGCCACGGGAGCGAGCCGGAGGTCGAGTTCGTGCCGCATTCCGGCCCGTTCGTGCGCGGCATCCACGCCACGCTGCGAATGACGCTGCGCGAGAACGCCTCGGCGGAGCAGGTGGCGGCGGCGCTCGCCGAGTTCTACGCCGCGTCGCCGTTCGTGTCGGCGTCGTCGTCGCCGCCGCGCCTCGCCGACGTGGTCGGCGGCAACCTCTGCCGGCTCGGTGTCGCGGTGCGCGGCCGCACGCTGGTGGTGACGTCGGTGCTCGACAACCTGACCAAGGGCGCCGCCGGCGGCGCGGTGCAGTGGATGAACCGGCTGTTCGGCCTCGAGGCCGACGCAGGGCTCCGATTCGCGGGCCCGGGGTGGTACTGATGGAACGAGCCGACGAGTCCCGCGCCGCGACCAACGCCGCCTCGGCGCTGCTCGACGTGTACGAGCAGATCCCGGTGTCGCTGGTGCGCGGCGAGGGCGTGTACCTCTTCGACGCCGACGGCCGGCGCTACCTCGACTTCTACGGCGGGCACGCGGTGGCGCTGCTCGGGTACGCCCACCCGCGCCTCCTCGCCGCGCTCGAGGAGCAGGCGCGGACGCTCTTCTTCCAGACCAACGTTGCGCCGCTGGCGGTGCGCGAGCGCGCGGCGGCGGCACTGGCGCGGTTCGGCCCACCCGGCCTCGGCCGCGTGTTCTTCGTCAACTCGGGCGCGGAGGCGAACGAGAACGCCCTGCGCGTGGCCTTCCTCGCCACCCGGCGGCGGCGCGTCGCAGCGGTGGAGGGGGCGTTCCACGGCCGCACCGCGGCGGTCGCCGCGCTCACCGCCGGGCACGAGCGCTGGTACGGCTTTCCGACCGAGCCGTTCCCGGTCACGGTGGTGCCGTTCGACGACCTCGCTGCGCTCGAGCGCGCCGCCGGCGAAGACCTCGCCGCGGTGATCGTCGAGCCGGTGCAGGGCGTCGCCGGCGCCCGCGCAATGGCGCACGACTTCCTCGCCGCGGCTCGCCGGGTGACCGCGGAGTGCGGCGCGCTGCTGATCTTCGACGAGGTGCAGTGCGGGATGGGGCGGACCGGCTTCCCGTTCGCCGCGCAGGCGCACGGCATCACTCCGGACCTGCTGACGGTGGCGAAGGGGCTCGGCGGCGGCTTCCCGGTCGCGGCGGTGCTGCTCGGCGAGGCGCTCGCGTCGCGCGTCGGCAAGGGCGACCTCGGCACCACGTTCGGCGGCGGGCCGATGGCGATGGCGCTCGCCGAGGCGGTGATCGAGACGCTCGAGCGGGGCGCGCTGCTGGCGCGGGTGCGGCGGCTGTCCGAGCGGATCCGGCGGGAGTGCGTGGTCGGCCCGGTGACGGCGGTGCAGGGGATGGGGTTCCTGCTCGGCCTGCGGACGCGGCCGCCGGCGAAGGCGGTGATCGCGGAGCTGCGCGGGCGCGGCGTGCTCGCCGGCGGGAGCGCCGATCCGCACGTCGTGCGCCTGCTCCCGCCGCTGATCCTGGAGGACAGACATGTGGACGAGCTGGTCGCCGCGTTGAAGGGGATCCCATGCTGAGGCGCTTCCTCGACCTCGCCGACCTCGCCGACGACCGGCTCGAAGCCGTACTCGCCCGCGCCCGTGCCCTCGAGCGCACGCGGACGAGCGCGGCGCTCGCCGGCAAGGTCGTCGGCCTGGTGTTCATGAACCCGTCGCTGCGCACGCTCGCGTCGATGCAGGCGGGAGTGGCGCAGCTCGGCGGCTCGACGTTCACGATCTCGCCGGGCTCCGGCTCGTGGAAGCTCGAGACGCGGCCGTGCGCGGTGATGGACGGCGACGCCGCCGAGCACATCCGCGAGGCGATCCCGGTGCTCGCGCAGTACGCCGACGCGCTCGCGGTGCGCTGCTTCGCGCGCGGCATCGACCTCGAAGAGGACCTCGCCGACGGCGTGATCGGGGCAATGGCCGAGCTCTCGCCGGTGCCGTTCGTCAACCTCGAGTCGGCCGCCGCCCACCCGTGCCAGGCGCTCGGCGACTGGAAGACGCTCGACGACCTCGAGGTGCCGCGCCGCGGCGGGAGGTTCGTGCTGTCCTGGGTGTGGCACCCGCGCGGGCTGCCGTTCGCGGTGCCGGCGTCGACGGTGGCGATGGCGGCGCGGCGGGGCATGCACGTCACGGTGCTGCGCCCGGACGGCTACGCGCTGCCGGAGCCGGTGATGACGCGCGCCCGCGCCCTCGCCGCGGCGTCCGGGGGCGAGGTGGTGGAGACCGCCGACCGCGAAGCCGCGCTCGCCGGCGCCCACGTCGTCTACGCCAAGTCGTGGGCGGCGCCGTCGCGCTACGGCCGGCCGGGCGAGGCGGAACTGCGCGAGGGCCTGCGGCACTGGCGGGTGGAGGAGAGCTGGTTCGCGCGCGCCGACCGCGGCGCCAAGTTCATGCACTGCCTGCCGGTGCGGCGCAACGTCAAGGTCACCGACGAGGTGCTGGACGGGCCGCGCAGCGTGGTGGTGCGCCAGGCGGGGAACCGCCTCCACGCGCAGAAGGCGCTGCTGCTGGAGATGCTGACCGAGGAGGGGGCATGACCGGTCCGTACGACCGCGAGGCGACGATCATGGGCCTGCTGCGGGCCCTGCCGTACATCCGGCTGTTCAAGGGGCGGCTGTTCGTGGTCAAGCTCGGCGGCACCGCGTGCAGCGACGCCGCGACGCTGCGTGCGCTGCTCGAGCAGGTCAGCGTGCTCGCCGAGCTCGGCATGCGCGTCGTGCTCGTGCACGGCGGCGGCGCGCAGGCGACGGCGCTGGCGGAGCGCCTCGGCATCGAGTCGCGCTTCGTCGACGGCCGCCGCGTCACCTCGCCGAAGCTGCTCGAGGTGGTGACGATGACGGTCAACGGCACGGTCGCCACCGCGATCCTCGCCGCCTGCCGCACGGCCGGCCTGGGCGCGATCGCGGTCTCCGGCGCGGCGGCCGGGCTGGTGCGCGCCCGGGTGCGGCCGCCGGTGGTCAAGGATGTCGGAGGCGAGCGGGTCGCGGTCGACTACGGCGAGGTCGGCGACATCGTCTCGGTCGACGCCTCGGTGCTCGAGCGGCTGATGGCGGCGGGGTTCGTGCCGGTGGTGAGCCCGCTCGCGACCGACGACTCCGGCCGTCTGCTCAACGTCAACGCCGACACGGTGGCGGCGGCGATCGCCTCCGCGATGCAGGCGGAGAAGCTGATCTTCCTCACCGACGCCGCTGGCCTGCTCGAGGACCGCCGCGATCCCGGCTCGCTCGTCTCCTACGTCGACCTCGCCGGCCTCGACGCGATGGCGTCGCGCGGTGCGCTCGACGGCGGGATGCTGCCGAAGGTGACGGCGGCGCGCGCGGCATTGGGCGGCGGGGTCGCCCGCGTCCACGTCGTCGGCATCCGCCACAAGGCCGGGCTGCTTGTGGAAGTCTTCACAAACGACGGCGCCGGCACGCTGATCGTGCGCAACATCGCGGAGCTCGCGCCGGCGGAGCAGGGGGAGAGCCAGGCCGCGGGGAGCGGCGCGTGATGGACGACGCCGAGCTCCTCGCCCTGCACCGCGAGATCGTGTCCATCCCCTCCGTGTCGCGCGCCGAGGGGCCGCTCGCCGACCACCTCGAGCGGCGGCTCGCCGCGGCGGGTGTGGAGGTGCGGCGGCTCGGCGCGAACCTGATCGCGTGGTGCGGGCGCGGGCCGGCGATCTGCCTCAACTCGCACCTCGACACGGTGCCGCCGGCGCCCGGCTGGGAGCACGAGCCGTTCGCCGCGACGCCGGTCGACGGCCGCGTCTACGGCCTCGGCAGCAACGACGCGAAGGCCTCGGTGGCGGCGATGGTGGCGGCGTTCTTGCGCCTGCGCGCGCGCGGCGACGCGCTCGGCGCCACCGTCGTGCTGACGCTCGTCGCGGAGGAGGAGGTCGGCAGCGGCGGCACGCAGACGGTGCTCCCGGAGCTCGACGGCCTCGGGATCAAGCCGGCGGCGGCGATCGTCGGCGAGCCGACCGGCCTCGACCTCGCGGTCGCGCAGAAGGGCCTGCTGATCCTCGAGCTCCGCACCACCGGCCAGGCCTGCCACGCGGCCCACGCGCGGGCACTCGGCGTGCCGAACGCGCTGCGCGAGCTGGCGCGCGGGCTGGTCGCGCTCGACGGCGTCGAGCTCGGGCCGGCGCACCCGCGGCTCGGCCCGGTCACGCTCGAGCCGACGGTGGCGCGCGGCGGCACGGCGCGCAACTCGGTGCCGGCGGAGGCGAGCTGCTTCATCGACGTGCGGACCAACCCGGGGGAGGAGCCGCGCAGGCTCGCGGCGCGGCTTCAGGCGGCGGTGCGCGGCGAGCTCGCGGTGGTCAGCGACCGCCTCCGCCCGGTCGAGATCGCCGACGGCCACCCGCTGGTGCGCGCGGCGCTCGCGGCGCGGCCGCAGGCGCGGCTTTACGGGTCGCGGGGCGTCTCCGACCTTGTCTTCTTCAACGGGACCCCGGGCGTCAAGGTCGGGCCCGGCGTATCGGAGCGCTCCCACACCGCCGACGAGTACGTGCTGGAGAGCGAGATCGTCGAGGGCGCGGCGTTCTACGAGCGGGCGGTGCTCGAGTGGGCGGCGGCTGCGGACGGGAAGGGCCGGCCATGACGCGGCTGTGGGACCGCGGCGAGCCGCTCGACCGCCTCGTGCTCGAGTACACCGCCGGCGAAGACCACGCGCTCGACGACCGCCTCGTCGCCCACGACGTCCGTGCCTCGCTCGCCCACGCGGCGATGCTGCACGCCGGCGCGATGCTCTCGGCCGCGGACCACGCCGCGATCGAGCGCGCGCTCGCGGCCATCGGCGCGTCCCATGCGCGCGGCGAGTGGCGGGTCGCGGTCGAGGAGGAGGACTGCCACACCGCGATCGAGAACCGGCTGGTGGCGGCAATCGGCGCGGCCGGGGAGCGGATCCACCTCGGCCGCTCGCGCAACGACCAGGTGCTGGCGGCGCTCCGCCTCTGGCTCAAGGACGCCCTCGCCGAGCTCGCAGAGCTTGCGGAGGCGACCGGCGGCGCGCTCGACGGGCTCGCCGCCGCGCACGGCGATCTGCCGATGCCGGGGTACACCCACATGCAGCGGGCGATGCCGTCGAGCGTCGGCCTGTGGCTCGGCGCATTCGCGGCGGAGCTGCGCGACGACGCGGACGGCCTGCGCGCGGCGCGGCGCCGCGCCGACCGCAACCCGCTCGGCTCGGCAGCCGGCTTCGGCGTCCCCGCGCTCGATCTCGACCGGCGGCGCACCACCGAGGCGCTGGGGTTCGCCGCGGCGCACGAGCCGGTGACGGCGGTGCAGCTCTCGCGCGGCAAGGCGGAGGCGGCCGGGCTGTTCGAGGCGGCGCTGCTGGCGGGCGACCTCGGGCGCCTCGCCGGCGAGCTGTGCCTGTTCGCGACCTCCGAGTTCGGCTTCGTGCGGCTGCCCGCGGCGCTCACCACCGGCTCGTCGATGCTGCCGGCGAAGCGCAACCCCGACCTGTTCGAGCTCGCGCGCGGCCGCGCCGCCGAGGCGACCGCGTGCCTGTTCGAGGTGCTGTCGATCGCGAGCAAGCTCCCGTCCGGCTACAGCCGCGACCTGCAGCTGATCAAGAAGCCGCTCTTCCGCGGCGTCGACTCGGTCGCGGCCACCGCGCGCCTGTTCGCCCACGTCGTCCCGGCGATCGGGTTCGACGCCGAGAGGATGCGCGCGGCGATCGAACCGGCCATGCTCCTCGCCGAGCGCGCCAACCGCCTGGCGCGGGACGAGGGGATCCCGTTCCGCGAAGCGTACCGGCGCGTGCGCCGGGAGAGCGAGTGAGCGGGGGCCCGCCAGGACAGCGTCGCCGCGCGGATGTGCTCGGAAAGCGGCCCGGCGCGCCAGCCTCGTCGCAGCCGGGCGGATTTGCCGCCGGGGCGGCGATCGGATACGCTGCGGCTTTAGTGGAAAACGGCCTGCTCCCTCCCTTGCTGGCGCAGCCCCGGCCCGCTCGCCTCGCGCTCGCCGACGGCTCCGTCTGGGCCGGGTTCGCCGCCGGCCCCGCCGCGGTGGGCGAGGGCGAGGTGGTGTTCAACACCTCGATGTTCGGCTACCAGGAGATGCTCAGCGACCCTTCGTACGCGGGCCAGATCCTGGTGCTGACGGCCGCGCACGTCGGCAACGTCGGGGTGAACCTCGACGACGAGGAGTCGGGCCGGATCTGGGCGCGCGGGCTGATCGTCCCGGACCTGTCGCTGGTGCCCTCGAACTGGCGGTCGGCGGGCGGCCTGCTCGACCTCCTCGCCCGCGAGGGCGTCCCGGTCGGTTGGGGGTTCGACACCCGCGCGCTCGTGCTGCACCTGCGCTCCTCGGGCGCGCTGCCCGGCGCGCTGGTCTGCGACCCGGCCGCCGACGTCGACCTCGCGGCGCTCGCCGCCGCGGCGCGCGGCACCGACGGCTGCGACCTCACCGGCGAGGTGGCGCGCCGCCGCATCGAGCCCTGGGAGTCCCCGCCGTGGTGTCCTCCCGGGAGCGCGCCGCGGGCCACGGGCCACGGGCCACGCATCCTCGTCATCGATTGCGGCACCAAGCACTCGATCCTGCGCCAGCTCCGCGGCGCCGGCGCGGACGTGGTCGTCGTCCCGCCCACCGCGCCGGTCGCCGAGCTGCTCGCGCTCGCGCCCGCCGGCGTCGTGGTCTCGAACGGGCCCGGCGACCCGGCGGCGGTCGGCGTCGTGCCGGAGACGATGCGCGAGCTGCTCGGCAAGCTGCCGCTGCTCGGCATCTGCCTCGGGCACCAGTTGCTCGGCCTCGCGCTCGGCGGGCGCACCTACAAGCTGCGCTTCGGCCACCACGGCGCCAACCATCCGGTGCGGGACGAGGCCACCGGCGCGGTGTGGATCACCTCGCAGAACCACAACTACGCGGTCGACGCGGCCTCGCTCCCCGGCCGCGCGCGGGTGAGCATGACCAATCTCACCGACGGCTCGGTCGAGGGGCTGGTCGCGGAGGACCAGCGCGCCGAGGGGATCCAGTTCCACCCCGAGGCCTCGCCCGGCCCACACGACGCGGCCGGCGTCTTCGCGCGCTTCGTGCAGCGCTGCAGAGGTGGCGCGTGATGCTCCGGACTCGGACCAGCCACGTGGCCGGTAGCCGGTGGCCGGTGGCGAGCACGACGAGAGACGTGGCCGGTGGCCGGTGGCCGGTGGCGAGCACCACGAGAGACGTGGCCGGTGGCCGGTGGCCGGTGGCCAGCACGACGAGAGACGTGGCCGGTGGCCGGTGGCCGGCAACCGGCACGGGCAAGGACGTGGCCGGGGACCGGGGACCGGGGGCCGGCGAGAACGGCCGTGCAGGCTCTTGGTTCGACCGGCCCCTGGGCCCTGGCCCCCGGCCACGCCTTTCGGCTGGGTGGAGGCGCTGATGCCGCGCCGGGCCGACGCCGCCAATGTCTGCGTACTCGGCGCGGGGCCGATCCGCATCGGCCAGGCCTGCGAATTCGACTACTCCGGCACGCAGGGCGTGCAGGCGCTGCGCGAGGAGGGACTGCGGGTCGTCCTGGTCAACTCCAACCCGGCGACGATCATGACCGACCCGGAGCGCGCCGACGCCACCTACGTCGAGCCGGTGACGGCGGCGGTGGTGGCGGAGATCCTCGCGAAGGAGCGCTGCGACTCGCTGCTCCCCACGCTCGGCGGCCAGACCGCGCTCAACGTCGCGGTGGAGCTGGCCGACTCCGGCGTGCTCGAGCGGCTCGGCGTCCGCCTGCTCGGCGCCGGGGTCGAGGCGATCCGCACCGCCGAGGACCGCGAGCGCTTCCGCGAGGCGATGCGGCGCGCCGGCCTCCCGGTGCTCCCGTCCGTGACCGTGTCCTCGCTCGCCCGCGCAGACGAGGCCGCCGAGGTGGTCGGCTTCCCGGCGATTCTCCGGCCGTCGTTCACGCTCGGCGGCACCGGCGCGGCGATGGTCTACAACCGCGAGGAGTACGGGCGGGCGATCCGCTCGGCGCTCGCGGCCAGCCCGGTCGGCGAGGTGCTGGTCGAGCGCTCGGTCGAGGGCTGGAAGGAGTTCGAGCTCGAGGTGATGCGCGACTGGGCGGACACCGTCGTCGTGGTCTGCTCGATCGAGAACCTCGACGCGATGGGCGTGCACACCGGCGACTCGATCACGGTCGCGCCGGCGTTGACCCTCACCGACAAGGAGTACCAGCTGCTGCGCGACGGCGCGGCGACCTGCCTGCGCACGGTCGGCGTCGAGACCGGCGGCGCCAACGTCCAGTTCGCCGTCAACCCGGAGACCGGCGAGTGGGCGGTGATCGAGATGAACCCGCGCGTCTCTCGCTCGTCTGCGCTCGCCTCCAAGGCGACCGGGTTCCCGATCGCGCGCATCGCCGCCAAGCTCGCGCTCGGCTACCGGCTCGACGAGATCACCAACGCGATCACCGGCTCGACGCCGGCCTCGTTCGAGCCCGCCCTCGACTACGTGGTGGTGAAGATCCCGCGCTTCGCGTTCGAGAAGTTCCCCGGCGTCGACGACACGCTCGGCACCTCGATGAAGGCGGTCGGCGAGGTGATGGCGATCGGCGCGACCTTCGAGGAGGCGCTGCAGAAGGCGGTGCGCTCGCTCGAGGCCGGCGGCGTCGGCCTGCTCGCGCCGCCCGCCGTCGCGGCGCTCGACGACGAGGCGCTGGCGGCGCGGCTGCGGATCCCGAACCGCGACCGCCTGTGGGTCGCGGCCGAGGCGCTGCGGCGGGGCTGGACGATCGAGAGGGTGTCGGCGCTCTCGCGCTGGGACCCGTGGTTCGTGCGCCGCATCGCCGGGCTGGTCGCGGCGGAGGCGGCGATCGCGGCGCGCGGCCTCGGCGACGCCGGCACCCTGGCGGCGGCGAAGCGGCTCGGGTTCGGCGACCGCTGCCTCGGCAGCCTCACCGCGGCCGACGCCGGGCAGGTGCGCGAGCGCCGCGCCCGCGTCGGCATCACGCGGCGCTACCGCAAGGTCGACACCTGCGCCGGCGAGTTCGCCGCCGCCACGCCGTACCTCTACGGCGGCTTCGGCACGCTCGACGAGACGCCGCGGCGCCAGCGCCCCGCGGTCGTGATCCTCGGCTCCGGCCCGATCCGCATCGGCCAGGGGATCGAGTTCGACGCCTGCTGCGTGCAGGCGATCGCGGGGCTGCGCGCGGCCGGGCGCGAGGCGGTGATGGTCAACTGCAACCCGGAGACGGTCTCGACCGACTGGGACGCCGCCGACCGTCTCTACTTCGAGCCGCTCTCGCTCGAGGAGGTCCTCGACGTCGTCGCCCACGAGGAGGCGGAGGGCGTGCTGGTCCAGTTCGGCGGCCAGACGCCGCTCAAGCTGGCGCGCGGGCTCGCCGCCGCCGGCGTGCCCATCCTCGGCACCTCGCCCGACGCGATCGACCTCGCCGAGGACCGCCGGCGCTTCGCCGCGGTGCTCGATCGCCTCGGCCTGCGCCAGCCGCCGAACGCGGCGGTCACCTCGCTGGCGGACGCGCGCGCGGCCGCCGGGACGCTCGGCTACCCGGTGCTGATCCGGCCCTCCTACGTCCTCGGCGGGCGCGGGATGGAAGTGATCTACCGCGAGGGCGAGCTGGCGGCGTACTGGGAGCGCGAGGTGGTGGCGGCGCCCGAGCACCCGGTGCTGATCGACCGCTTCCTCGAGCGCGCGATCGAGATCGACGTCGACGCGCTGGCGGACGGGCGCGACGTGGCGATCTGTGGCGTGCTCGAGCACATCGAGGAGGCCGGCATCCACTCCGGCGACTCGTCGTGCGTGGTGCCGAGCGTGTCGCTGCCGCTCGAGACCACCGCGGAGGTGCGGCGCATCGCCAGGCTGCTCGCGCGCGAGCTGGGCGTGGTCGGGCTGCTCAACCTGCAGCTCGCGGTGCGCGACGGCGCCGTCTACGTGCTCGAGGCCAACCCGCGCGCCTCGCGCACGGTGCCGTTCATCTCCAAGGCGACCGGCGTGCCGTGGGCCGCGCTCGCGGCGCAGGTGGCGTGCGGCGCGCGGCTGGCTGAACTCGGCGTCGCCGACGGCGTGCCGCTCGGCGTCGCGGTCAAGATGCCGGTGTTCCCGTTCGACCGCTTCCCCGGCGTCGACCCGGTGCTCGGCCCCGAGATGCGCTCGACCGGCGAGGTGATGGGGATGGCGGAGAGCTTCGGCGAGTCGTACGCCAAGGCCGCGCTCGGCGCCGGCCTGGCGCTGCCGCTCTCCGGCGCGGTGTTCCTCTCCGTCGCCGACGCCGACAAGCCGCGCGTGACGGCGCTGGCGGCGCGCCTCGGCGAGCTCGGCTTCCGCCTGATCGCGACGCAGGGGACGGCGGCGGTGATCGAGCGCGACGGGATCGCAACCCGGCGCGTCAACAAGGTGTCCGAAGGGCGCCCCAACGTCGTCGACCTGATGGTGAACGGCGAGATCCAGCTCGTCGTCAACACCGCGACCGGCTCGCGGGCGCACAAGGACGGCGCGGCGATCCGCCGCGGGGCGCTCGAGCACCGCATCCCATACGTCGCCACGGTGGCGGGCGCGTTTGCGGCGGCCGAGGCGATCGCCGCGCTGCGCGGGGGTATTCCGGAGCCGCGGTCGCTCCAGGCGTGGCGGGCGGCGGCCCGGCGCGGCGCCGGGTCGCGCCGCTGACCGCCCGGGACTGAGCGCTCCATCGTCGGTGCCGGCGCCGGGAGCAGCCTATAGTGTGGCCAATGGTCCGGTCCGGATCGGGGGTGGGCACGATGGAACGCCGCGCGGGGCTGGTGGTCGGGTTCGTGCTGCTCGCGCAGGCCGCTGCGGCTCAGTTCGCCCAGCAGGGCGGCAGCCTGGTGGGGAGCGGCGCGGTCGGTCCGACCCCGTCGCAGGGCAACGCCGTGGCGATCTCGGCGGACGGCAACACGGTCCTGGTTGGCGGACCGGGCGACGCCCTCGACACCGGCGCCGCCTGGGTGTTCACGCGTCGCGACGGGGCGTTGTCGCAGCAGGGCCCCAAGCTGGTCGGGAGCGGGGCGACCGGCTGGGCGGAGCAGGGCTGGTCGATCGCGGTCTCGGCGGACGGCGGCACCGCGATCGTCGGCGGTCCGGCGGACAACGACTTCGCGGGTGCCGCCTGGGTCTTCACCCGCAGCGCCGGCGGGTGGTCGCAGCAGGGTGCGAAGTTGGTGCCCTCGGATGGACTCGACGCGGCGGAATTCGGCGCCGCCGTGGCGCTCTCGGCGGATGGCGACACCGCACTCATCGGCGGCGAGGGCGACGACGCGCAGATCGGCGCCGCGTGGGTGTTCAGCCGCAGCGGCGGGAGCTGGTCGCAGCAGGGGAGCAAGCTGACCGGGTTCGATTCGGTCGGGTCCGCCTGGCAGGGCTGGTCGGTCGGCCTCTCCGCCGACGGAAACACCGCGGTGGTCGGCGGGTACCAGGACGACCTCGGCGTCGGTGCCGCGTGGGTCTTCGCGCGCAACGGCGCCGCCTGGCTGCAGGTGGGGGCGAAGCTCGTCGGGACGGGCGTCGCCGGCTCGACCGTCGAGCAGGGCCGCGCGGTGGCGATCTCCGCCGACGGGAGCACCGTGGTCAGCGGCGGGGACGCCGACGCGGGCGGCGCGGGCGCCGCCTGGGTCTTCGCCGCGAGCGGCGGCGGGTGGCCGCAGCAGGGCGGCAAGCTGGTCGGCAGCGGCGCCGCGGGCGACGCGGCGCAGGGGCGCGCGGTGGCGGTCTCGGCGGACGGCGCCACCGCGGTCGTCGGGGGGCCCGCCGACGCCGGTGGGGTGGGCGCGGCGTGGGTGTTCACGCGCTCGGGCGGGACGTGGTCGCAGCGCGGCGGCAAGCTCGTCGGCGACGGCGGGCCGGCGGCGCAGGGGACGGCGGTGGCGATCTCGGCCGACGGCTCGACCGTGGTGGTGGGTGGCCCGCAGCAGCCCTGGACGGGCGCCGCGTGGGTGTTCGTCTCGCCGGCCTGCGCGCCGTCGATCACGCTGCAGCCGCGGAGCAGGCGCGTCGAGAGCGGCGAGGCGGTCACGCTGGCGGTCGCAGCGACGGGCTCGGCCCCGCTCGCCTACCAGTGGTACGAGGGCGAGGCGGGGGACACCGGCACGCCGGTCGGGACGGACTCGGGAAGCCTCACCACGCCGCCGCTGGCCGCCTCGACGAGCTTCTGGGTGCGGGTGAGCAACGGCTGCGGCCACGCCGACTCGGCGGCCGCGGCGATCACGGTCGGCGACGCGCCGCGCCCACGGTTGCGCCGCGCGGGCTGAACCGCGCCCGGTATCGCGTCCGCCCGCCTCCCGCGCTCCTGCGACCGCGCTTTCCGAATCGAGGGCTTTCGTGTAGGCTCGCGACGCCGCGCGGCGGCGGGAGAGAACGAATGGCCACCACCACCATCGAACACGAGTGGGAGATCGAGCTGCCGGCGACGAGCGCCGAGCAGGTACTCGCCGCGCTCGCCAGCCGCGACCGGCTGTTCGGCCAGAGCATCACGCTCGAGCCCGAGGACACCCCCGACGAAGCGGTCGAAGCCTGGCTCGCGGCGACCGAGGTTCTGGACGGTCAGACGATCAGACTCGGCGTCTACGTCGAGCTGTCCGGCCCCAAGGAGTTCCTCGAGCCCGCCCGCGACGCGATCGAAGACCTCGTCTCCGAGCACGTCGAGGCGGCGGCGACCGAGGCGTCGGAGGCGAAGGTGGTGGCGCGCCGCCCCGCCGCCGAGGTGGAGTTCCGCCAGGTCGGCGAGGACGAGGAGCGCCCCCAGCTGATCATCCCGGAGTGGCTCGCGCCGGCGAAGGTCGAGCTGCCGTGGAGCTTCCGCTCCTGCGACGGCAAGGGCGACCTGTGGCCGGACGACCGCCTGGTGGCGGCGCACGAGCGGCTGGCGCTGATCCCGTTCGGCGGCGAGATGCTGCTCTACGCCTTGCCGGCGTTGCCCGAGGACGAGGACGAGTAGGGCGCGGCGCCGCCGCCAAACAACGGCGGGCGCCTCGACGTAGACGGGGTTCGGGCGCGCCCGGACCGGCCGGCGTCGTCCGGCCCGGCTGGCGCGCTCACCGGCGAGGGGGCGCGCCGCGAGGGCGCCCCGCCGGGTGGAAAGGAGAGTCTCGATGAAGGATCGAATGCGGCACGTGCGGCTGCTGGGCGCGGCGGCGCCGTTCCTGCTGCTCGCGGGCATGGCCTCGGGGCAGGGGTTCAAGGACCTCGAGCGGCAGGTGGTGGAGAAGACGCTGCCGAACGGCCTCAAGGTCATCCTCCTGCCGCGGCCGAGCGCGCCGGTGATCTCGATGGTGACGTACGCGGACGTCGGCGGCGTCGACGAGAACCAGAACGCCACCGGTCTCGCGCACATCTTCGAGCACATGGCGTTCAAGGGCACGACGACGATCGGGACCACGGACTACGCGAAGGAGTCCGAGGCGATGAAGCGCGAGGACCAGGTCTTCCTCGCGCTGCGCGCCGAGCGCCTGCACCGGCCGAAGCCGGACGAGGCGAAGGTCAAGCAGCTCGAGGCGGCGCTCAAGCAGGCCGAGGACGACGCCGGGAAGTACGTCGTGCCGAACGAGATCGGCGAGATCATCGAGCGCGAGGGCGGGCAGGGCCTCAACGCCTTCACGTCGTTCGACCAGACCGTCTACCACTACTCGCTGCCCTCGAACAAGCTCGAGCTTTGGGCGACGATCGAGGCCGAGCGCTTCTCCCACCCGGTGCTGCGCGAGTTCTACAAGGAGAAGGACGTGATCATGGAGGAGAAGCGGATGGGGCAGAGCCAGCCCACCTACCGCCTCCTCGACGACTTCATGCCCGTGGCGTTCAAGGCGAGCATGTACCGCTCGTTCGTGATCGGCCACATGAGCGACCTGCGCGGGATCTCCCGCGACGACGCCAAGGCCTGGTTCGCCAAGTACTACGGGGCGAAGAACCTGACCTCGGTGATCGTCGGCGACGTCGACCCCGCGACCGCGCTGCCGATGCTCGCGCGCACGCTCGGGCGCATCCCGCCGGGCGAGAAGCCGGGCCCGGTGATCACCGAGGAGCCGCCGCAGCGCGCCGAGAAGCGCATCACGATGGAGGACCCGTCGCAGCCGTTCGTCTTCATCGCCTACCACAAGCCCGCCATCACCGACCCCGACAACGCGGTCTACGACGCGATCACCGACGTCCTCGCCGAGGGCCGCTCGACCCGCATGTACAAGGCCCTGGTGAAGGAGAAGAAGGTCGCGCTGGCCACCGGCGCGTTCACCGAGCTGGGGCAGAAGTACCCGGGCCTGTTCATGTTCTACGCGGTGCCGAACAAGGGTCGGACCAACGCGGAGTGCGAGGCGGCGATCTACGAGGTGATCGAGGACCTCAAGGCGAGACCGGTCACCGCCGACGAGCTCGAGGCGCTCAAGGCGAAGGAGAAGGCGAAGTTCCTCGACTCGATCGACTCCAACATGGGGATGGCGATGAGCCTCGCGTTCGCCGAGAACCTCGAGGGCGACTGGCGCGAGACGTTCCGCGACCTGGACAAGATCGACGCCGTCACGCCCGCCGACATCCAGCGCGTCGCGGTGAAGACGTTCGTCAAGTCGAACCGCACCGTCGGCACGATCGAGACCGTAGCGGAGAAGCCGGCCGAGGGACCGGCGGCGAAGTGAGCCGCGCGGCCGGGCTCTCGAGCGCGGGGAGGATGCGATGAGGATCAACCAGGCTCTGGTCATGGTCGCGGCGCTGGCGTCGGTCGCGCTCGCGGGTTCGCTCGCGGCGGCGGAGCGGGCGCCCAAGAACCCCGTCGACAGGCTGGTCTACCCGAAGCTGCACGACATCAAGCCTCCCGCGGTGGTGCGGGAGACGCTTCCCAACGGGATGAAACTGCTCCTGATCGAGGACCACGACCTGCCCGAGGTCGTGTTCCGGGCCCTCGTGCGCGGCGGCGTCGACGCCGAGCCGAAGGGCGAGCGGGGGCTCGCCGCGCTGTTCGGCGCGGCGTACCGCTCCGGCGGGACGACCGCGATGAGCGGCGACCAGGTCGACGAGCTGCTCGACCGGCTCGGGGCGGAGATCGACACCAGCGTCGCCGAGGAGTACGGCGTGGTCTCGGGCAAGACGCTCACCGAGAACCTCGACCGGATGCTGCCGGTGTATGCCGACTTCCTCATGTCGCCGGCGTTCGCCCAGGACAAGGTCGACCTCGCCAAGACCCACCTCCGCGGGGCGATCGCACGCCGCAACGACCAGGTGTTCGCCGTCGCCGGTCGCGAGATGCGGAAGCTGATCTACGGCGCGGACTCGCCGTTCGCGCGGCAGTACGAGTACGACGACATCGACGCCCTCACGCGCGCCGACCTGCTCGCCTTCCACCGCACCTACTACCGCCCGGACGGCACCATCCTGACCGCCGCCGGCGACTTCAAGGCCGGCGAAATGAAGGCGAAGCTGGCGAAGGCGTTCGCGGGCTGGAAGGCGAGCGGGCCGCTCCCGGTCATCCCGCGGCCGGCGACCGCTCCGACCACCGGCTCGATCAACTACGTCGAGAAGAAGGACCTCGAGCAGACGTTCATCATCATGGCCCACCTCGGGATGCGGCTCGACGACCCGGACTACCCGGCGGTCAACCTGATGAGCGAGATCCTCGGCGGCGGCTTCGCCTCGCGCATCTTCGTCAACGTCCGCACCAAGAAGGGGCTCGCCTACAACGCCTCGGGCTGGACCTCGCCGGGGATGGACCATCCCGGCGTCGTCGGTTTCTTCACCTCGACCAAGCCCGAGACGACCGCGGAGGCGCTCGCCGCGACGCTCGAGGAGATCCGCAAGATCCGCGAGGCGCCGGTCACCGACGCCGAGCTCAAGCGCGCCAAGGACGGCTACCTCAACGGCTACGCGTTCGAGTACGACTCCACCGCCAAGATCGTCGACCGGCTCGCGGGCTACGAGTTCTACGGCTACCCGCAGGACTTCAACGTCAAGCTCCGCGACGCGATCGAGCGGGTCACGAAGGAGGACATCCTGCGGGTGGCGCAGAAGGACCTCCACCCGGAGAACCTCGCGATCATCGCGATCGGCCGCGCCGACCAGTTCGACAAGCCGCTCTCGACGTTCGGCAAGGTCAACACGATCGACATCACGATCCCCGAGCCGAAGCCGAAGGAGACGGCGGCGGAGGCCACGCCCGAGAGCCTGGCGCGCGGCCGGACGTTGCTCGTCGCGGCCGCGAAGGCGGCGGGCGAGGCGGCGCTCGCGGGCCTCAAGGACATCACGAGCGAGGGCGTGACCACCGCGAACACGCCGATGGGCGCGATGGAGCTGAACGGCAAGGCGACGTTCGTCCTCCCCGACCGGGTGCACAACGAGATGGTCACGCCGATGGGCGCAATGGTCCAGGTGCTCGACCGGGACGCCGCCTGGATGACGATGGGCGAGCGCCAGCGGTCGCTGCCGCCGAGCGCGGTCGAGGAGATGCGCAGCGGACTCTTCACCGAGGCCGGCTGCGCGCTGCTGCTGCGCGAGGCGCTGGCGGGGAAGGTGACGGCGCAGGCGCTCGGCAAGGCGAAGTTCGAGGGCCGCGACGCCGAGGACGTGCAGGTGCAGCTCGGCGACAAGCCCGTCCACGTGTATCTGTCGGCTGACGCGGGCGAGGTGCTCGGCGTCCGCCGCATGGCGCAGACGCCGGAGGGACCGGCCGAGGTGGTCGAGTCGTTCGGCGCCTACCAGACGGTGGCCGGGCTCCGCGTTCCGTTCGAGAGCACCGAGAAGGTGAAGGGCGAGGTCAAGGCCGAGATCAAGGCGACCTCGATCAAGCTCAACGCCGGCTATTCCGAGGACCTGTTCAAGCGGCCGGCCGCGGCGCCGGCGAAGTAGCCGCCCCCGGCCAGCGTTACCGGCGGTAACCGGGACCCGGCCTCGCCGGGTCCCGTTCTTCTCCACCTCCCCGGCGTGGCCCGGCTCCCCGCCGGAGCCTATATTGAATGCAGACAGCCACCGGAGGTGAGACATGGCAAGCGACAGCGGCGTCCGGACGTTGCTTCGTCAGGCCGACCACGCGTTCTGCGCTGCCTTCAAGCGAGGGAGCGCGATGGAGGTGGCGGCGCTCTACACCGTCGATGCCCTCGTCCTGCCGCCGAACGGCGAGATGGTCGAGGGCACCAACGCGATCCAGGAGTTCTGGCAGGGCGCGATCGACATGGGGATCACGGAGGTCCACCTCGAGCCGATCGAGGTCGAGCCGCACGGCGACACGGCGGTGGAGGTCGGCCGCTACCGGCTGACGGTGGCCGGCGGCCGCGAGGCGGACCAGGGCAAGTACCTCACGGTGTGGAAGCACGTCAAGGGGATGTGGAAGCTCCACCGCGACATCTGGAACTCGAGCAAGCCGGCGCCCGCGAGCTGACGCGCCCTGGTACGGGCTCGAACGCAGCCGCGAGGACCGGCGGCGGTCAGGCCGGGTCCGGCACCGGCCGATCCGGCCGCATCATCCGGAGGAAGCACTCCACCACCGCCGGGTCGAACTGCTTCCCGGCCTCCTCGCGCAGGTAGGCGTTGACCTCGTCCTCGTCCCACGCCTCCCGGTAGGGGCGGGCGACGCGCAGCGCGTCCCACGCGTCCACCACCGCGAAGATCCTGGCGGGCCTCGGGATCTGCTCGCCGGCCAGGCCCAGCGGGTAGCCGCTGCCGTCCCAGCGCTCGTGATGGTGGCAGGGGATGTCGAGGGCGGGCCGCAGGAAGGCGATCGGCGCGAGCAGCTCGAGGGCGATGCGCGGGTGCTGCCGCATCACCTCCCACTCCTCGCTCGTCAGCGGGCCGGGCTTGAACAGGATGGTGTCCGGGATCCCCATCTTACCGATGTCGTGGAGGAGTGCGCCGCGCCGCATGTGGACGAGCGTGGCCTCGTCGACGCCCATCCCGCGCGCGAGGTCGATCGTGAGGCGCACGACGCGCTCGGTGTGCCCGTGCGTCTCGCGGTCGCGCAGCTCGAGCGCGTGCGACCATCCCGCGAGCGTCGTGTCGTAGGCGTCCCCGAGCTCGGCGTTCGACCGCTGCAGGCTGGCGACGAGCGCGCGGTTCTCGAGCGCGATCGCAAGCTGGCCGGCGAGCGTGCCGAAGTAGTCGAGCCACTCCTGGTCCGGCGCGAGCGGTCCGCGACAGAACACTTCCAGGGCGCCCCGGACCACGTCCTTCGCGACCAGCGGCGCCGCGCAGTAGGCCGAGAACCCCTCGTCGAGCAGCTGCCGGGTGCGCGGCGATGCGTCACGCTCCTCGGCGAGTGCCGGTTGGACCACGATCTGACGGGTCGCGATCGCGCGACCGACGCAGCTCTCGTCGAGCGGCAGGCCGTGCGCGCCGGCGAACGGCGCGCGGAAGCCGATGCTCGCAGCCGGAGCGAGCTTCTGAGACCCCGGCTCGAGGAGCAGCACGTCTGCGGCGTCGACTCGCAGCTGGGCGACCACCTGGTCGAGCGCGAGCGTGAGCATATCGGACAGCCCCATGCCGCCGCTGATCGCCGAGTCGATCGCGTGGAGCGCGGCGAGCCGCTCGAGCTGCCGCTTGATGCGGTCCTCGGCGCGCTTCCGCTCGGTGATGTCGCGGACGGCGGCGACCCGCATCGTGCCGGCGCCGGCGGCCAGCGGCTTGCCCTGGGTCTCGACCGGAAAGACCGACCCGTCGCGCCGCCGCGCGAGGTGCTCGTAGGGGCTGTCGACCCCCTGCCGGATGAACCCGGTCACCGCCGCCGTCGACTCCGGCGCGACGAACTCCATCACCGGACGGCCGCGCATCTCCTCGATGGTGCAGCCGAACATCTCCGCGAGGCGCGAGTTCGCGTCGATGACGATGCCTTGGTCGGTGATACCGATGCCCTCGAACGCCGCCTCGGCGAGGCGCCGGAAGCGCTCCTCGCTCTCGCGGTGGGCCTGCGCCGCGCGCAGGCGTCCGATCGCGGTGGCGAGCTGGGCCGCGAGCGTGACCAGCAGGCTCTCGTCGTCGGCGGTGAACGCCGCGGGACGGGCGGCCTCGGCGTCGATCACGCCGATCACGCGCGGGCCGAGCCTGAGCGGCACGCAGATCTCCGAGCGCATCGCCGGGACGCGCTCGAGGTAGTCGGGCGCCTTCGTCACGTCGGCCTCGCGTCGCGCCGCGCCCGACCGCACGACCGCGCCGGTGATCCCGGTTCCGAGCGGGATCGGGTCGCGGTTCGTCCCGGCGGCGCGCGGCCGGTAGCCCGGCGCGTACCGCAGCACCATCGCAGCCTCGTCGACGAGGAGGACGCCGCAGTCGTCGGGGAACAGGGTGTCGCCGATGATCGCGGTGGCCCGCTCCAGGAGCGCGTCCTCGCTCGCCGCCTCCACGCACACCGCCGCGACCGCGTTGAGCACGGTCAGCTCCCGCAGCTTGCGCGCGACCTCCGCCTCGGCCTGCTTGCGCGCCGTGATGTCCCTGGAGTTGAGCAGGATGCCGCGGATCGACGGGTTGCGCAGCTGGTCGCTGCCGACCCCCTCGATCCACACCCAGGAGCCGGCCGCGTGGCGCAC
>DATIYW010000077.1:0-2334 GCA_035517415.1 Thermoanaerobaculaceae bacterium
ACGGCTACGCGGCGATGGCGAACCTCAAGGTGGTCCCGGTCCGCACCCACGCCGAGGACGGCTTCCACCTCCCGCCCGACGCGGCGCTCGAGGCGGCGGTGGGACCGCGCACCCGCGCGGTGCTGGTCTGCTCGCCCAACAACCCCACCGGCACCGTCCTCAACTGGGACGAGATGGAGCGGCTCGCCGCATTCGTCAAGCGCCACGACCTGTTCCTCATCGCGGACGAGGTCTACAAGGAGTTCACCTACGACGGCCGCCGCCACCGCTCGGTGCTCGAGCTGCCCGGCATCGAGGAGCGCGTCATCGTGGTGGACTCGATCTCCAAGCGCTTCTCGGCGTGCGGGGCGCGCGTCGGCGCGGTCATCTCCCGCAACCGCGAAGTCATGGCGTCCGTTCTCAAGTTCGGCCAGGCGCGCCTCTGCCCACCGACGCTCGAGCAGCTCGGCGCGATCGCCGCCTACCGGCTGCCCGAGAGCTACTTCGACGGCGTGCGTACCGAGTACCAGCACCGCCGCGACGTGACGTTCGCGGCGCTGACCCGCGACCCGAGCATCGTGCTGCGCCAGCCGCGCGGGGCGTTCTACATGATCGTGAAGATGGCGGGCGTGGAAGACTCCGACGACTTCGCGGCGTGGCTCCTCTCCGATTTCGCGGCCGACGGCGAGACCGTGATGGTCGCGCCCGCCGGCGGGTTCTACGCGACGCCCGGCGCCGGCAAGGACGAGGTGCGCCTCGCGTATGTGCTGGAGGCGCCGAAGCTCGAGCGCGCCGCTGCGCTCCTCCTCGCCGGCCTCGAGCGGTACCGCGCACTCCGGCCGGCCGTCGCCGCGACCGGCCGCGGGCGCTGACGCCCCGGCGTGGGCATTGGGCCAGTGTCCGATCCCGAGATCGTCGAAGGCGTGCCGGTCGGCGAAATGGTCCTCGCCTGGTCGCTTGTGGTGCTGGGGTGTGCGGCGGGCTCTTGGCTAACCGCCCAGTGGAGCCAGCCGACGATCCGCGCCGCAGCGCCGATCCTGCTCGTGGGCGGCCTGCTCGCCCTCGCCGCCGTCCGCGCGCTCGGGAGAGGACGCGAGCTCGTCGTGCGCGGGCCGTACCGCTGGGTGCGGCACCCGTACTACCTCGGCGTGCTGATCCTGCTCGTCGGGGTGATCGTGGCGACGCGCTCGCTTCCCGGGCTGATCCTGTTCTATCCCGCGGTCCGCATCACGCTGACGCGGGCGCGCCGCGAGGAGCACAACCTCGCCCTCCGCTACGGCGACCGCTACCTCGAGTACCGCCGGCGCGTCGCGTTCTTGCTGCCGCTGCGCCCGCCGCTACCGCGCGAGGCCGCGGCAGAGCCGAGGGAGTCGCCTCCACCGCCGTCCGAGTGAGCTCGGCAGGCGTACCATCCGCGCGATGATCCGCACCTTTCTGGCGATCGCCGCGCTGGCTCAGGCGACCCCGACTCCACCTGCGAGCCCCGCGCCCGCGGCGATGGCCGAGGTCGAGCGCGTCGGCTCCACCCCGCTGTGGCCCGGCTTCGACCCTCGGAAGGTGCCGGTCGCGATCTTCGACGGCACGCAGACGTGGCTGTTCCACCACCCACACCCGCCGGATGGCTTCGTGCCCGTCGCGGCATCGCCGGGCGCCTTCGTCCACGCCGGGCGCATCCCCGAGATCGCCGCGAACAGCTCCGTGAGCATCGGCGGCGTTCCGACCGCGACCGTGATCCTGGCAACGGGGACCGCCCAGACGCCGCTGCAAGCGGCCGCGCTGGTCGTTCATGAGGCGTTCCACGTCTTCCAGCGCCAGCATCACCCGAGCTGGCAGGCCAACGAGGCGGACTCCTTCACCTACCCGGTCGAGGACGCGGGCGCGCTCTCGCTCCGCCTGTTGGAGACCACGACACTGCGCGAGGCGCTTGACGCGCAGTCGGACGACGCGAGCGCGGGTTGGGCCGCGGCCGCGCTCGCACTGCGGCGCGCCCGCTTCGGGCGCATCGGCGCCGACGCGGCGTCCTACGAGCGCGGCAGCGAGATGAACGAGGGCCTCGCCGAGTACCTCCAGCGCAAGGTGGACGGCACGCCCGCGGCCGAGGCGCTCCCGGCGGGCGACTTCCCGACCGAGCAGGTGCGCGCGCGCACCTACCGCACCGGGAGGGCCCTGGCGCTGCTCCTCGATCGCCTGGATCCTGCGTGGCAGGCGACGCTGGAGGGACCAGACCGGCGCTCGCTCGACGAGCTGCTCGCCGAGGCCCTCGCCCGCGCCGGCGCGGAGCCTGCCGAGATCGGCGAAGACGAGCGCGAGGCCGCATGGCTCGACGCCCTCCGGGACGTGGCGCGCCTCGGCAAG
>DATIYW010000078.1:0-22773 GCA_035517415.1 Thermoanaerobaculaceae bacterium
GACCGCCGAGGTCGAGTTCTGCGGGCTTGCGCCCGTCTTGAGGCCGCCACCGGCGGCGAGCGCCGAGGTGGCGCCGAGGACCAGGACCAGACCGAGTACGACTACCAGGCTTCGCTTCATTTGCTCCTCCCTTTCGTTCACGTCACAAGGTGGTTTGGAAAACGTCCGGGTCAGCCTTCAGCCGGGCTTCGAATCCTCGAGAGATTCATCGCCGGTTCACCTCCTCGTCCGATTCGCACGGTTGTTCCTCATCCCTCCGGAGCCGCCCCCGCCACCCGGGCCGAACCGCTCCCGGGCAGTGGCGCGGCGAATCGTGAGCTCGATCTCGCGCCGGTCGCCCTTGGCGAGCGTGACCGCCACCTCGGCAGGCTCGACCGGCACGATCCCCTCCGCCAGCGTCTCGGCGTCGATCGACACCGTGTAGGCGCCCGCCGGCAGCGCCATGAACGTGAACTCGCCCCGCTCGTCCGTGACGGCGTCGCGCGAGACCGAGCGCCCGCGCGCGACGACGCGAATCCCGGAGATCGGCACGTGGTTCTCGACGGACGGCTGTGCGACCACCCGGCCCGCGAGGCGGGCGGACGGCACCATGGCGAACGACACCTGCGGATGCGCCATCGGCGCGACCGCGACCAGTTGCGCGAGCTGCGGCAGCGCGTAGCCGGCCGGCGCGTCGCGCAGGTCGATGCTCACCGTGTAGGCGCCGGGGGCGAGGCGGAGCTGCATGCGCCCCGCGCCGTCGGTCGCCACCACCTGGTCGCCGACCTGAATCCTCACCCCGGCCAGGCCGGCCTCGCCGTCGTCCCAAACGCCGTTGGCGTTCGCGTCCTCGAACACGCCGACCGACAGTCGGGGCAAGGCCGCCGCGCCCAGCTCCGGCTCCGGGACGGTCAAGGCGCGCGACGACTGCGGGGCGATCAGGTGCGGGCCGGCACCCCAGCCCAGCAGGCTGCCGAGGTTGGCCTGCACGGTCCAGCCGGAGCGCCGCGGTGCCCCGCCGACGTCCGCGACCAGGTAGGTGACGGTCATCGAGCCGTAGAGGTCGAGCCCGCTCAGCCGGCGGTTCGACTGCAGCATCAGCGTCGCGTAGCTCTGCCGCGAGGGGACCAGCGCAATTCCGGCGGGCGAGACGATGCGGCCCACCTCCCCGTACGCGGTCAGCGCCGAGCCGACCCACGAGTGCGCGCCGAGCGTCGTGGTGTAGTTCCGCCCCGCCGACGCGCCGTCCGGCCGGTGAGAATCGAGGTAGAGCAGGCGCGCGACCACGTCTCCCCTGCCGAACGACTGGCTCGCCTGGAGGTCGAGGCGGCGCGAGTCGAGGCCGTCGGCGGGCGACACGAGGTTGTCCGTCCGCTCCTTGGCCGCATGCGCCGCGATCCCGAACCCGCCGCCGCCGAACGCGACGCCGCCGCCCAGGTCGGAGGTGCGGCTGTCGGCCGGGATCAGCACGCCGGGGTCGGTCGTCGCGCTCGACCACGAGGCGTCGGCGGAGAGCGTCACCGCGCGCGAGACGGCATAGGCGACGCTGGCGCTCTTCGAGCCGTTGAGGCTCCCCGACTGCTCGGGGTCGAAGATGCTGAACGTCTTGTCCTGGGTCAGCGAGGCGGCGAGGGACAGCGACCGGCTCGCCTGCAGGCTGGCCACCAGGTTGTAGCTGTGGCGGAGGTTGGCGAAGAAGGTGGAGCCGAGCGCGGGGCGATAGTCGCTCGAGGCGTATCGAACGAACCCCTGCACGTTGACCCGCTCGCCGCGAACGTGCGGCTCGAACGTCATCGCGTAACCCGCCAGGCTGCGCCCGCCCTCGTCGCCGGCCGAGTGATCGACCACGAGACGGGCGTTGAGGTCCTCGCTCCGGCGCAGCGCCAGCGTGCCGACCAGGTTGGTCTGGCCCGAGGCACCCCGAGGAGCTCCGCGCCGGAGGCCGAACCCGAGTCCCACCGTCCCGGCGGAGTCGGCCCACTCGGTGTCGAGGCCCCAGACGCGGTCGTCGGAATACTCGCCTCCGGTCACCGTCTCGCCGCCGAGGCGAAGGAGCTGCGAGTTGAGCGGCCGGCCGGCGAAGGCGCGGAGCCCGACGCCGCCCTCCGTCACGAGGTAGGCGCCGGTACCGCGAACGAACTCCGAGCCGATGCTCATCGCGTCGCCGAAGCGATCGGCGACGCCGATCCCCTGCGAGGAGGCGTCGAGGTCGCCGATCGTGGCCCCGCCCGACAGCGCGCCGAGCGCGAGGCCCGACAGCGCCACCCCGCCGTACGGTCCCAGATCGCGCTCGCCGTAGTCCGAGCCGAAGGCGTGCACCCGCGCGCCGCTCTCGAGCGTTTGCGCCACGTTTACCGCGACGTTGTGGAGCGACGACCCGGGCACGCCGTCGCCGCGCGACGCGGAGAGGTAGCCGGAGACGCTGGCGAAGCCCGCCTTCCCGCCCCCGGCGAGTCCGGCGAACGCACCCTCCCGGGCTGGGGCCGTCTGCGCCACCGCCACCGCGGCAGGCGCCGCCGGGCGCAAGCTCGCGCCGGTGGCCTCGCTCTGCGCCATCCACCGCGACGAGACGCGGGGCTGCAACCGCACGCGCACCCCGCACCCGTCCGCCCCGAGGTAGCGCGTCGCCCGCATGCTGGCGAACGGCCCGTTCGCCCAGGCGGCCGTCGCCGCGCCGGGCGCGAGCGACGCTCCGGCCACGGTGAGAACGAGCTGCGAGTAACCGGCCAGCCCCGAGCGCGAGACCTCCTCCGCGCTGGCGATCTCCACGCGCAACGGCGCGCCGGCCCGGATGCGGAGCCCGTCCGGGGTTGCCTCGATTGCCTCGATCCGGATGCCGCTCCCGCATCCGGGCTCAGACGCCGCCGAGAGCTCGGCTGGCTGCGCGAGCGCGATCGGCCCTCGCGCGACCGCGAGGCTCACGGCGATGCCGAGCGCGATTGGTCGGAGTCTGGTCACCGGGTCCAAGCTCCGCCTGCCGGATGCTCTGCCGCCGTACGAGACGACCGGCACACGTAGACCTCATCGACCGTGAGAAGAAGATCTGCTTCATCACCTTGCGGCGGCGAGACGGCGTCATTCCGCATGTCCAGGCGGTCCACACACCGAGCGGCGGGGAAGAGCGCCAAAGCGCCGCGAGCACGGCCACCCATGCCCGTTGCCGTCCGTCGCATGGGTCGGGCGCCGCTCCTCTCCTCCTCGGCGAAGTGCTTGGAGTTGCGTGAGATCATTGTCGGTGGCGAACGATGAAGAACCGGCCGGGATCAGCCCGCGCTCCCCACACCATCCTCCGCACGCCATCCCTCCCGTGACATGCCCGGAGCAAGCTCCGTGCCACGATTGTACCTTGTGATCACAAGCGCTGCAAGTACGGTGACGAAACGACCTTCCGGTCGAGTCCAGGAATCCGGCCGACGAGCCGGTGACGCGTTGCGTCACCGCTTTGTGATGCCAGTTACATTTTCTTGCCGGAGCCGGCCGGTGGTCGGGCGGCGCCGACGCGAGCGATGCCGGCGGTCGTCGCTCGCTCGCAGGCTTGCAATGCAGCCTCCGGTATCGTGGTTTGTGTCGGTGCGCCCAACCAAGGCGCCCCCTCTGACGGGAGGTGCGAGTGACACTCCGCGAACGCCTCTATGAGCCCTCGTTCACGCTGTTCCGCGTTTTCACCGGCGCCATGTTCGCGTCGCACGGCGCCCAGAAACTCCTCGGCTTCTTCGGCGGCACGAAGGTGACCGGGCTCAAGCTGGTGACCGCCGGCGCGCTCGAGCTCGGCGGCGGTGTGCTGATCGCCGTCGGCCTCTTCACCAGCGTCGCCGCGTTCATCGTCTGCGGCGAGATGGCGGTCGCCTACTTCATGGCGCACGCCCCCCAGGGCTTCTGGCCGATCGTCAACCACGGCGAGCTCGCGGTGCTGTACTGCTTCACCTGGCTGTTCGTGTGGACCCACGGGCCCGGCCGGTGGAGCCTCGACGCGGTCATTCGAGGGCGCTCCCGCGGACGCCACCGCTAGGCGCCGAGGGGCCTCGATCGGCCGCCCCCGATCGGCCGCGCGGTGCGTCGACGGCTCGCACCCGGCTCAGCCGAGGTCGGCGAGCCGCTCGGCGAGGCCCTCCGCCAGCTCCTCGGCCTCGATCCAGCGCGCCGACAGCGCGTCGAGGGAGGACCGGACGTCGCTCGCCTCGCGGGAGAGCTGCAGCACGCGCGGCTGGTCGGCGAACACCTCGGGCCGGCAGAGCGTCTCCTCCAGCTCGCGCAGTGCCTTCTCGGCGGCCTCGAGCTCCGCCGCCAGAGAGTCTGCTGCCTCTCGCGCCCGCGCCGCGTCGCGCCGCACCCGGCGGCGCTCCTCCTCGGCGGCGCTGCGGCGCGCCGATCGCGCCGCGCCGGGGTCCTCGCGCTCAGGCGCGGAGGCGAGGCCGAGGCGGGTGAACGCTTCCGCGACCGTGTTGACCGGCACGGCGGTGCCGCCCTCGAGCAGGAGCACGCCTGTCGCCACCCTCTCGACCAGCCGGCGGTCGTGGCTGACGAGCAGGACCGCGCCGGGGAAGGCGGCGAGCGCCTCCTCGAGAACCTCGCAGGTTGCGAGGTCGAGGTGGTTGGTCGGCTCGTCGAGGAGCATGAGGTTCGGCGCCAGAGCCAGCAGCCGGGCGAGGGCGAGCCTCGCCCTCTCCCCGCCGGAGAGCGAGTCGGTCTTGGCATCCGCGGCCTCGCCGGAGAAGGCGAAACGCCCCGCCCAGGCTCGGGCCTCGGCCGGGGTCCACGCCGGGCACGCCGCGAGCAGCACCTCGAGCACGCTGATGCCGGCCGGCACCTCGGCCTGCTCCTGGTCGTACCACCCTGGAACCACGCCGGTCCCGAAGCGGATGGTGCCGCCGAGCGCAGGCTGGCGGCCGGAGAGCGTCTGGAGCAGCGTCGACTTCCCGGCGCCGTTGCGCCCGACGATCGCGCACCGCTCGCCGCGCCGCAGGCCGAACGTGACGTCGCGGAGCAGCGGCCCGGCCCAGCCGACGGCGAGGCCCTCGACGTCGAGGACGCGCTCTCCGCTCCGCCCCGCCGCGCCCCAGCGCAGCCTGACCGGCGGGAGGTCGGGCTCCGGCGGCTCCAGGCGCTCCATGCGGTCGAGGAGCTTTTGTCGCGCCTGGGCCTGCCGGGTGTTCTGGCCGGCGATGTTGCGGCGGATGAACTCCTCCTGGCGGAGGACCTCCGCGTGCTGCAGCTCGTAGGCGCGGCGCGCCTGCTCGCGGCGCGCGTCGCGCTCGCGGCGGTAACGCGCGTACCCGGACGGGTAGCGCTCCAGCCGGCCGCCGTGCAGCTCGAGGACCTCGCCGCCGATGCGGTCGACCAGCTCGCGGTCGTGGGTCACGACCAGGAGCCCGTCCTTTCGCTCGGAGAGCGCCCGGGCGAGGAACTCGACCCCGAGCAGGTCGAGGTGGTTGGTCGGCTCGTCGAGCAGCAGCAGCGGCGACGGCGCCAGGAGCGCGCGGGCCAACGCGACGCGGGTCCGCTCGCCTCCGGAGAGCGTCTCGAGCGGGCGCTCGTGCATCTCGGCTGGGATGCCGAGGCCGAGCAGCGCCGCCTGCGCGCGCGGCCGCGCCCGGTAGCCGTCGAGGCGCTCGAACTCCTCCTGCAGCTCGTGGTACTCCGCGGCCGCGGTCGCCTCGCCGGCGGCGAGCCGGGCGGCGAGGTCGGCGAGCGCCCGCTCCACCTCGACCAGGCGCGCGAACGCCGACAGGCAGTGGTCCAGCACGAGCGTTCCGGGCGCCGCCTCCAGCCGCTGGTCCAGGCGAGCAATCGTCAGACTGCGGGCGCGCTCGACGACGCCGCCGGTGGGATCGAGCTCGCCCGCGACGATGCGCAGGAGCGACGTCTTGCCGCAGCCGTTGCGGCCGAGCATCACCAGCCGCTCGCCCGGATTGTGCTGGAGGGAGACTCCGCGCAGGACCTCGCGGCCGGCGAACGAGAGCCGCACGTCCTCGAGGCGGTAGAGCACGTCAGCCCGGCTCGCCGACGCGGGCGAGCACCAGCGGCATGCGGCTCGGCGGCTCGTCGCCGATGACGAACGCGGCGGCCGCGCGGGCGGCGAGAGTCCCCGCCTCGACCTCGCGGTGGCCGAGCTCGAGCGTGGCGAGCGGCGCGCCGGCCTCGACACGGTCTCCAACGCGGGCGAGGACCTCCAGTCCAGCAGCGGCGTCCACCGCGTCGCCTTGCCACCGCCTGCCGGCGCCGAGAGCGACGGCGATCCAGCCCAGCTCCTCGGCTGCGACCGCCTCGACGAAGCCGCCGCGGGGCGCGAGCGCCGGGATCGACTGGCGCGGCGTCGCGAGCTTCGACTCGTCGGGGTCGCCGCCGTGCGCGCTCACCATCGACCGGTACCGCGCGAGCGCGCTGCCGTCGCCGAGGCGGCGCTCGAGCTCGACCCGCGCGGCCGGCCGCGGCCGGCCAGCCAGAGCCAGCGCATCGACCGCCAACTCGAGCGTCAGCTCGCGGAGGCGCGGGTCGCCGCGGCCGCGCAGCACCTCCAGCGCGGCTCGCACCTCGCACGCGCAGCCGAGCCGGTGGCCGAGCGGCTGGTCCATCGCGGTGATCAGCGCGCGAACCTCCACCCCGGCGCGCCGCGCGACGTCGACGAGCGCCCGGGCCAGCGCGTCCGCGGCGACCGGCGTCTTGCAGAACGCGCCCGGGCCGCACTTGACGTCGAGCACCAGCCGCGCGGCGCCGACCGCGAGCTTCTTCGACATGATCGAGGCGACGATCAGCGGCAGCGAGGGCACCGTGCCCGTCACGTCGCGCAGCAGGTAGAGCTTCTTGTCCGCGGGCGCGATCTCGCGGCTCTGGGCGGCGAAGCTCACCCCGCATGCGCGCAGCCGCGCCAGCGCCTCGTCGCGGCCGGCGGCGGTGCGGAAGCCCGGAATGGCGGCGAGCTTGTCGAGCGTGCCCTGGGTGTGGCCGAGACCCGCGCCCGCCATCATCATCACCGGCACGCCGCACGCCGCGACGAGCGGCGCGAACACGAGCGAGACGGTGTCGCCCACGCCGCCGGTGGAGTGTTTGTCGACCGCCTCGGGCGCCTCGTCTCCGACGCGCCACCGGGCGCCCGAGTCGCGCATCGACTCGACCAGGTGCTGGGTCTCGGCCGGGCTCGCGCCGCGGATGCAGATCGCCATCAGCATCGCGGCGAGCTGTTCGTCGCCGATGGACCCGTCGGTCGCGCCGCGGACGAAGGCCGCGATCTCCGCGGCGTCGAGCTCGAACCCGTCCCGCTTCCTGGCGATGATCTCGACGAAGTTCAACGCCCCTCCCGCGCCGCCGGTGGCGTCGCCGCCGGGCTGGCGTCGCGCGCCCGCGCGCCGGGCGGCGCGGACGCGTCCGGCCTGCGCGGCGTCAGCTCGACGCCGAGAGCCGCTGCTGCGCCTCGCTCCGGTACGACGACTCGGGGTAATCCTCGACCAGTTTGCGGTAGAGGCGGTTCGCCTCGTCGGTCTTGCGCTCGTGATCCCACATCTTGGCGAGCTCGAACAGCGCGAGGTCGCGCGGCAGCCGCGGATCGCGCCCCGAGGCCATGTCCTCGAGCTCCTTGGCGAGCTGCGGGCCGTCGCCGCGCGCGATGCGGATGCGGAGCAGGTCGAGCATCGCGAGGCGGACGATCGGATCGGACGAATGCTTGCTGGTGATCTCCGAGAGGATCCGCAGCGCCTCGCCCTGGTCGCCGCGGTCGACGGCGATCCGCGCCAGGTAGAGCGAGGCGACGCGCGCCTGCGGCGTGAGCGAGTAGCGCGAGCGGACGTCCTCGAACGCCTTCGCCGCGGCGGTCAACCGCTCGCCGTCGGTGGCGAACTTGAGCTTGGCGTCCGCCGGGGCCGTCGTCCCGACCGGCGCGTCGTAGACGTCGAGCGCTCCCGCGATCGCCTGCGTCGCCGCGTCGACGCGGCTGCCGAGGTAGGCGGTGATGCCCCAGTAGACGGCGGCGACGACGAGCAAGCCGCCGAGGCCGTACGCGACCTGGCGCCAGTTCGACCCCATCCAGTGCACGCCGCGATCCACGAAGGTGATGAACTCGTCCTGCTTGATCTGTTTGCGTGTCAGTCGTCGTCCCACGGTGTCACTCCAGGCAGCTCGCGCCCGCCGTCACTTCGCCGGCGCCGGGCTCGGCGCCTTCGCCTGCACGGGATACTGCGTGTTGTAGAGCTTGACCACGGTGTCGGTGAGGTCGGCGGAGTTCGCCAGGTAGGCGAGGTCGTTGGGCTTGAGGATGAACACGGCGGTGTAGCGGTTCTGGTCGGCGTACTTCGTGATCACGTCCTGCAGCTTGCTGCCGAGGTCCCGCAGCACCGCGTTCTGCCGCTCGTCGAAGTCGCGCTTGGCTGCCCTTTGAACGTCCTCGAGGTCGCGCTTCTTGGCGACGAACTTGCGGTTGAGGTCCTCGAGCACGTCGCTGCTCGCCGTGCCCTGCTTGGAGACCATCTCCGCCTGCAGGTCGCTGAGTTCCTTGCCGCGCTGGTTGATCTCGTCTTGCTTGGGCCGCGCCCAGTCGTCCAGCTGCTTGAGCTTGACCTTGCCCTCCTCGGTGCTCGCCAGCGCCTTCTCCACGTCGACGAAGCCGAGCTTGATCGCGGGCGCCTGCGCCTCCTGACCGAGAGCCGCTGCCGCGAGCAACCCCGTCGCGAGGCCGAAACCGATGAACCCGAACGACTTCATGAACCCCTCCCGCCGCTGCAGCGGCGACGGATTCTAGCACGACCGGGCGCGGGCCACTCGGGCCGGCGGCTTGTGCGTGGTTGCACATCGGCCGATCCGGGGAACGGGGTGGGCTTCAGCGGCGCGGCTTTGCCGCGGCCACGCCCTCCACCACTTGGACCGCGAAGCCGCTGGCTTGCCACGCCTCCGCCTTGCCCTCGTCCTCCGGCGCGGAGGTCAGGAAGTCGTGCACTTCGCTCCAGGCGCGTGCGCTGGCCGGATCGGCGAGGCGCTCGCCGAGCACGAGCACCTCCGCGCCGTTCGGGTTCTCGAGCGGCCCCGCGACGATCGCGACCGGGTCCTCGATCTGGTCCAGACCGTCCCACAAGGCGTGCGGCACGAACGCCTGCTGTGCAAACGTCCACAGGTAGTCGTCGAGCGTGGCGGCGCGCCCCGGGTCGGCGAACCACACGGCGACCCGCCGCCCCTTCAGCTGCAAGGCCTCCACCAGCCGGCAGAGGTCGAGGGCCTTCTTCGCCCCCGAGAGGCGGTGGAGCACCACCCGCGTGGCTGCTGTGTCGGCCTTTCCCACCCCGTCGTCCCCGCTTCGCGACCGCGACGCTGCGACGCCCGCGAGATTACCAGACCGGCCGCGGCCGGACCGGGCGCTCACCTCGCGGCCGGCAGGAGCGTGCGAGGGTCGCGCGGCGGGACCCGCGTGAGCGGCCCGAGATGGTCGAGCCGCGCCTCGGGATGGTCCGCACCGCCCTTGAGGATCTCGGCGACGTCCCCGACCACGAGCACGATGTACTCGCCCGGGCGGATGTGGGCCTTCGCCGCCGCGCCCACCGCCGGGGCCGTCACCGCCGCCATCCGGTCGGCGTATCCGGACCAGTAGGCGTGGTCCCGGCCCTCGATCTCGTCCTGGGCGAAGCGTGCCGCCGCCTGGAACCTCGTCTCGAACAGGCGGAGCAGCGCCGCGGCGAACGAGTTCCTGCTCATCCGCAGCTCCGCGTCCGTGACGGCGCCGGTGCGGAGCTTGGCGAGCAGCTCGGTCGTCATCAGGGCGGCCCGCGCGCAGGTCGACGACTTGGACTGGAACGAGGCGCGGAAGTCGCCGGGGTAGAGCGAGCCGACGGTGAAGTCGGCGTATGCGGCATAGGCCAGGCCCTCCTCGGAGCGGATGCGGGACAGCATCCACGCCTGGAACCCGGGCCCGCCCGCGATGTCCGCCGCGACCTTGAGCGCGAACTCGTCCGCGAGCGGTCGGCGCGCGCCGAGGTGGCCGATCGAGACGCGCCCCTGGCTCGCACCGGGCACGTCGACGAGGTACACGCCGGGCGGCGCGGTCCCGGTCGGCTGGGGAACCGGCGGGAGGGCGACGCCGCCGCGCGGAAGAGAGCCGAGCGTGGCGTCGAGTCTCGCCAGCATCGCCGCGCGCTCGAAGTCGCCCGAGACCGCCGCCACCATCGCCGAGGGGTCGGCGAGCCGCCGCTCGAACCCGGCCACGTCCTCGCGCCGGATTGCGCCGAGCGAACCCTCCGTCGGCAGGCGGTTGAGCCAGTAACGCTCGCCGTAGACGAGCCGGCTCCACTCGCGGTCCTCGACGTCGGCCGGATCGTCGTTGCGGCTGCGGAGATCGGCCAGCAGCTCGGCCCTCGCGGCCGCCAGCCGTGCCGGATCGAAGCGGGGCGCGAGGAGCAAGTCGCGGAGGAGGTCGAGGCCGCGACCCGCGTCCCGGGCGAGGAGGTCGAGGTGGACCCGGCCCGTCGCCGGCCCGATCTCCGTCGTCAGCTTCGCGCCGAGGTCGTCGACCGCCTCGTCGAAGCGCCTGGCGTCGAGGTCGCCGGCGCCTCCGTTCCGCCACACCCGAGCCGTGAGCTGGGCCAGCCCTTCCTTGCCCTCCGGCTCGAGGTACTGCCCGCCGCGGAAGATCACGTCGACCTCGACCAGCGGCAGGGAGCGGTCCTCGACGAGGTAGACCGGAAGCCCGTTCGCCAAGGTCACGCGCATCGCGCCCGCGTCCGGGACGGGGAACGCGAGCGGCGGGAAGACGAGCTGCTCGGGCCGTCTCGGGATCTCTGCCCCGGCTGCCGTCGCACCGGTTGCGATCGCCGCCAGGAGCGCCGCCGCCAGGGCCGTTCGCGTCGTCATCGCGCGCATCACCGTCTCACCTCTCGCCACCGGCGGCAGGCGCCACCGCCGCGGAGTCGCCCCGCCGGAGGTAGACGGCGACGCAGCGCCGCTCGGGCGCGAGGTAGCCCGCCGCAACGCGCCGGATGTCGCCGGGCGCGACCGCCGCGATCCGTCGCGGGAACTCGTTGATGAGCGGCCACGAGTCGACCGCGTCGTCGAGCATGAGGCGGCGCAGCAGCTCGTCGCCGGAGCGCAGCTGCCGGATGGCGTCCGCCGTCTCCAGGTGCTTGGCGCGCTCGAGCTCCCGGTCGCCGACCGGCTCGGCCGCCAGCCTCGCCAGCTCGTCGAGCACGGCACGCTCGAGGTCGTCGGGCGAGCGGCCCTCGGCGACCTCCGCGGTGACCTCGAAGCTCCCGTCGTGACGGAGCGGGTCGAACGTCGCGGCCGGCTCCCCGACCGCCACCTTCCGGGTCTCCACCAGCGCCGGGTAGAGGCGCCCGGTGCGACGGTCGAGCAGGTCGGCGAGCAGCTGGAACGCGGGCGCGTCGCGGTGCCCGAGCGGCACGGCGCGGAACCGGATCGTGACCTGCGGGTTGGTGTCGGCCTCGGCGGTCATGCGCCTCGCCGACCGCCGCGGAGGCGCGCTCGTGGCCGCCTCGCTCGGGGCGGATCGGCCGCCCTGAAGCCGCCCGAAGTAGCGCCGAGCGAGGTCGAGCGCACCGGCCGAGACGAAGTCGCCGACCACGACCGCCGTGACGTTGTTGGGGGCGTAGCGGCGCGCGAAGTAGGTCGCCGCCTGCTCGCGTGTGATCGAATCGAGGTCCCCAGGCCAGCCGACCACCGGGTGCGAATACGGCGAGCCCGCCCAGAACATCGCGTCGAACTCCTCGTCGAGGAGACCGGTCGGCGTCGACTCGGTCCGCATCCGCCGCTCCTCGAGCACGACGGCGCGCTCCGCCTCGAACTCGCGGAAGACCGGGGCCGCGAGGCGGTCGGACTCGAGCCAGAACCACAGCTCCAGCTTGTTCGCCGGCAGCGTGACGACGTAGGCGGTCTGGTCCTGGGTGGTGTAGGCGTCGAGGTCGGAGGCGCCCTCGGCGGCGTAAATGCGGTCGAACTCGTCGCGCACCACGAGAGCGTGCTCGTCGGCGGCCAGCCGCGCGAGCTGCGCCCGCGCCTGGGCCAGCTCCGGCGTGGCGTTGGCGGGGTCGTGAACGTCGCCCGCGATCTCGCCGCGGCGCAGGCGGTCCCGCAGCAGCGAGTACTCGCCCTCGATCGCGGCCTGCAGCCGGTCCTCCTCCGCCAGCAGCCGCTCCTCGCGGGCGAAGTCCCGCGTGCCGATCGTGCGCGTGCCCTTGAACATCAGGTGCTCGAGCAGGTGCGAGACGCCGGTGAGTCCGGGCGCCTCGTCGACCGAGCCCGTTCGCGCGGTCCAGCCGCACGACACGAGCGGAGCGCCGTGGCGCTCGACCAGCAGCAGCCTGAGGCCGTTGCCGAGCACCTCCTGTCGAACCGCGACCTGCTGCGCCTGGGCGGCCGCGACGGACAGCAGCCAGGTTGCGACGATGGCGGCGCGGCGGATCTTCATCCCGGTCCTCCTTCGCGACCCGCGCAGGATAGCCGGACCGAAGCACACCGGGACGACCGGGCGGCGGCGCCGGTGCGCGGCTATACTGCTCGGCCGTCGGGGAGGCGCGAATGTCGAGGTTGGCATGCGTGGTTCTGGCAATCGCCGCGGCGGCGCCGGTGCTGGCCGCGGACCAGGCGGAGACCACATCGATGAGCGAACGGTTCAACCAGTTCCTCAAGGATCACGAGGCCAAGGTGGCGCCGATGGAGCGGGCGGCGAACCTGGCCTGGTGGGAGGCGATGACCACCGGCAAGGACGAGGCGTACCAGCGCTCCAGCAAGCTCCGCACCGAGCTCGAGAACGTCTACACCGACCCGCAGGCGTTCGCGTTCCTGAAAGAGGCGAGGTCCGCGGGGGCGATCGCCAACCCGATCAAGAGGCGGCTGCTCGAGGTGATCTACCTCCGCTATCTCGGCCGCCAGCTCGACCCGGCGCTGCTCGCGCGGATCATCGAGCGCTCGACCGCGATCGAGCAGCGGTTCTCGACCTTCCGCGCCAAGGTCGACGGCAAGGAGGTCACCGACAACCAGATCGACGACGTCCTCGCGTCGTCGCGGTCGCGCGCCGAGAGGAAGGCCTACTGGCTCGCCTCGAAGCAGGTCGGAGCGGCGCTCGCCGCCGACGTCGTCGAGGTCGTCAAGCTGCGCAACCAGGCCGCCAGGAAGCTGGGGTTTCGCGACTTCTACGCCATGCAGCTCGCCCTCAACGAGCAGGACGAGGGCTGGCTGCTCGGGCTGTTCGACGAGCTCGACCGGCTCACCGCCGCGCCGTTCGCCCAGGCGAAGGCGCGCATCGACGCCGTGCAAGCCGCCCGGATGGGGACGACGGCCGCGGAGTTGATGCCGTGGGACTACACGAACCGGTTCTTCCAGGAGCCGCCCAACCTCTCCGACGTCGACTTCGACGCGCCGCTGGCGGGGAAGCAGATCGGCCCGCTCGTCGCCGCGTTCTACCGCGGCATCGGCCTCAACGCCGACCCGATCCTCGCCCGCTCCGACCTGCTCGAACACAAGGGGAAGAACCCCCACGCGTTCTGCCAGGACATGGACCACAACGGCGACGTGCGGGCGCTGCTCAACATCAAGCCGAACCAGGCCTGGCTCGGCACCACCCTCCACGAGCTGGGCCACGGCGTGTACTCGTACTACGTCGACCGCGCGCTCCCCTACTTCCTCCGCACCGAGGACCACATCTTCGCCACCGAGGGGGTGGCGATGATGTTCGGCCGCCTGTCCGAGAACGCCGCGTTCTACCGCGCCCTCGCCCTCGCCGACCCGCCCACCGCCGCCCGGATGGCCGCGCCGATGGCCGAGCGGCTGCGCAACGAGGCGCTGCTGTTCTCGCGCTGGTGCCAGGTGATGCTGCGGTTCGAGAAGGCGCTCTACGCCAACCCCGACCAGGACCTCGACGCGCTGTGGTGGGGCCTCGTCTCGCGCTACCAAGGGCTCAAGCGTCCGCCGGAGGCGCCGGCGGGCGGCTGGGCGAGCAAGATCCACATCGTGTCGGTCCCCGTCTACTATCACAACTACGAGCTCGGCGACCTCTACGCGTCGCAGCTCCACGCCGCGATCTGCCGCGAGATCTACCCCAAGGGGAACCCCGCGGCGATCATCTACTTCGGCAACCCGAGGGTCGGCAAATTCATGAAGGACAGAGTGTTCGGGCCCGGCGCGAGTCTCCCGTGGCAGGAGTTCGTGACCTACTCGACCGGCGAGCCGCTGTCCCCGAAGGCGTTCGCGGCGCAGTTCGTCGGGCCGGACGCCTCCGCGGCCGCGCCCCCGCGCTGACGGATCCGAACCGCGCTTGAAAGCGTGAGGCCGGGGCGCGCGCCCCGGCCTCTTTCCGTCGTCGAACGCCGCCGAATCAGTGCTGTCCGTACAGCGTCGTCGGATCGTTCGTGTTCTGGTCGATCAGCGAGCCCGTGACGTAGATCCCGTTGCCGGAGACGACCGTGACCTTGGCGTAGCCGTTGGCGGTGCCGCCGAGCGGCAGGAACGGCTGCTGGTACTGGTAGAACTGGCCCGCCGAGTAGCTCCGCGTGTCGGTCCACACCTGGTTCCCTTGGCCGTCATAGAGCGTCACCGTGACGCTCGCGGTGCTGGTGCCGGCGTTCGCGATGCCGATGTTGCTCCGGTAGGCGCCGTTCTCGACGAGCTGCAGCAGGTATGCCGACTGCCCCGCCGCCAGCAGCGATGACGGCGTCTCGCCAACGTAGTCCTGCCCGTACGTGAGGTTGGCGCCGGCCTGGTTGAACGTCCTGCCGGTGAGGAAGAATGGCTGGTCGGACTTCACCTCGAGCGCGCCCGAGTCCGTGGTGACGCCGAGCCAGGCGGCGATGTCGGTCTGCAGGAGCTGGCCGTGCGCGCCGACGGTCGTCGTCATCGTGTGCGGCCCGTCGGAGGCGTGCATGATGAACTCGAGGTCGGCCGCCTGGCCCGCCTGGTTGAGCACGCCGACGTCGGACCGGTATTTCGCCTGGTTCAACCCGTTCTTGTGGATCACGGCTGGGAGCCAGCGGCTGTAGAGGTAGTTGATGCCGCCCGCCGACTGGTTGACGGTGAACGTCTGCCCGGCCGCCGTGATCGTGCCGGTCCGCGCGGAGCCGGGGTTCGCCGCCACCGAGAAGCCCACGGTGCCGTTGCCGGTCCCGCTCGACCCCGAGGTGACGTTGAGGAACGAGGTGTTGTTGCTCGCCGCCGTCCACGCGCAGCTCGACGAGCTCGCGATGACCGTGAAGCTCCCCGACCCCCCGCTCGAGGAGAACGACTGCGAGCTCGAGCCGAGCGAGTAGGTGCAGCTCGGCGCCGCGGTCACCTTCTTGATCACGGCGTTGTCGACGTAGGCGCCCTCCATCTGCGTGCTCGAATCCGAGATGAAGATGAACGCGACCCAGACCTGCGACGCGCCGATCGAGGTGACGCCGGAGACGTCGGCGAAGTTGAGGGTCTTGTGGACCCAGCCGCCGCTGCTGCCCGAGAGACCGGCCAGGCCGTGGTAGTTGCTCCCGTCGGTCGAGATCATCGCGTAGAGGAAATCGTAGCCCGACTCGGTGTTGTACCAGGTGTCGTAGTCGAGCGTGGCCGAGGTGGCGTCCGCGAGCGAGAACGGCCCGTAGACCGCGAACGTCCCCTCGTTGGGGAGGTAGTTCCCGCCCGGGGGCTGGGCGTGGCTGCCGCCGCCCGCGCACCAGATGCTGGCGCCGCCCGAGGCTGCGCGATAGGTGCTGCGACCCCAGCCGACCGTGTTGTCGGTGCCCTGTGCGCTCGAGACCAACAGCTGCCACTGGCCCGGGAACGAGCCCTCGAAACCGTCGGAGTAGATCGTCACCGTGCCGCCCCCGCCGCCGCCTCCCCCTGCCCAGTTGTTCGCCAGCGCGGCGCCGTCGACCGAGCCGATCCCGGTCGCGAGGTCGTAGCCTGTGCCGCAGGAGTAGCCGTTCTGTCCGGGCACCGAGTTGTTGCCGGTGGTGACGTCGTGGAAGACGCTGGGGCCGGTGCCGGCGAACTGGGCGGCCGCGAGCTGGTAGAGGCGCGGGTTCGGGTTCCCCTGCCGCTGCCCGGTCTTCTGCAGCACGAGCGCCATGATCCCGGCCATCGACGGCGTCGCCGCCGAGGTCCCGCTCGTGCCGTTGAACGTGTTGGAGCCCTGGACGTGCTCCTGGATGACGATGTAGGCGTTGTGCCCCGCCGCCGCGAGCGAGACGTCCGGCACGTCGCGGACGCCGTCGCTCGGCACACCCTTCGCGACCTGCCACGACGGCTTCGCGTACACCGCGGACGCGCCGCCTCCGGTCGACCACAGCTGCGTCCCGCCGGCGACGTTGGCGCTCTCGTTCCACGCCTCCTCGGGGATGAGACCGAGCGCGGACACGTAGCCCGACCCGTTCGCCGCCGCCCAGTAGGTGGACGCCGGGCTGTCGAGGAACTCCGTGCCGCCCACGCACACGCTGGTCGGCGGGGTGCAGTCGCCGTTGACGCCCAGGCCCTGGGTCGCAGTGGTGTTGGTGTCCTTGTCGCAACCCGCCGCCCCGGAGTCGCCGGAGCACACGAACTCCGAGATCCCCTCCGCGGCGCCCTGCGACCACATGTTGTTGTAGAACGTGTTGGCCGCGTTTCCCATGCTCGCTTCGCAGAGGTAGAAGCTCATCGTCAGGATCGGCGCCGTGTTGTTGTTGACGATGTACTGCGCCGACAGCGTCTCGCCGCCGGTGGTGTTGGTGGACTTGCTGATCACCATCTTGATCGTCGCGTTGGGCGCCACCGCGCCCGACCACTCCCCGTCGAGGTCGGCCTCGCCCTCCTCGGCGCTGTTGACGATGCCCGGGTCGGTGCCGTTGAGGATGAACTGCGGGTCGTTGGCGGGGAGTCCGAAGAAGGTGCGGAAGTACTGGACGTCGGTCAGCTTGATGTTGCAGCGCGCGACCACGGCGATCGACTGGCCCGCGCCGTTGATGCCGGAGTTGTAGAGCGGGTTCAGGTCGTAGATCACCCCGTAGTCGGCCGGGCTGAGCCAGTGCGACCCGTTGCTGACGTTGGTCTCGGGTCTGACCTGGTGGCTCGCCGGGCTGGCGTGGAAGTCGTGGAGCGAGACGACGCCGCCGACCAGGTCGGCGAGCGCGCGCGGAATCGACGGGTCGGTCGCATTTGCGTGGTGGAGCACGCCGTCGGTGACGTAGTCGTGGATCTCGGTGTGGAAGGCGGCCTCGACGTCGGACGCGGTGCCGCTGAAGTTGACCCACGTTCGGCCCTTGCCGACCTCGTCGATCGCGAACCCGTGCGAGCGCAGCCAGTCGGTGACCAGCGCGACCTCGTCCTGGGTCGCGCCGAAGCGGGTGCCGAACTCCTCCGGGGTGAGCCAGTGGTGATACTCGGGCGAGGACGGGTCCTGCTGGTCCGCGAGCAGGCGGTCGAGCGCGGCCCGCTTCTCCGGCGAGATCTTCAGCGTCAGGATCATCCGCTCCTCGGGCAGGCTCGCCGCGGTGCGGCCGACGTCGAACTCGGCCCGCGCGAGCGGATGGACGTTGCCTTGCAGCACGACCGTGTCCGCGTCGTTCACGACCCGCTGAAGCGGTCCGGCGCGCCCCACCGTCGCCCACGCACCGATCGAGAGTCCGACCAAGACGGTAATCAGGTTCCTGCCTCGCATCACGCGCCTCCTTGCTCGGCCGTCGCCGCCGGCCGGACCGCTCGGCTCTGCCGGCATCGCCGTTCCCCCCAGGTCACGTCGTGCGGCCCGACCGCCAAGAGTCCGAGATCGATGCCGCCGCCGCGAACGCCATCCCTGAATTTCGAGTGCCAGTCTACTTCGCCCGGCAGCGGTTAGGAAGGGGCGAACCGCTCGCCCCGGGGGCGCCCGAGGGGATCCGTCGGGGGCCTCCGACCGCGGCGACGAGGCGAGCGGCCGACGCGCGGAGGTCCGGCGGCGGTTCGCGGTGTTTCCCGGGCTCGGCTAACATGACGCGCGCATGGGCATTTTCGACTTCCTGCGGCGGTCCGCGCGCCGGCCCCGAGGCGTCCTCCTCGCGCTCGGCGGCGGCGGGGCGCGCGGCCTCGCCCACATCGGCGTCCTGTCGGTGCTCGAGGAGGCGGGGGTCCGCGTGGCCGGCATCGCCGGCACCAGCGCGGGGGCGGTGGTCGGAGCGATGTGGCTGACGATGGGCAGCTCGGAGGCGGTGCTGGTGCGGTGGCGGCAGTTCCTCGCCGCCGGCTTTCCCCGCGCCCTGCCCGACGTCCGCCTCACCGAGAACGTGACGAGCCGGGACAGCCTGCTGCTGCAGTTCGCGCGCCGCCTCAAGCGCCACGCCATCGTCGCGCTCGCCCTCGAGCGGCGCAGCTGGCTCGAGCACGCCGAGATCGAGAAGGCGCTCGCGTTCCTGGTCGAGGACCGGCGGATCGAGGACCTCCCGCTCCCGTTCATGGCGGTCGCGACCGACTTCGCCACCGGCGAGCCGGTCGTGCTGCGGCACGGCCCGCTGCGCCTTGCGCTGATGGCCTCGAGCGCGATTCCGGCGGTGCTGCCGCCGTACCTCGTCGGGGGCCGCGCCTTGGTGGACGGCGGCAGCGTCGCGGACGTGCCGGTCGTTCAGGCCCGCCTGCTCGGCCGCCGGCCGCTCGTGGCGGTCGACGTCGGCGAGGAGGTCGGCGCCGACGACGCGGGTTCGATCACGCTGCCGCGCGCGATCCTGCGCGGCGCGACGATGACGCATAAGGCCCTCCGCGACCTCATCACGAGGGACGCGGACCTCGTCGTCCGGCCGGCGGTTGGGGACGCCCACTGGTCGGAGTTCGGCCGTCTCGAGGAGCTCGTCGAGGCGGGAAGGAAGGCCGCGCTCCACCGCCTTCCGCAGTTGCTGGCGCTCTCGCGGCGTTGGGCGGGGGCCGGCGAAAGGCCCGGTGCGGCGGCGGGCGCCGGGTAGGCGCTGGGGCTGCGGGCCGCGTGAAAGGGGTCAGCATGGAGGGGTTCCCGTTCGTCTGCCCGATCGCGGTCCGGTTCGCCGACATCGACGCGATGAACCACGTCAACAACGCCGTCCTCGTCACCTTTCTCGAGACCGCCCGTGTCGCCCTCTGGCGCGAGCGCTTCGGCTTCGCCGGCGCCGCCAGCTCGATCCCCGTGATCGTGGCGCGGGTCGCGGTGGACTACCGGGCGCCGATCGAGCTGCTTGACGAGGTGCGGATCGGCCTCGGCGTCCGCTCGATCGGCCGCTCGAGCTTCACCATCGCCTATCGCGTCGAAGCGTCCGGACGCCTCGCCGCGGAGGCCGAGACCGTGCAGGTCATGTTCGACTACTCCGCCAGCAAGCCGGTGCCGATCGACGGCGCGATGCGTGCCAGGCTCGAGGCGCTCCGGCTCCCTGCCGCGGCTTGAGCCTGCAGCGGCCGCACCGCGCGCGCAGCCACGCTCCCGACCGCGTCGGTCGCGCCCCGGACGACTAGAATGACGGAATGCTCGCGAGTCTGATCGCCTGCCTGCTGCCGCTCGCCGGCCCCGCCGACGCCCCTGCCAAGCCGAGCCCCGACGCCGCCGTTTCGGGCGTGCTCGAGGAGCTGCGCAAGGGCGAGCTGGTGCTCGACGCCGATGCGCTCTCGCCCTACCTCGCGGCCTCGTTCACGATGGTGGAGTCGGGCGGGCGCGTCTCCGGCTCGTTCGCCTACCTGGAGCCGATCCGCCGCCTGCGCGAGCGCGGCGCCGAGGTCAAGGAACTGCGCTTCGAGCAGGCGCTCATCCGCGTCTACGGCGCGAGCGCGGTCGCGACCTACCACTACCGCAAGACCTGGACCGAGGCCGGCGCGCGCCACCACGAGGAGGGCTGGTCGAGCGACGTGTTCGAGCTGCGCGACGACGGCGCCTGGATCCTCATCCACCGCCACCGCGGCCGGTAGTCGCGCCCCGGAAACCCCCGATTCGCGTCCCCGCTATGGTTCCCTCACCGTGACGACGGTGTGGAGACCGCCGCGCAGCCGGTAGTCGAGCGACACCTCGATCCGGCGCGGCCGGCAGGCGCCGACGAGGTCGCGCAGCACCCGGTTCGCGGCGTGCTCCTGGTAGATCCCGACGGTGCGGAAGGTCGTCAGGTAGTACTTGAGCGACTTCAGCTCCAGGCAGACCGCGGCCGGGACGTAACGGATCGTCAGCGCGCCGAAGTCCGGCAGGCCCGAGTACGGGCAGACGCAGTTCCACTCGTCGGTCGAGATCACGACCTCGGCTTCCTTCGCCGGGTACTCGTACGGGAACGTCTCGAGCAGGCCGGGGTCGATCCTGTCCTCGCCGTCGAACGGCCACCGGCGGCCTTCCGCCTCCACCATCGCGACCTCCGCGCCGCAAGGCTACCACCCCGCCCGCCGGCTCCCGTTGTCCCGGTCGCCGGCTCGCTCGCTCGCCGCTCAGCCGGCCGCGCGCAGCGCGATGCAGCGGGCGAGCACCGCGTCGAACATCGCCTGCGTCAGACGCCCGGTGAACGTGTTCTGCTGCGAGACGTGGTAGCAGTCCACCAGCCACGCGCCCGCTCCGAGGCACCACTCGGCGCCGTGGCGGAACCGTCCGATCCCCTCCGCCTTCCCCGCCTCGCGGGCGAGCCGCTCGATCGCGGCGTGGGCGAACCCGCCGAGCGCCAGCACCACTCGCAGGCTCCGACAGCCCGCGAGATCGGCACGCAGATACCCGCTGCAGTTCTCGACCTCCTCCGCGAGCGGGCGGTTGGCCGGGGGGGCGCAGCGCACCGGCGCGGTGATCAGGACCCCGGCGAGGCGCAGGCCGTCGCCGCGGACCTCGCTGCGCGGGGCGCTGGCGAGGCCGGCGCGGTGGAGCGCGGCGAACAGGAAGTCGCCGGAGCGGTCGCCGGTGAACATCCGTCCGGTGCGGTTGGCGCCCTGCGCGGCGGGGGCGAGCCCGACGATCGCGAGCCACGGGTCCGGGTCGCCGAACGCCGGCACCGGCCGCCCCCAGAAGCCGTGCGCCTCGACCCACGCGCGGAACCTCCGGGGAACGACCGCGGCCTGCGCCTCCCGCCACGCCACCAGCCGCGGGCAGGCACGGCATTCGACCAGGTCGCAGCGGGGTTTCTCCGCTCTCGGGAAGGGGTTTGACACGTTCGCAGGCACATCCTAGGATAATTTCCAGGGCAGAGTGTGTCCATGAGCGCCAACAACGACGTCCAGCCGCACCCGGTCTTCGCGCAGCGGCTCGTCACCCTCGCCGAGCAGCTCGAGCAGGCCGGGCAGCCGACGTTCGCGGCCGACCTCTACGAGCTGGCGGCCGGACTGACGCCGCGCGGCGAGTCGCTGCGCCAGCGCGCCGCCGCGCTACGCCGCAACGCGACGCCGGCCGAGGACCCGGACCGCGAGCACAAGCGGCGCAACCTCGAGGCCTCGCACGCGGTCGGGATGGCGCGCATCCTCGAGGCGCGCGGCGAGCTGCCCCGCGCGCAGGAGATGTTCGACCTCGCCAAGCTGCGCGCGCCGTTCCACTACCTCGCCTACGCCGGCGCCGGCTACCTCCACCTGCGCCGGCGCGACCTGCGCGCCGCGCTCGAGGAGTTCGTCCAGGCGCGGCGTCTCAACCCGCTCGACCGCAAGCTGGCGATCGAAGCGGCGCGCATCGCGCTCGAGCTCGAGGACTACCCCGAGGCGCTCCGCCACGGCATCGACGCGCACCTGTTGAGCCAGGGGCTGGGCGAGGGCGAGGAGATGGCGGCGCGCCGCCGCGTCGACACGCTCGGCGCGCTCTGCCGCATGGGCAAGGAGGAGCTGACCGACCTGCACCGGCAGCGCGCCACCGCGCTGCAGCGCGCCTGCGAGCAGGTCGCGCTGACCCGGGCGCGGCTGTTCTCCACCCTCACGCTGTCGGAGGGACGGCCGCCGCGCACGACGCCGCCGCCCAAGCGCGAGGAGCTGCTGCGCGTGTCCCTCGACCTGCGCCGGTTCCGCGCCTTCCGCCACTTCTCCGACGCCCAGCTCGTGCAGCTCGCGCAGATCGGGCGGCGCGAGGCGTTCCGCCACGCCCAGGTGCTCTGCCGCGAGGACCAGGGCGACCGCGACATGTTCGTGCTGATGGACGGCCGGCTGCAGGTGTGCCGGCGCACGCCGATCGGCACCCAGGTCCTCGCCGCGCTCGGCGTCGGCGAGATCGTCGGCGAGGTCTCGTTCGTCGACCACAAACCCCGCTCCTCCACCATCATCGGCATGGAGGCCGGATCGGTGCTGCGCTTCCCCGCCGCCGAGCTCGACCAGCTCGTGATCGCCAACCGCGAGGTCGGCGTCGCGCTGCTGTGGTCGTTCTGGCACTCGCTCGCCGCCAAGGTGCGCTCCGCCAACGGCGCGATGGCGGAGCTGATCACGCCGGGCGCGGTGCCGCGGCGCGGCGCGGTCGGCCAGCCCGGCGAGCGCGTGTTCCTCGACCAGGCGGCGAAAATCAGCCTGCTCAAGGAGCAGGGCCTCTCGGCATCGGAGCTGCGCCTGCTCGCCACCTACTCGCAGGAGGAGCGGTTCGAGCCGGAGGCGCTGATCTTCGGCGAGGGCGAGTCGGGCGAGAAGCTCTACATCGTCGTCGACGGCCAGGTGCGGATCTCGCGCCGCCTCCCCGGCATGGGCGAGGAGGCGCTGACGATCCTCTCGCGCGGCGAGGTGTTCGGCGAGATGGCGCTGATCGACGAGCAGCCGCGCTCCGCCGACGCGCGCGCCCACACCGGCGGCTGCACGGTGTTCACCGTCGACAGCCGGCGGCTGCAGGAAGTGCTCGAGATGGACCCCGACGCCGCGCGCCAGTTCCTCGGCCTGCTCTGCCAGCTCCTCTGCCGCCGCATCCGCGCGATGAACGACCGGCTGGTGGCGTGGCGGGTGATGGCCGAGCACGAGTGAGCC